>NZ_JBNGPA010000019.1:0-115403 GCF_050589845.1 Carboxylicivirga agarovorans | reverse complement strand
ATTTAATACTTCCTCTGCTCTTTTTTCAAGCCTATAATCAGATAAAAAGCCTTTGAAATAATTATCGTATCCCTTGTGTATCATACACTAAAGATACTAAATATAATTATACATATGAAATATTAAGGCGGTTTAATTTATTGAACTATAGTGCATTAACTAATTGCATTAGTCAAATATGTGTTTAACAATAATGCGTATAAAGAGTAGCTTTTTGTAAGGAGGAGAGCTGATTTACATGATGCATAGATCTATACGTTTTTAAAACTTCTTTTCGAACACAATTGGGCTCTGCCTTAAATTCAATTTAAAGGATAGACGACCATAGTTTGCAATTACCACAAAACACAGCAAAGGCAAAATAAATGAAGCATTTACTGCTGGTAAATACCCCACGCTTTCAAGGTCGATTATCATCGCCTGCAGCACAGGCATTATAGCGCCACCTACAATAGCCATTATAAGACCAGCTGAACCCATGCTAGTATCTTTACCAACGTTACCCAAGGCTATACCATAAATTGTTGGGAACATTAATGACATGAATATTGATGTTGCCACCAAGAAATATAAACCAGGAAAACCAACAATAAATATTGCCCCAGCTGTTGTTACAATACCTCCTAAAGCAAACCACATCAATAATTTACTTGCATTAACATATTTCAAAATCAGGGTACTTGCCAAACGACTCGCGATAAAAAGACCCATGGCCCACATATTGTGGTACTGACCAGATTCTTTTGATAAGCCAAGGTTTTCAGCGTATTGAATGATAAATGTCCAACACATAATTTGGGCAGCCACATAAGCAACCTGAGCGATCACACCATTTCGGTATACCTTGTTTTTAAGCAAACGTTTTATTGACTGCCAGGGGTGTAATTCCTTCTGATGAGCGGTATCCGGCATTTTAGCAACTGCGATGATCACTAACATTATTAATACAACAATACCCAATACCACATAAGGATCGCGAATAACGGCCAAGTCGTGCAGGCGATCAGCAGCCTTGGTCATTTCATCTAAAGTAGTAAACTCTACCCCATGCTTATCTGCCTCCAAATTTGCCAACACAACTTTTGCTGCCACAATCATTCCAATAAATGATCCCATCGGGTTAAAGGATTGTGCCAGGTTTAGTCGTCGCGTCGCTGTACTGGCAGAACCTATGGAAAGTATAAACGGATTAGCTGTGGTTTCTAAGAAGGCCAGACCAAAAGTTAATATATACAAGGAGCCTACAAAGAAGCCAAACATTTGATATTCGGCTGCCGGGTAAAATAATAATGCTCCGGTAGCATATAAACCCAGCCCTAATAATATTCCTTTTTTATAGCTATACTTTTGCGCAAACAATGCTGCCGGTATAGCCATGGTTGCGTAACCGCCATAAAAAGCAAATTGAATAAGAGTTGCTTTGGTATGTGTCAACTCCATTACCGTTTTAAAAGCTGCCACCATCGGGTTGGTAATGTCATTGGCAAATCCCCATAAGGCAAATAAACTTGTTATAAGGATAAAGGGAACCAGGTATTTTTTTTCAACTATTTTTGGATTTTTAGTCATGTTCAGGTTATTAATAATTAACTCACAGGCGTTACTCCTTTTTTGAGTATAATATTTCCATATTTGGCTGTTTTGCCGGTCATTACCACGGCAAATGCATTGCGGGCTTTTTCATAGAATTCAAATCGGCCAATACGTTCAATGGGCGCTATGTCAGGATTGGTTTTACGGATGGCTTTCAAGTACGCTTCTTCCACCGCCGGATCTAACTGATCGCCCTCAACCGCAGCCATCATTGTCAAAGGAGCAGGCACATAGGCATCCAACTCAAACAATGGCAAAACAGCTTCCAACAGATCGGCTACCTTAAGGCCGTCTGCCCTTATTACCCTTTCATTAAGACTTTCGCCCGGGAAGTGGGCATCTGCGAAAATTATCTCGTCTCCGTGTCCCATTCGTGCCATAGCCTCAAGCAGCTGAGGACTTATAAGTGGTGATATTCCTTTTAACATCTCTGATCATTCTTTTTTAACATACTTGACTGTTACATCTTCTTATTTGCAAGATACTTTTTATAAATTGATTCATAAATAATTGTTTTGCCTGAAGGGTAATTCACTTTTTTATTATAGTTGATGTGATCAAACACATTGAAAGTCATCTGACTGATGATTTAAGTAACCCTCAACTGGCTGAAGATGCCAATATGGCTACCAATGCCTTTACCCGACTATTTGCCCGGGAAACCTGCTTGCCACCTCAGAAATATGTCAAAAAGAAACACATTGACAAAGCCTGCATCCTGCTTCACCACTCAACATTATCAATAGAAGAAATAGCAACGGCCTGTGGTTTTGCCGACCGTTATCATTTTACACACATCTTTAGCCAGGTTACCGCATACTCGCCAGCTAAATACAAGAAAGATTTCAGGATCAAATAAGGAAGCTGAGTGTGGTTTATTACTAAGCTCTGAACAGGAGTAACAAAGCTTATGCATACATTGCAATATTCAGTACGTAAGGAGCAAATCTTCCGTACGTAAAGAAAAAAAATTCCGTACCTAAGGAAAATTATTTCCTTGCGTATGGAATTTTCATAGCCTGAGGCACGCGAACACAACCCAGCCTAAACACTCAATACCAGCTAATTACCAACTCATCCGTTTAGCTGTACAACATTACACGCCCTGGTTCTTTAGAACCTTATTTAGAATCAGCTTTAACCAGGTGGTTTTTGTGGCATAGTGGTACTTGGCATAAAGCAAATAGAACAGCAGAAAGAGGTTGAATATATAATTAAAATATAACGGAATGTGATAAATGCCTGTAACAATATCTCCGTACAAGATATAGGTCAATGTGAATACTTCACCCAGGAACCAAAGCCACAGAAACAACTCACTTAAATCATCAGATTTCTTAGTTCTGTAGGTATGTATCGCTTGAGGAAGGGCGCAAACAGCAAATAAAATACTGCCCAGCCAACCAATCATTTCATTATAAACCATTGACCTTTATTTCTTGTTATCGTTCTGCTTAAACGATCGCGAAAATAAGCTAATGTGTTGAATTAATTTCCTTTTATTACGATTTTCTGCACGCTCGCAATTATCATTTTCTCTTTGAAAATATTGACTGACATTCACAGCTTAGCTCAACTATGCGTACCTTACAAAGACCAACAATCTAGAGTGGTATAGAAAAAAAACAGAGACTCACCAGGTAAACCAACTGCAAGGTCTTTAATTGACATTCGTAACACTTTTAAGGTATTCAATTGGCGACAAGCGATCTTGCTAGATTTTATACACAAAACTAAACAGGTAAAACTGATTCAATGTGGGGCTATAGGATTCAGAAATGGAGAATTCATCCACGCTTCTTCTTAATTCATCCTGGTTATTGGTCATGTCATAGGCTGTGAGTATGATCTCTCCCTTATTACTTTTAAAGAGCTTTGAACTGATGGCCAGGTTGAGGTTCAGGCGGCTGTTGCTGTCTAAGTTGCCCGAGGCGCCTGTATAGTTATAGTTGGTATTGGTTTTAAAAATAAACTTCCTGTAAAAATTATAATACAGGTTGAGCCCACTGCTTTGTGTAAAGTAGTTGGATTGAGAACTGGCACCGCCACGGTTATCAACCATTGAATAATTGCTGGATGTGCGGATGGTAAAATCAATCTTTTCACTGATATTGGAACTTAACACAAAGCTTTGGGTCAGGTTTAAGCGCTTGGAATGATCCACTACCCCATTGATAAGGTTTGGCATACGGGTATAATTGGTAGCTGTGCTAATATTAAGTTTAGACTTCAGTTTATTAACCGGCAGCCCTGCTGTAAAATTGAGTCCCAGGCGATAATTACCATCAAGGTTAACCGGTTGGCTAAATTGTCCGCCGGCAGGCAAAAAGTATTCCTCCAGGACAACTGTATCGTTTTGCGCCACCACACGGTTTTGTGCGACCATATCATTGGTTAGACTGGCATTGAAATTCAAGGAGGTAAAGAGGCCTTTCTCAGGGTTTGAGCGACGCATGGATACCTTGGCCCGGTGTTGGCTCGATGATTTCAGCTTAGGGTTACCTGTGGAAATATTTAAGGGGTTACTGATATCGACCACATCCTGCAGGCTTCGCAAGGAGGGGTTACGGCTCGACATGCCATAACTGGCCTGCCAATTGATCTTCTTACTCTGTTTAAAGGAATATTTAAGCTGCGGTTCGATAAAGCGAAAGGTTTCCTTGAGTTGCTCTGTTTCAGGGAAGACCTCTTCACTTTGCAGGGTATTTTGCGAGAGTGACAGCCCCAGGTAAAGCTTTGTCTTCTCTCCCCCCGTTTTAAAAGCCAGGCGTGCCCGCTGTGATGTACTGATATTGTTGAAATCACTTGACGTTAAGCTATCTAAGCGACTGTAGCTCTCTGTATCTTCGTCGTATTCGAAGCTTTGCTTTTGCGATTGCCCATTGCGCTGGCTAATGGTGTAACCAATATTTACATGGCTGTATTCGCCTATTGCATGGTTATAGGTCAGACCGGCATTTATAGTATTGCCTTCACCCTTGCTCCTGGACTGCTGGTTGATGGCCTGCACCTGTTCTCCGTCACTATTGATGGTCTCTGACCATTGGGTGCCCAGACCTGTATTCTCAGATACATTAGCCCTG
The DNA here is from genome assembly GCF_050589845.1 of Carboxylicivirga agarovorans. Lineage (NCBI taxonomy): Bacteria > Pseudomonadati > Bacteroidota > Bacteroidia > Marinilabiliales > Marinilabiliaceae > Carboxylicivirga > Carboxylicivirga agarovorans. The sequence continues at coordinate 110,727 of NZ_JBNGPA010000019.1, read as the reverse complement.
ACATTGGCCGATAAGGCACTGCCTTTTTCATTTAAGCGATGAATCAGATTGACCTGTCCGCCAAAGCTGTTTGATTCACCCGCATTAGTATTGACACCGGTGTTCTTATTCAGTAAGGTACCATCCATGTAGGTCTCAGCTGTGCTAAGACCTTTACTCTCCGTTGTATTTTGAGCCATATTGGCCGATACGCTGATTTTAAAGACCTCACTGGCCTCTTTAGACCAGCTCAGTCCGGCATTATGCCCTTTGTTATCGCTGTTGCTGCGGCGCTCGTTACTGTTATATTGACCGGCAAGTGCACCGGCCACATATTCGCGTGAATTACTGCTGTAGTTCTCGCTTTGGTTATTGGTAAAATTATAGCGTGCATTAATATCATGCCGGCCTGTATAGCCATAATTAGTCCCCAGCCGGGTCTGTTGAATGTCATTACCCGATATGGTCCCCCCGGCACCTCCCCGGTTGATCTTCACCGGAGCATTCACATTGTTATGGCGACCATTCAGGTTAAAGCGGTGCGTCTCACTGTAGCGGTTGAGTTTACCCTCACCCACATAGCGGTCGTCTTTACCGTAACCGGCAGCTACTTCGCCCACCAGCATGGAATTCTTTTGGTTTTTGGTAATGATATTGATCGTTTGCCCGCCATTCATATCTTCAAAGCCCGAGTACTTAGCCTCATCGCTTTTGTACTGGAACACATCAATCTTTTTGATCATATCGGGTGGGATATTTTCCAGTGCCTCTTTCACATTATTGCCAAAAAAGCGTTTACCATCCACCAATATTTCTTTAATGGTATCACCCATGGCCATCATCTTATCACCATCGGTATAAAAACCCGGCATCTTCAACAAAAGATCGCTGGTGGTGGCATCCAGGCTTACTTTGTAGGCTTCGGGGTTATAAACGAGGGTATCGCCCCGTTGAAAGGTGGGTGCCAGGTTACTTACCACCTGTATTTCATCCAGCATCTCATGGTCTTCAATTAAGATGATGGTTGGCAGTTGCAGAACTGAATCCTTTACTTCGATGGTCTTCTTATAGGGTCTGAAACCCATAAAAGATACCTGCAAAGCATGGGTTCCGTGTGTCACCTCCAGGTTATACAAACCATCCATGGAAGTAATGGTACCCTGGGGTGGCAGCGAATCATTGAGGGCTTGTAACAATACTGTAGCTCCGGGTAAGGGCAAACGCTCTTTGGCATCGATTACCAAGCCACTGACCTGAGATGATTGGGCCATGGTCATTTGCCAGGTGAGTACCAGGCTCAATATGGTGATGATTCGCTTCATTTTTGATGTATTTAAATTGAAATGACAAGCGGCACTTCCTTTGAAGTGCCGCTCGTTCACAACCTAACCAAACTTTAGTTTGAATAACCAACTATTTGCATTTCCGGCGACAAACTAAAGTTATACTCAAACCAAAATCTATCTTTTTATCACTTTCGTGTACTGTACCATTTCAGCTCCGCTTAAGAACTGAACCACATACATACCTGCCGGTAAGTCATCAGTTGAAACAGTAGCCTCTGTACCTCTTAATTCAACAGTACGTACCACAGCACCAGTGATGCTGTAAATAACCGCACGGTCAACATCTTGTGTATTGCTGAAAGTCAATGACCTTGTAAATGGATTTGGTGAAACAGTCACAATTTGTGCTGGTTCTGCCATTTCGTCTTCAATATCAGTAGCTGTTTCATCATAATAATAAGACCATGCAGTACCTACTCCTGTATAAATTGCATTATCTGCTTTTTCTCCAACTAATAAATAGTCTCCATCTAAAGCAACGCTATACCCAAAATGGTTACTTGCTGCTAAAGTTGGAGAAACTAGCTTCCATGTTTCAGTATTGGAAGCTAACCAGCCTCCAACAGGCTCTTCGAATATATATACAGATCCTGCTTGTGTAGTTCCATTTTCAGTTGACCAGTGGTCGCCGATGACAATTCTACCTGATGAGGCATCAATGGCTTTATCTCCAAATGCAGCGGGTGTATTTGATGCAGATGGTTTAAAAACAATATTGCTAACGATCTCACCAGTCCAACCACCTACAGGCATTTCAAACAGGTATACTTCTTGTTTGTCATTGCTAAGGAGTATTTGCTCCCCTTCCAATTCAAGACCTTGACCTAAGTAAACATTGTGAGCCTCAGGGGTAGGTCCTGCTAACACGGCTGATTCAGAAGAATTAGCAGTTGACCATGAAACATCTGACTTTGTAAACACAAATCCTGCTCCAGATCTTACCCAATTATCTACTGTATTTTCAATACTATGTCTAGCAGACGCTGCGACTATAACGTTGCCTTCTATTTCAACTCCATAGCGACCTAGCTCTTCACCTGCAGCTACTGGCGTATGGTATAATTCATTTACCTGAGTCCATGCATTACTTTCTTTCTCAAAAACATAGATAGCTCCATTATCTGTATACTCTGTGGTTTCAATAGTAATGTGCTTATCATATGCAGCAACAGCTATTGCTATTCCATCGGTAGCTACCTGAACACCGAATTGGTCATTGGCAGCACCATTGCTTGCAGTTAAAATAGCTGTTTCATTAGCATTGGACCAAGTACCATTTTTTTCATATACAAAGGCTGCACCCACTTTATCACCCGAAGCGTTTACATAAGAGGAAGCACCAACAACAATAACATCACCCTTAATAGCAACAGAATTACCAAAACCATAATTACCAGCAGCAGCAGCACTAGGTGTAAGGGCGGCAATCTTAGCCCAGTCATCTCCAGTTCGTTCCAGTACATAAACCGTTTCTGGATTTCCAGGTGCACCTACAACTGCAAATGAGCCATCGATATCCATTGAATAACCATAGTTTTCATTCATATTGGTAATGGTAACATCTGATATGGCACTAGCAGTTGGTGTATTATTATCGACCCATGTACCGGTTCCTGGTTTAGCATATGAAAATGTTTTTCCAATCTTTAGAACACCCGAATCATCTGTATCATCAAAGTCAGGAGCACCAACTACAATGGTATTACCATCAAATCCAGTAGAAGCACCAAATTTAGCCGTTGAAGCTAATCCATCAACAGACAAAGTCGCACTTACTGTTTCATGTGAAGTTGTCCAGGCACCATCAACTGGTCCCTCAAAAATATAAGCAGAATTTAAAGAGGAAACACCAACAACCACAACATCTCCTTTAACATCAAATTTTGTCGCAAATTTTTGTCCAGAAACAGGCGTAGGAGCAGTTAGAATGGCTGTTTCATAAGTATATTTATCCGTTTCGCTGGTAGCATCATTAAATACAGCATCAGTTCCATAAACTAGGATAGCTCCCTCATTATCTGTACCATCAAGTGGATTTGGATCTATGTTATAATTCATAGCTCCCACATAAATGACACCATTTGAAATCGCAACAAACGACCCCAGATTATTATAGTCATCAATAACTGTATTCCGTAAAATATGATTGGCACCTGCCATATCAGTCCACGTGTCACCAGTACGTTTGAAAACAAATGCTTCACCAGCCTTTCCTTCTGTTGCTCCGTCTACAGTCACATTTGACCTTTGCGCTCCCACAACAATAATATCGTCTTCAATGGCTACCGCTGAACCAAATTGACTTGTAACTGAACTCGTTTCAGTCAAAGTTACTGGCACGATAGACGTCGATGCCCATGAATCAGATACGCTCTTTTGATAAACAGATACCGCACCATTTTGATTCTGCCAAGCACCTTGTGCACCAATAACTAAAACTTCATCTGTTAATGCTACGGAAGATCCAAAGTAATTGTTATTAGTATTTTTAAACACTACTGTTGCTTCAGCCATATCAGACCATTCTGCACCTTGCTTTTCATAAATTAGCACCGCACCAGCATTGGAATTCATTGCCATATCCGCAATAGCAATAACATCTCCGTTAATTGCTACAGCATTTGCAAAACCGGAGCTGCTTGGCGTTTCAGAAGTGGATAACTGTGCAATAGTTGACCATACCCCCGATTCGTACTTTTGTACATATACTTCTTTTAAAGCAGTAACCACTACAGCGTAGTTACCGTCAACAGCAATAGCAGTACCAAATTTTGTATTTACTACAGGTATTGCTGTATCCCAGGTATCAGGTACAGTGTTACCATTATCAACCCAGCCCTGAGCATTTACGCCGGCAAAAGTAGCCAGCATCATTAATAAGATTAGTAGATTTCTTTTCATAATTTAATATTTAAATATTTCTAATACCCCGGCCGGCCCATTGCCAGCCGGGGATCTATTTAGTTCACATAAGGTTCAATTGAATTGATCAGGTAAGTATAATGCTGTGTGGCTTTCGTGTCAAGACCTGGCTTTTTAACGGCCTTGGTCAGTAATTTATAAGCCTTGTTTAACTGTGCCATAAATACCACGCGCATTTCAATCTTATCAAAGGTATCGCCTACACTACCCAGTGCCATGGCGTATCGTTCCTCTTCCTTGAATAAGCCTGCTGAACAGGATGAGCACGAACAGGTTGATGTATTATTTACATCAGCGAACCATGCTGTTTCTTCATCAATGGACGCGAAAGACTTTTTGCCTGCTTTTTTACTACCACCATTGTTAAAATTACCATAGGATAATATGCTGCGCAGATAGAAATTCTGAAGCGTTCTGTCGGTCTGCGTTAATGTTTTATTATTGTTAAGGGTTGATTCCCAAACATAGCCAAAGATATCATCCATGTATTCTTCCATTGAATAGCCATCGTCATTATAGCGGTTGGCTACCCATACACGCTGACTCATATAAATGGTTTTATCGATAATTGCACGTTGCTGGTATTGCACTGGATCTTCAGCACCCGGCTTTTTCAGATTCAAAATATCCTTTGGCATCAGCCACGACTCCATTTCACGAACCTGCTTGTAAAGAAATGCCAGAGCCTCTTTTTGCTTTTCCTTACTAACTGTAATGGTCTCTGTTTTGTTATCGCCATAAACAGGATCATACAGGTTTAAACCACCAATGAGCGGGTATATATGCCCAATGTATGTATTGTATTGAGCGCAAAGAAAACGATAACGGTAGTGTACCGGTCTGTAATTTTCATTTTCAACGGCTGTCCACTCCAACAGGTTATCCATGATCACCTTAAGGTTCTCAATGCCATATTCAGACGATTTAACCAGGTCATTACCCAGGTCACCATCCTGAGCGGCCGGATCGGTAATAAGCCCTACCTGCTTCATTTCCTGCGGACCGTGAATGTAGAATGGATCATCATTCTTCTCAGTGATCCAGCCATTGATAATATGGTATTGCTCCTTCCATGTTGTTTTTTCAAGTATTGGCTGATAAGCCCACTTAATGGATTCAATATCATATTTACCCATTACCGGTGGTACCATATCAACACCCTCATCACCAGGCTGTGCCACGTAGTTATAGCGTGTATAATCCATGATTGAAGCTGTAATACCATTCTCAGCTGTATAAGATGCCGAGCGCAAAGAATCGGTAGGAATGGCATATGAGCCCCTGAAGTTATGCATCAACCCAAGTGTATGACCTATTTCATGGGCGGCGATATTTCGAATTAATTCACCTAATACTTCTTCGCTGTATTCTTTCTTACGTGCTTCGGGATCAACCGCTGCCGTCATGGCAAAACGCATATCTTTAGCCAGCTTTAAGATCATATGACTAAAATAAACCTGTGCTCCAAGCATCTCACCAGTACGTGGATCGGCCCAGCTGGCACCCATGGCATTTCCTACGATTGAGGGTATGTAAGTAAAGCAGTTTTTATTAACGTCTGAAGGACTAAAGTCAGGATCATTCTTTGGATAGTCTTTTACAACCATTACATCTTTAAAGCCTATGTTTTCAAAGGCCACATTCCAATCCAGAATACCCAGTTTGATATACTTTTTCCAACTTTCAGGAAAAGCATCATCCACATACCATACAATTTGTTTTTCAGGAGTGACCAGTTCACCTTTCTTATAGTTTGCCTGATCCTCTTCATTAACTGTTAATCTCCATTTATTAACATATGCATACTGTAAGGGTCCTTCCTGATCTGTATCGCTGTATAAGCCTTGCTTTGAATAAAAGTAATTCATCCTGCGGTCGTAAATACGTCTTTCCATAGGCTCTTCAGGCAATAACGTGATATTGCGTTGCATAAAGGCCGTGACAGGTTGCTTGTTCGCATTGGTGAATCCAAAGCGACATTCAACTGCAATATTGGACTCAAAAGATCTAAACTCAACGATCTTTGATAATTTAGCATTAGGCGACAGCGAACCGACCGGTTTTTGATTCCACAGTGCTTTCTTAGGCATACCCATTGGCGCAGCTGTTGAAAGCATAAATTTAGACACCTCTATCAAATATGAATTGTCTTTTTCGTTAGTGGCCGCAATCGGGAACACTTCAATCGTAGCATCTGAAAAGTTATTATTGAAGCCCTTAGCAATAGAATTTGACTCATCTGCAGTGAAATCCAACTGAATCTCATTCATAAAGATATTATCGTCTTCCTTTTGAAAACGGATTCGTCGAAGCAAAGTCATCTGACCAATTCGACCAACTTTATCATTACTGAGCTTATTGAGGTGTGATGTAAATAACAGATCCTTACCCAGTAAATCTTCTGTGATTTCAAAGTATAGCTTTGAATCTACTTTGTGCATTTGGATAAGACCTTCAGATGAACTCACTGCATCTTTAAGGGTCTTCTCGTAGCTACTTGTTTTTTCATCTTTTGACTTTTCATCCTTTTCTTCTGCGAGATTATTAGCATTAGCTGCCAACATTCCAACTGTAAGGAAGATCAATATTAATATCTTATTAACCATTTTCTTTGTATTATTTTAGTTGCCTTTCGTTTTCCTCTGCAATAATGAAACAGCTTCATCTGATTTTAGGGGTACACTGATTGTTTATTTTTTTTTATCAATTATTCTCTAATTGAAGTAAACCGTCATTTAAAGTCTTATTTCAAAAGACTTCATCACGTTTTTTTTTTAACACATTAATATCACCTTGTTATCTGCCACATACAGAAACAAAGCATTGGTAAGAACAGGAAAACGAAGACAGTTTAATTCAGTACACTTTATTTGCGATACTCTCTAAATAATATATATCAGTGAGCGTTTATATTACAATATTAATGATGCGTTTTTCAGCTCACTCAACTAACCCCATCGTATAAAAGCTCTTTGCTTTTTAATGAATAACTGTTCAAGAAAATAATCGTCGCTATTTTCATTCAGCCAGGAGCAGATGTCCTGGCTGGATTATCATTTTATATGCCCTCAAGCTTATTTAAATAACTTTTCAATACCTCAGGCTTATCCGCTCTTAGCATATGAGCATCATATATTCTTCCATTGGGATCTAAAAGAATAAAGCGCGGTTGTGCCAATACCTCAAAAAACGTATCAAAATCTTTGTTTCGACCAATGTACCACTGTTCACCGTGTATATTGATCTTCTCCAAATAATTTGTAAATTGACCAAACTTCATATCCGTATTCAAACCCAAAAATACAATGTTCTTATCCTTGTATTCCTCATTCAGCTTTTCCAGATATGGGAATTGTTCTATACACTTGCTACACCAGGTAGCCCATAGATCGATGTAAACATATTGACCGCTGAATTCGCTAAATCGTCTTGTATTTCCATTAACATCCGTTAGTTTAAATTCAGGCACCTCACTCCCTTTCGATATTTTTTTAAAAGCATTAAACTTCGTCTTGAATTTATCCAATAAGGCTTGATCATCTACATAATCATTAAATAATTTAAATAGTTCACCCCCTTTGTCGATTCCGTTGTACTGGATATAAGTTTCAATGGCTGCATACATAAAATGCTGCTTGATGAAAGTATCCTGTATATTGTCATTCAACCACTTTAGTTTTACCTTTGTACCTTCATACCATTCATATGATCGATAACCGGGCTCATCCTGTTCATATAATAGGTTTATTGCTCTATCCACAACTGATAAAACGTTTGTAAAGCGCATGCTTGCCACACTTTGTTCACGCACAAAACGCAAGATTTCAGCTATCTCGTTGTCAGACTTCACTTTCTTGTTCCTGATATATTTTAGTATCGCTCCATTCCATCTTTTATAGTCGTCGTTTTGTTTGATCAGGGAAGCAGCTTTCTTCAATTCAGTTTGAGAATCAACCAACTTGCCATAGGTATCTTTCGAACGCTTATACTCCAATAGAAATTCGGCGTAAGGCAATTGATAGCTTTCTGAGGCAATATCCCATTTAATGCGTTCATTTATAAAAGTATTCACCTTTGATTGATCACCTTCAAAAATAATATCACGACGATTCTCCAGGTTTATTTTAACAGAGCTACCAGGCTCTAAATAGATGTCCTGTTGGATACCTCCTACCTCAACCTTTGCAAAACAGGGCTCTTTGATCACATCCAGTTCTGCAACTGCGATACCTGTTGTGTCTTTATATAAATCAAAGCGTTGATTAAGTACATTAACATATATGCGGCTCTTATCTTCCCCAACATTAATTTCAACTGTTGTTATTTTTGGTGCATTATTGCAACTGTATAGTCCTATAAGTGCAATTAGCAGGACGAGTATATTTAATTTTTTCATGTGACTTTTTTTATTTTTTAATGGTTGTCTCCTGCCCGATGCAGGTAATAATAAGTAAACAAAGACTAGCTGTAAACCTCAGAATTCCATCCAATTCAGATGTGTAAGCTTATAGTAAAGTCCACGACAATAACAAGCTACTATACATTGCAGACTTTGCTATGAATATCTTTATCTATACAAACTCAGTCTTTGCTTAAATACCTTCCAGTTGATCCAAATAGCTTGTAATTTCATCCATTTGATCGGCTCTTGGCATATAAGGATCGTATATTTTACCTTCGCGGTCCAGCAGAATAAAACGCGGTTGACCAACGATGTTAAAGAACTCGTTAAACTCATCATTCTGTCCTACATACCATTGCTCTCCATGTACATTTTTCCTTTTGACGTAGTCAGACATTATGGCATGTGTTTTATCATTATTGAGACCAACAAACGCAATATTATTGCTCTTATATTTCTCCTTAAGATCCTCTAAATGTGGAAATTGCTCCACACACTTACCACACCATGTAGCCCATAAATCAATATAGATATATTTACCCTTAAACTCATTAAAATTTCTTGGTTCACAATTCACATCAAGGTATTTGAAGTCGGGGCAAACTCTTCCTTTTTGAATTTTATTTAACTCATCAAACACTGCATTAAACTTAACGAGATACACTTGTTTAGTAACTGTTTCACGATAATACTTATAAAATTCTTCCCCTTTATCAACGCCATTATAAGTCAGGTAGGTAGAGATAATACTGTGTGCAAAGTGTTGCTTTATGTCATTATCAGTAATGTTCTTATCCAGCCAATTAAGTTTACTTTCAGTGCCTTCATCCCATTTAAGGTCTTTTACCGATTTTGGCATACCATCCTGCTCTAACAGTAAAATTCCTCTGTTGATAGCATCCATTGATTGTCTATAGTTAAATGCTGCTGCATTTTGCTCTTGTAAAAACTGAAGAACAAAGGCCTTCTCCTCCTTCGACATAGCCTTTTTTCTACTTTTATACTTGATTATAGCTACACGCCATATCACATACCTACGCTCCTGTATCAAAACCGGTGCAGCGTCATTTAATTCCGGTTTTGAGGCAATTACATTTGCATAGCCTTTTATCGCCTTATCAAAAGCTTTCTTAAAATCAGCCAGGGAAGCATCATAATCCTCTGGATTGATACCCATTGGCACGCGCTCTAAAAGGAAGCTGTTCACTTCTGCCTGATCTCCTTCGTAACTAAATTCTCTCTTCTCAGAGATATTAACTATGATATGATCTCCAGGCTCAATATAGATGACCTTATCGCGAGAACCCAGGTGCACAGAAGCCAAACATGGTTCTGTGATAAGATCGAGACTTGCTATGGCTATGCCATTTGCATCTTTTTCCAGATCAATGCTTGTATTTAAAATCTGGATTTGTAACAGACCTTTATTTTCACCGGCACGAACCTCGATTAGGGTTTGCTTTGGTGCCATGTTACAGCTATAGATTCCAAAAACAGCCAGTAACAATACTACTATTTTTATGTTTTTCATTTTTCTAATGTTTGATTGTGTAATAACCAAGGACTACAATAGAGTCTTGAACAGGTCCTTTAGCTTTGGATCAGATGGACGTGGTGCATTTGAATCCACTATATTTCCATCGGCATCAATTAAGATAAAGCGTGGAATGGATTTGGAATCATAGGCTTGAGGAAAATCCCTGTTACCATCAAAATTCAATTGAACACCACCCATCTTTTGGCTTTCCAACATCTTTTTCCAGGCCTTCTTGTCTTTATCCAATGAGATGCTGACAAAGACAATATTTTCACCTTCCAACTCGTGCTCCAGGGCTTTGATATATGGTATCTCTGCACAGCAAGGGCCACACCAGGTTGCCCATAGGTCTATGTATACAGCTTTACCTTTAAAGTCATTTAAGCTTATCATATTACCATCCACATCCGGATAGTTGAAAACTGGTGAAGGCTGCCCCTTGCCCAATCGTGATTTTTCGTCAACCAATGCAGCAAACTTTTCTTTTAAGGCTTCATCGGTCACCTTTTCATTATAAAATTCAATAAGTTCCGCCCCATTGCTCACACTATAGTTTTGAATATAGTCGCTGGCAAAATAGTCGATCATGCCATTGATCAGTTTTTCATTGGTAAAATGCTCGGTCACATAATGAACGCTTTGAACTACATTATTATGCACATCAACTTCTTTCCCATTGGTGGCGAATATTTTAGAAGAAGCAATGGCCATGGTTTTGTATTCATCTAAGAAGCAAAACTTCTCATTGGACTGTAAATTACCAAGCATGTAATCCTCCATGTGAGAAGTATAGACCATTTCAGGATTCTTATACTTTAAGTATTTATTAAAAGCCAAAAAATTCCACAGTGCAGTAAAACGAATGCGCTGTGATTCTACCACTGTAAAGACCTTAGTGAAATTCATGGCTTCTAATTCGGCAGTGCGCTCAGCAATATAAGCATCTAATCCCTCTGTGAACTCCTGTTCTGTAAATTCATAATAATTTTTAAATCGATAATGAGGGCGGGCATTTAGATAAGTATTTATTTCAGCATTATCACCCTCAGCCATAAGCCTTGTGCTTGGCTCCTTTGATGTTGCTGCCTTGAAATTTGGTTTAACAGTCATTACATCACCCGGGGTAATAAATAATTCACGGGAACGATTCTTGATTTTAACCTGCACGTAATTAGGGTAAGCAACAGCGTGTAATGTTACAGAAAGCGCGCCTTGTTCATTTTCCTCAAACATGTATTCGTCACCCTGATATACAATGCAGGCCTGTTCTGTTCCACATTCACTGGGGTCTAAAGTAATGCTAACATCAGCCGCTCTGTGGCATGCACATAAAAGCGGCAATAGTAGTACAATTAAATATTTAACTGTCTTCATTGGATTAGTTTTTTAGCAGATTTTCTAGTAAAGTGCGCGTTTTAGGATCGGATGGTCTTGTGCACTTTGCATCAATTATCTCCCCGTTCTTACCGATCAATACAAAATGAGGAATACCCTTTACATTAAGAAATTGAGCAAACTCTTTGTCGCCTCCATCAATCAGGTGAATACCTTTTAAATTATCGCCCAGCACCTTCTTTTTCCATTTGTCCATATTCTCATCAGACGAAATGCTGACAAACACGATATCCTGTCCATGAAACTCCTTCTCCAGCTCCTGCACATAGGGGATTTCCTTCACACACGGCGTACACCAGGTGGCCCACATATCGATGTACACATATTTACCTTCGAAGTCAGACAATGACACTTTGTTACCATTGATGTCGTCATAGCTGAAACTATGGGATTTCATTCCAGGCTCCAGATGTTCCCAGCTGGCGTATAAGGCCTTCAACTTATCAATTTCCGTTGGGTTGGTCATCTTAGATAGGGCCTTATCAATAATTGGTTTCATTCCATTGATACCACAATACTTGACATGTCTATGGATAGAATTGTTGACCATAACGTCCTTTCCACCATCCTTTTCAACAAGACGAAAGCTTAAATTAACAATTTGCTCACACCAGTCCAGGACAGTATCACCCTCTTTCCATGTTCTGCCTGCCAGAAACTCCAAGGCTCCTTTGGCATATGATTGATAAGTTGAGTTCATTACTCCTTTCTGACTCAACATTTCTTCGATAAAGCGAATGCCTGGGGAATCGTCGCTCAATTCTTTTGCATTTGGCAGAGTCTTCAGCCAGTTTAAGAACTTGATAGCACCCAGGTAGGTAAAATACGTTTCCTGATTAGTGGTGAAAACGTCATCCAGATTCTGTTTTTCCAGCCCGGCTATATTTATTTCAAACGTTTCTTTTACTTTGGCAATTGCGACAGTTTCACTATCTGTTTTTAACAATTCTACCCTGACTACCTCCCGGGTATTTAAATAATTAGCGTATTCGGCATTATCACCAGTATGAGTGGCACCGTCTTTCGAAATATTTATGACCTGTGCACTGCCTTCATTGACATAGGCATAATTCATTGAACGTCCTTCCGGGTAACGCACTAAAAATGGTGTTTCCAATTGTGTAATGTCCAGTGTAAATTCATTGTTCTCATTAAACTCCACCTTGATCTTCTCTTGTCCTGCCATAATGAAAGGTATGCTCACACCCTCGCCATTCTTAACTATTTTAAAGGAAGTTGGCTGAGAACTACATGCAGCACCTACCATTACCATTAAGGCAAGGATGATGACTTTATTTATTTGGGTTTGTAAAACACTCATATTATGTCTTTTATTTAAGTTTATTTTGTTTTGTAGAATACATTCGTTGGCTTATAGGCAATGCCGTCATATTGTTCGACCAATTGCATACTTTGGATATCATAGACATACAAACAGCCTGACATTTCGCCCAAGGCAGGGTTATTAACTCCTAAATACATTAAAGAATAATCGTCACTGTATTCCAGGCAGGTGATTTCTAATCCGGCGTCCAAGTCAATAACTGAATCATCTGGCATCGGCAAAGGTTCCTCTGCATTTTCAGTGGCATACCACTGGTACACTTTATTGTCATTGAAGTAATAGACGCGGTTATATTTTAAGTTATACTTTAGATCAGTATTTTCATCAATACTTAACGCCTCTGTCTGCTCATAGGTATAATAACCATTAATTTTGGACATATAACTGTATTGCAGCATAATGACATATACCTGGCTGCTATTGGCACCTTTGCCACGGCCAACTACAAATAAGTTATCATAACTCCCACCTGTATCCTTGCATACCATGTTTACAATATCAATACCCGCGTTTCCAAACAGGGCTCCAGAATTATTATATCCGGTATAACCAGATTCGGCAAGGTAATAGACCACATCATTTTCAGTATCGGCAGCATACAGTCGACAGTAATATGCCGGTTCCTTTTCCTGGCCAAAGAATATATTGTATTCATGTCCATGCACAATGGAGTAGTTAACGCTACTTTCGAGACGCACTGTTTCGAAAACCTCATTAAAACTGCTCGAATAACCATAAACTCTTCCATCAGATGACAGTATATAATTGTCATTCCACTGTCGATCGCCTATTGCTCCGTCTCTTATGTGCTCACGGCCTACCATTTTAAGGGGTGAGAATCCAGCGAACATGTTCGCATAGGCCTGTTCGTCAATAACCGTTAGGGTGCGACTATCGAGCATCCATATTGTACCGTTATCCCTGGTAGTGATACTGATACGTTCATCGGTAAAATCCATGTCTACCGCCTCTGATAAGGTATAAGCTGAATTAATTCTTGAGAAAACACCGGTTTCAAAAGCAGATTCCAATCCTTCCTCTTCCTCTTCAGGTGTCAATGTTTTGAGAAAAGACAAATCAGATTTACCTTGCTCATTGGTACTTAACACAATAAGTCCTTCCTGATAGGGTGTTACAACATTAACGGTATAGTTCTGTATGATACCTCCATCATTGTTGGTAATCTTTAAACGGATATGATGCGTACCTAAACCGATGAACTGGTAATTCAGCACCGCTTCTTCACTAATGACCTCCAACACATCATTATCTAACAGAGCCCACTCAAAGGTAAGCACCTGATCACCGAAGGTCTGGCTTGCCTGGGGATCAATGGTAACATAATCACCTATTCCAATATTAAATTCTGTTTTATCAGCATTCATTTCGATTAACGGCACTTCCTTATCAGCGAAGGTGGTATCGTCTTTAAAACAACCTGATATGATCAGGTTGATTCCGAATACAAACACTAATTGTTTTCCTATATTTTTAATCGTTTTCATTGATGTCATAATTGAATGATTAATCATTGGTGCAAAACAAAACTGTGCACTCATTAATTATCCCATGTATCCGGATGAGGAACCTCAATACCTTCGGTAGGATTATCCTGGTAGTATTGATAAAGATCAAGGAATACATAGTTTACAAATACTTTTTTATAGAACTTATAAAAAGGTTCCCCTGGATATATGTAATCACCATCAATATTATCCTCATCGATGTAATAGCCATAATCGCGGATTATGTCTGCATAAATGGCTGGAACTTTGTTTTCCATGGCACGGAATAATTCAAAGAATTTACCGAGCAAAGCAGGTGAATAGGGTCCAAAAATCCGTTCGGTCCAGAAATCGGGTTGCCCCACCAAGCCATAGAACGAAACCTTTAAAGTATCACTCATCATTGGACGGAAATACTCGTTTTCTTCAAGAATCAAAACCAAATTATAAATGGTATCGATCTCCTCCTGTCCGGGTGGCACCATAAAGCTAAGAGGTAATAGTGATTGAACCTGTCCCTCGGACATTATTGCTTCCCCAATGGTATAATTCAAGCCTTCCACCGCGGTTGATAAATCCTGATCAATACGAAATTGAATAGAGCGTTTTACAGACTTGGGCGTACCCAGAATTTGCAGAGGCAATGGAAAATCAAGAACAGTGCCTCCTTCAGGGCCAAATGTCGCATAAAGGCTATCGGGCATTTCTTCATCTAATGTATCAAAGTACACACCATCTTTCTGATTCACATCATAAAACTGTAAATCCTGTTCACAAGCCATGAATAACAAAGCGCTTGCCATTAATAGCCCCACAAAGGGTTGAAATATTTTGTGTCGTATCATGTTTAAACAATTAATAGTTATTAGCTATAAACCAATTACTTATTTAACGATAGAATAACTCTTCAAATGGAATTGGTAAAGTATAAATAGCATCGCCATTCACTTCACCAATGGGACTATTTATTAATTGATCATCGCGCTTCATGCTGAACCAATTGAGCCCTTCACCTATAAATTCTTTGGCATATTCAGTTTTGATGTCCTCCAGGCTCACATTCTGAACGGGCTCCATGTCGGCAAATTTTGTTAAACCGCGCGCTTCCAGTAAAGTATCAAAGTAGATCCTGGCCTGTTCGGGCTTGCTTTCAACTAAAGCCTCAGCCGCAATGAGTAACATTTCAGGATAGCGTAACATACTCAAACCCAGGTTAGGATAAGCCGGTAAATCCAGCTCATCATTGGACAGGTTACGATTCACCATCTTTTTTAACTGCACTTGTGATTCTGCAGGCTGAAACCAGGCGTCATTACGCACATCTTCAGCGATATATTGATCTTTAATGCCAGACTGCACAAACAAGCTGTTTGCTCCAAGATAGGTGGCACTAATATTTCTTTTAGAATAGATACCCCAGATACTTTCTGTACCATTTATACGACCAGCTACCAGGTCTTCCATTTCAAGGGGTGTGCTGACCAAAGAGAACTTACCTGAATTGATAACCTTTTCAGCATATAACAAGGCCTTATCCATGTCACCTTTCATCCAATATACCCTTGCCAAAGTGGCCTGAGCAGCATATAAATTAAAATGTGTTTCCCGGGCATACTGAAAACCTTCGCCACTGATAACAGATGCATCACGTGGGAAATCCACAAATATTTCTGCATCGTACTGTAACAGTTGTTCAGCTTCCAGTAAATCGCCTATTACTTTTTCGTATACCTCTTCTACCGGGTAGAACGGAATTTGATTGAGTGTATAATTTTCGGCATATGGTATGCCCTGGTTTTTCAATTCAGAAGCGGAATTGATGTGCACAGCGAAAAGACGCAACAGATCAAAGTGTATAAATGCACGTACGCCCAGGGCCTCGCCACGAACCAGATCATAATTGACATCATTAAACTCTGCATCGGCATTGTCTAAGATACTATTAACCTGTCCCAGCAAGGTATATGCATCAGACCACACCTTTAGTAACTGGCTTTGCACTCCTGCATCGGTGGAATACTCATAGGACATGAATTTTTCATATTCACCCCCAAACTCATAATACTGAGCCAATACATCTGGTACCACCTGCAGAAAACTTCCATATAAGAAAGGCTCATCCAACTGTGAATAAATACCGTACATGGCATCTTCAAAGCCTTCTACATCCTGAAATAATTCTTCGGCTGCGATCTCTGACTTTGGTGTTATATCCAATATGTCCTCACATGATGTGAACACCAGTACCGACACTAATATGATATATATATTTAACTTCATAATAATCTGTATTAAAATGTTGGACTAAAGGTGAAATCAAAGCTTCGGGCAAACGGGTAAGTCGTTCCTCGCTCGAACTTAACCGTTGAAAAACGGGCGATATCATTTAAACCAAAACCGAGGCGTAATTTCTTAAAGCCTATTTTGCTTAGAGCACCAGGCTTAAAATCATAGGCCAGATTGATCCTGGAGATATAGAGTTCATTCTTTGTTTGTACATACCTCGACGTATGATATTTTACATTATTGAACTCAGGAATACCTCTAAAGGCAGTCACATCTCCTGGTTGTTTCCAGCGCTCACTATAGGCGCGTCTGTCAACATTTTGACGGGGATCCACATATTCAACCTTATTGGCCAAAGTCACATTGTATATCTCTCCGCCAAAAGTATAAGAAGTAGCCACCATCAAGGTGAAACCTTTTAATTTAAAATTAGAAGTCATGGCACCTCTTAACAAAGGGTTAGTGTCGCCATAGGCTACTTTGTCCTGAGGATCATAATTAAAGGTGTAATCCCCATTTCGTGTTATAAATATTTCTTTCCCGGTGGCCGGATCAATACCTGCTGACATTACTGTATAAATGGCCGAGCTTGATTCTCCTTCATTGTAAAGGACAGCTGGCGCATCATCTCCGGTTGAGCTGGCGTTGGCACTCTCGTTCTGGCTGCGAAGGGCATCACTTATTTTGGTAATGGTATTGCCATTGTAGCCCCCATTAAAGGTTAATCGCCAGTTAACATCTTTTTTCCTGATAAGAACAGCAGACAGGGAGTATTCATAGCCCCAGTTCTTCATTTCACCCAGGTTAGTTTTGGCATTACGAATACCATTGGATGGTGGCAGACTTAAGGCGATCAACATATCCTTGGTGTGCTGTTCGTAATAATTGAACTGCAGCTCCAGACGATTCTTAAACAAAGAAGCGTTCATACCCACGTTGTAATCGTAAGTCGTTTGCCACGTCAGATCAGGATTCCCAAGTGTAATAGGGAGTGAACCCAGACTATAATGATAACTGTAACGGTTATTGTATTCATAGGTCGTTAATGACATATAGGATGGGAAGTTGACGCTACCTGTTACCCCCATTGATACGCGAAAACGCAGGAGATTGACCCATGACACATTGAACCAGTTCTCGTTATGCACATTATAACCACCACCAACAGACCAGAATGGTGCATAGCGGTTGTTTTTTCCAAATTGAGAAGAGCCACTCACCCTATAATTCACATCTGCAAAGTAGCGGTTGCGGAAACTGTAGTTCAAATTACCAAACCAACCTATGGTCACATCCTTGCTATCCTCTCCAACAGGTTGTCCTCCCTCGGGATATTCAGAAGCGAAACCTATATCATTCAAACGATCTTTGGCAAATCCTACACCCACAACTCCAAATCCGCGATCTGAATTAGAATTATAATTGGCACCTCCACGTATTGATAGAATGGTACCCTTTGAGCCAAACCTGAAATTATAGTTACCAACGATCTGACCTCCTATGGTAGTTGATTCACCACCACTGATCGAATAGCGACCTCTTGGCTCCCCATAGGCCTGATCCAGAAAAACAACTGAGTTGGGTGATGTAAAACTATCGCTTCGGGAATCGCCTACAGTATAATTAATATTACCTGTTACGAAGAAGTTTTTATTAACTGTCCATCGTCCCGCCAGGGAGTTTTGTATATTCTTACTTTTTGATTTTCCAAAAGAACTGGTGTTCATGGCATCATACAAAGGATTGATCATCTCACCCTGCATTTCACCATTGTCATAAAAATAGATGTAGGGCTCATACTCCCCCTGCTCATTGGTAAAGGGCGTATAGGGATTCATCTGCACATAGTTTGAAAACCGGCCATAAGGCGACTCCTTACTATTGGTCTGCATAATGTTGGTTCGCCAGTTCAGACTTAACTTTTCGCTTAAGCGGTAATTGAAGTTAAAACCCAAACCGTAATTGTAACGGTAGTCACCTTTCATCACCCCGTATTGCTGATTAAAGTTACCATTAATACCGTAAAACATTTTTTCGCCACCACCTGTAACAGCAAGGGAATGAGTAAATGAATAGGAATTACGAATGGGCTGGGCCATCCAGTCATAATCACCACCTTTTCGAACAGTCTGCAGCTTATTCAGGTAAGTCTGATCGTATCGTCCATCCTCTGAATCATATAAACCCGCCAGACGCTCAAACTCAAGCTTCTCTTCAGCATTGGTAAAATCAAAGGAAGTTAAGTCGGCAAATTGCATTTTAGGCACAAAATTGTATCGCGCCCTTACCTCCTTGGCAGTTACCTTTTTGCGTTGAATAACAATGACTCCGTTGGCGGCGCGCTCACCATATAAAGCGGTTGCAGATGCATCTTTTAATATATCGGCCCGCTCAATGTCATTGATATCCATATCGTATAATTGCTGCATGCTGGCCTCTACCCCGTCAATCACAATTAATGGAGCATTTAAGCCTTGTTCTCCATCGGTAGCCAGTGAAGTGGTACCACGAATAACCAATTCAGGAATATGGTTTGGGTTAGAACCCATGGCCGGTTGCTCAACCATATACATACCAGGTGTTAAGGTCGTTAAAGCATCAAACACATTCGTATTGGACACTTCCAGCAGATCCTCACTCTTTATACTTGTTACAGAACCTGTGTTACTGCTTTTGCTTTGCTCAAAAAAACCATTGACCACCACCTCGTCCAGGCCCTCGTTCTTCATTTCAAGGTAGATGGTCACCTTTTTCGAAAATTCAGTAATATCTACTTCTTTGGTGTTATAACCGATAAAGGAAAAAACAATTTTTGTGGCCGAACCTGATACCGGTATTTCAAAATTACCATCAAAATCACTGATCCCACCGCCAAAGGTCCCTTTAGCATATATATTAACTCCCGGTATTACCTCATTTGTTAAGGCATCCAGAACAGTTCCTTTAATTGTCACCTTACCAGGTTCTTGCTTTTCTTCCTGTGAAATGATAACATAGTTATCTTCAAACTTAAAAGCTAAAGACTGATTACTTAAGGCCATATCGAGAACCGCCTGCACTGTCTTATTCTCTACATTTAAAGTAACAGGCTTTGTATCGCTTAACAGATCATCATTATATACAAAGTACACACCTGTTTGCTCCTTTATAGATTGAAAGATGTTTTTAAGCAATTCATTTTCGACGCTTAATGTTACTTTCTTTTCCCACGCATTCTGGGCAGAGACATGACAAACTAAAAACAAACTGCATAATATAATTGCAATCGCTTTTTGTTTGTATGAATTTGACCTTGAGGAAAAATTTAACAATTTTCTCAACTTCATAATTTATACAATAGATTTTATTTCAATGAAAAATAGCTTGAACTATCTTATTAATTCAATCGCGTTTGACCGTAATTTCAGAACCTGAAACTTCAAAATAAACACCGCAGGTTCGCTCTATTCTGCTTAATATTACCTCGATATCATCCTTACTTTCAACAGCTCCGGTAAAACGAAGTTCTTTAAGTACCACATAATCATAGTTAACAGACACATCGTACCATCGTGACAATTTTCTAAGGATGTAATCCAGCCTTTGATTATCGAATTCAAACATCCCTTTGGTCCAGCTAACATAGTATTCAGGATCAACCTTTTGACTGACAATATGTTTATCAGCATCATAAATAAGTGACTGATCACCAGGCGCCATCACTATAGCATCCTTATTATTAGTGACTTTCACAACTCCCCCCACCAGTGTAACAGCACTAAAGTCATCATCATAATAATCAGATATATTAAACTCTGTTCCCAACACTTCCACTACACCTTTGGATGTATAAACCTTAAACGGACTCGCCTCATTTTTGGCTACTTCAAAATAACCCTCTCCGTACAAATGAACTTCGCGTGATTCTTTGCCGAATTGCACCGGAAATTTCAATGAACTCTTTGAATTTAACCAAACCTGCGTTCCATCGGCTAAAACAATACTATAGCGACTGCCCACCGGTACCTTAAGTGTATTGTAAATCAATTCTTCTGCACTGCTTTCGGTATTGTTATAGGCCAATACATCACCTTTTCGGTTTTCAATTTTAACACCGTTGCGTTCTGTAATGGTATCTTGCTGCAACTCATTAATATCAACCTGGGTACCATCGGCTAAAGTCAACAGAACTGTTTCTTTCTGATCTTCAAGGACTTCAACTTTTGAAGTTAGCTCAGATTGACCTGCTTCATTTTTATTCAATAAAACGATCGCCGTGGTTACCAATATAGGTAAAGCAATTGCCGCGGCGTATTTGACGAATTGAAGCGGGTAAAAGCGACGAATCCTGGTCTTTAATTTAGGCTCAATATGTTCCCATTGAGATTGTGCATCATATTGACCGTACCTGTCGAATGACTTTTGAATGTTATCTTCATCAACGATCTCATCATACAGTTTCTGATTTGCTTCAGGCCCGGCAAGCCACTCAGAGAATTCATCAACTTCTTTCTCCGTAGCTTTTCCCGATTGATTTCTACCAATCAGTTTGCCAATTTTTAACGCTTCTATTATCTCAATATTTCTCATCTCTGTTAATAAAACAGCCTTAAAACATTTTTAGGGGACACCTAATTTTAAATTATTTTGCCTTTTTATGATGACACCCTTATTTACCTCCTCATAATCAGCCTTTATTAATTTGAATAATAAGGAGACCTTTCTCTATATTATTCAAAAAACATGTTCTGTCAGGTTATCTGTTTTTTCATAGATGCTTAGTGCTTTTATACGTAGTAATTAATTACAGGTTCTTAGTAATTACTTCATATAAAAATGCGGTAATCTCTATTTTTCAAATGTGGTTTACCACAATAAACTCACACTAACAATATGATTATACAGACATTACATTATTATTAACAGTTAGGTTGTGTTGATTCCCAAGCCCCGCTTCTTGATCAGTCAACTATATATTTAAGAAACTTACGATCATGCGAATATCTTTCAATCTTGAGCGTAGGATTTTATATGCTCTCTTTTTATGCGTTTTAACGGTTTCAGCTCCTATTTCCAGCTGACTTGCTATTTCATCATTTTTTAAACCCTGAAGACTTAGATAGAGCACCTGTTTTGCTTTATTTCCGAGTTTTTCAATCTCCTCATAAAGCTCGGTATGAACTTCTTCTTTGATAATTTTATCGAGGAAAAACTCATGCGAATTCACCTCTTTTAACTTCGTATCAACATGCTTTAGTTTAACCAGCCGATGTTTTATATGATTGATACTCTGATTTCTTATTGTGCTGTATAAGAAACCTTTGATCATTTCAACCGAAGAGAATTGGTCATATCTCTCCCAATACTTAATAAAAGCTTCCTGAACTATGTCATCCAATATGTCAGAACTAAGCTCAAAATTATCGGCAAACGAGCGAAATTGCGCATAGTATTTTAAGTAAAATACCTTAAAAGCTTTTTTATTCCCTTTTTGTATTTCCCCAATGATATGTGATTCATTGTATTGACTCATCAATAAAATCAGATTACTTCCCTTATTACATCCAATGCTTAACTTATAAGCCGCAAATTAGACAAAATATCAATTAAAAAGAATTTATAATTGACTTTTGATCTTTATAATAAACCACAAAACTCTGATTTTATTACATTTACATTTTAATATTTTAAATCTAATACATCCTCTGATATTACATCGCAACAAGGAATAATTACAAATAAGCTGCCTGATGCCCAACTCCTCTTCCTTCAAACCATGAAACAAAGGCACTTTTACTTAGCCTTCAAAAAACGTAGCTATCCACAGTTCGCACTATCAATTACACACTTATTTAAGCTCTTTTTCAGACATCCTTTTACATAAGTATACTACTTGCACTTACTATGTAAAACGACCATCGCTTAGCCAGCCTGTTCGATTCATATTATATTACAGGGCAATAGTGCTTAATGTCGAATAGCTCAAGCCCGTTTGGGTGTTTTCCAATTCAAGTTGATACAAGCCATCATCGCCAATGGCGATTAAGGTATTACCCCTGATAATTACATCAAAAGCCTCTATATTGATCGAGTTAATCAATTTAGATTCATTAGGATCGCTTATATCAAATATTTTGACCTCATCATCACAAACGATCAGGTAATTGCCATAAAGCCCAAGACCTTTGGGTGAGATAAGGTTTCTTGAACTGACTAGAACAGGTTCTGTTATTTTACTGATATCATATATTTCGAGCAGATTAATATTATTACCACACATGGTGTTACTGTGCAGGGTAACAAAAGCATGTGTATCATTGGCAATTACAGGGTCACATGCTGTAAAATGCTGAACGCCCGATAGCATCTCAGGAAATTCGGGGTTCGACAGGCTGTATATAAACATGCCATTGCGCGAACCGATGTATAAGTAATCCTTAAAACTGAACAGTGTTTCGATATTGAATCCTACCGGTACTTTATTGACCAACACCGGTTCTTCAACTTTAGATACGCTAAATACATTTAGATCAAACTCATCAACAACATATAAATACTCCCCTTTCAGGGTGAAGGTCGCCAAAGAACCTCCCTGACCATCAGTATTTGAGCTATCGGGATTACTGCTATCTTCTGAACATGAAAGAACTGTTAAGGCAATACATATCGTTATAATTACTTGCTTCATCATGACTACTTTTTAGGAATCCATTTAACAACAACACCAGCTTCCGGAATATCATACGCCACAAATCCATCAGGGGATCTTAACTCCGGGAATGTGTTTTCAATGCGCTTTGTAATCTTGATCGCTTCACTAGCCAGATCAAACTGAATGGCTACCAGATCGGTTGCCTGGTTGATATACATGACATTATTGCGAATGGCCAGATCACTTGCTCCGGGCACCTGAAGAAAAAACATCTTTTCAGGATGTTTAGGGTCTGAATTATCAAATATGTGAAAACCTTCACGTTCTTCACCAACAAACAACAGGTCTCCGATGACATAGATCTTACCGGAATTAGAGATACCCTGCGGCGTTCTTAACTGAATGAACTGGTCAAGCTCTGATTTGAATAAATAAACCGGCTCATAATCACTGCCGTTTTTATAATCCTCTTCTTCAAAGCAAAACAAACAGCAGCCCTGAAAGACAATACAACTTAACAGAAAAAATACGCAATGTTTCAACATAGTTAGCCACTATTTTTATAACAACTTAATATAAAACAAACTACAATCACACTACTAAAATGAATATTAATTATATATTAAACAACCACTTTAGTAATTCTTTTCTTGTTCATCTGTTTATTGAAACCCGGAAATAGTATAAACTTAAACCTGTTCTTGGTTGATTAACTATCCCCTTTCTTTCCGCATGCTTGCCTTAATGGATTCACGATGCTGTTCCCCCCAGTAATACAACGCTTTTATTACGGGGGTAACAGATTTACCATATTCTGTGATTTGATACCTGACTGTTACAGGTCGTGTTTCCGACACCTGGCGAGTGACCATCAAGTTGATCTCCAATTCCTTTAATTCTTTCGACAACATCTTAGGAGTAATACCCTTAACATTATCCTGGAGTTGCTTGAAACCACACTCCTCATAATAAATCAACACACTGATTATTTGAATTTTCCATTTACCTTTCAGCACATCCAATGCATCTTGTACAGGTAATAATTTCTCCAGGCATTCCTTTGGTGTCTTGTTCTCTTTCTGCATAGCCAGTCTTTTCAAGAGGTATACTTTTGTATAGCGCTATATTTTGTATATCTGCTTTCAAAAGTAAATGACCCTCTTTAGATTTGCAAGCATATCAGACAAAAATTAAATGCAATGAAGACAATAACAAAATTAACAACTCCCGAATCTGCTTTTACTAAGCTTAAAGATTATCCATTTTCTGCAAATTATATGGATCTGGATGGTTTGCGCATGCATTACCTGGATGAAGGACAGGGCAACAGAAAAACCATTTTCCTGCTTCACGGGCAGCCATCGTGGAGCTACCTCTATCGTCATATGATTCCTCTTTTAGTTAAAGCGGATTACAGGGTCATAGCTCCCGACCTGATAGGCTTCGGAAAATCAGATAAACCGGTCGATCCTATGGAACATACCTTCACGGCCCATGTCGGTTGGATGGAACAATTTATTAACAAACTGGGCATCAAACATGCTGCAGCTTTTATGCAGGACTGGGGTGGCATGATAGGCATGCGTGTACTGGCTCGTCAGCCAGAGTGGTTAGACCGTTTGGTTGTGGCCAACACCGCACTGGCCGAAGCAAAAGGAATGGAAAGACTGGTTTTACCCAATGTTCTTAAATTACTGGCTGCCATCAGTGGTAAGCCTTCTGTGGAGAAATTTGAAAAGAAGCAAAACTATGGTAATTGGGCCGGATATTTTAAACATGCCCACAAGCTGGACATTGGCAAAATGATGCAAGTACTTACCACAAAAGAGTTATCACCTGATGAAATGGCTGCTTATAATGCTCCGTTTCCAGACAAAGAGTATTATGCCGGTCCTCGTCGCATGCCACAGATCGTTGCATCTGATCTGTCAGAGGTATTGAAAGATTGGAAAAGCCTGAAGAAATGGGATAAACCCGTGCTGACTTTATTCAGTGATAAAGACCCCTTTCTTGCTGGTCAAGGATATGATACTCTTCTGCAAACCAATTTCACAGGTGCGCAAAACCAACCTCACATTACAGTGACTGATGCTTCACATTTTCTGCAGGAAGACCAATCTGTCATGTTAGCAGGCAAGGTCATTGACTGGTTAGATCAGACCAATTTTTAATTATACAACTTTTTGAAAACCATTTATAAATTAAAATCATGAAAATATTAGTAGTAGGAGGAACCGGAATCATAGGTCGTGAAATTGTTGACTTGTTAAGTAAAGATCACGAAGTAATTGCAATAGGTCGAAATGGTGGAGACTACCAGGTCAATATTGAGGATATGAGCTCCATTGATAAAATGTTTGAGGATCTTAAAGATGTCGATGGTATCATATCTGCCGCCGGAGACGCGAATCTGGTACCACTTGCCCAACTCACGGAAAAAGACCTGGATCTGGCCATTAATAGCAAACTGAAAGGACAGATCAACTTAATAAGAGCGGCTTTGAATCACGTGAAAGAAAATGGCTTTATCACCGTAACAACCGGCATGGCTGTTTTCTCACCCTTCCCCGGTTCCTCAGCTATCACCATGGCGTGTGCCGGTTTGGAAGGCTTTGTTAAGGTTGTTGAGTTAGAGAAAGAGAGAAACATTCGGATCAATGTGGTACGTCCCGCCCTGGTAACAGAATCTGCTGAATTGTTTGGTTTAAGCATGCCCAATACTGTTTCTGCCTCAGATACCGCTAAAGTTTACAAGATAGTGACTGAATCGGAAGCTTCTGGTCAGATGATATTTGTTCCGGAATGTTTAAACAGTATCGAAGAGAAGTAGCAGTTTATTTCTCTGGTTGACATGCCTGACATTTCAAAATAAAGAGGATGTCCAAAATGTAGGATATTGCTCGCAAAGAACGCAAACAAAGAAAAACGCAGAGCACGCAAGGTGTTGAAAAATAACATCATATACTTTGTTGTCTTGGCGTAATTCTTAGCGGCCTTAGCGTGAACCTATAAATTTGGACACCCTCTTCGTGTATTCGCATTTATTCTTAATAAATGATGATCTATTATTCTCAAGGAGATTGCTTGAGAAATATTTGGGTTGATTTTCTGAAACTAAGTGCATTTGGGTAATATGGCATCTCAAATTCATTGACAAAGCCCACTGAGTAATTTGGTTTTTCAGGTCGTTATTTCTCAATGGATATTTTCAACGCCCCTACCAACTTTCAATGTTTAACTCAATACTATTTTTCCTTATGTATCATTTACTAAAAAGATGACATCTACCGTCTTCACATGCCGTTCATCCAAGTTCCACCCCGGAGGTAAAAAGGATTAAATAGGATGAAGCTTTTTGATGTGCTGCCACTTTTACCAATAGCATTCCCATTCATATCACCGGCAGAATCTTTCATCGTCACCAATAAACAGTTCATTTTTTTTAGTTCCTATGTCACCCCAAAGAGGAAAAATGACGTCTTGCATTCAGCAATCATTAAATAAAATGAATATCAACAACATATAAAACCAAGATCATGAAACAAAACCATTGGAATGCATTAATCGGATTATTTCTTTTTATTGGGCTATCTGCAATACTTAAGTTTTACTTTAAATCCTCAAATGCCCTTATTCTTTTTACAGCAGTAATGGGTCTGCTTGCAGGTCTTACAAGAATTATAGTGTTTGGTTATAGTAATCCACCGGTTTGGTTATACCGGATTCGCCATTTCTTTTTGGGGATTTTTAGCGGGACATTCATTGGCATTGTACTTTTCGGAATGGATTCCATTGAGGAAAACACCTTTATAATTCATGACTTATTAAAATACATTATAGTTGGTATAGCAATAGGCGGATTGTTTACCAGTTCTATGCTGATCAATAAATTCATCCGATTAAAAAGTCAAAAGGGCATCCTTCAGGCTAAAAGAACGCTATTAAAGGATTTTGCCCAACTGACAAGTCATAATGGGAAAAGCGTTTATGGACAACTAATTCTAACCAATGACCATTTAACGTTCATAGCAAAAAAAGAAACCTTTTTAGAGAAAGATATCAGAGCAATCAGTCCGGATATTAATAAGATGAAATTCACTGCAGTACCAAACGGTTTCAGAATTGAAGAAGATAACATTTTACTGAAAGTTCCCTTCCCCTATTATTGGCTAAAGATAATTGACAAAAGACAAAAGTTAATATGCTTACACGGTGGTTGATAACTCTATCCTGCATTTCATTGACGCATGAACTGTTTGTTAGTTTCTTTTGGGCAAATGAGTAAGCAAGAAGTGTACTATTAATAATTACCACAACATGGTATGCAGGCATACCAAGGCATGGTATGTATGCTTACCAAGGCATGGTCATTAAACCAGCAGTTTGTTCATGGTCATAAAGTGGTCGCATATGCCTGCAACAGAGATGAGAGATCGTAGACCGGGGATGAAAAAGAGAAGTGAGTATTGAGACGCCGGTCACAATGCGTTGTGCACTACTGAGAGCAATTCACTTGCTTACAATACAAGCTCCTTTATTAACTCTTTCAATGCCCTTTCACTGCAAGGCAGCTCTATTCCTTCGGCAAGCCGTATCATTTTATCGTTACGTGAAAACCCGCTTACATGAACCTTGTTGATCAAATAGCTTCGATGACTTCTTAAAAACTTTCCAGCACATAACTTCTTCTCAAATCTATTGAGTGGTTTGCTGGCAACAAGAACCTCGCCATTTAGCAAATGCACCTTACAATAGCTACGATCGGCCTGTAAATACAAGATATCTTTCGGCTCAACCAATCGATACTGCCCTTTGGCCAATAACAGGTCTAATTTCTTAAAGTAACAAACTTGGTTTCCTTGCTTACATTCTTTTATCACGACAGCTAATTTCAAATTAAAAAAGGTGAAGGTTAGGTTGGGTTAGGTTTGGTTAAAAGCCACTGTTCTTTTTACAAACCCAAGGTGCTTAGTATCCCAATCATACTAAATGGATCGCCTGTTGGGTCCAGAACAGGATCTTCTTCGTCATTCTGGGTTTCGTCATTCTGAGTTTGCGTAGTGCTTGTTGTTCCATCGTTTTTGTTTGATGTCTCTTCTGCATGAACTTGCAAACCTGCACTTACCAGCAAAAACATTAAGGCAATAAAAAGACGCCCTAAACGCAATGTCTTCATATGTGTGTTCATTAACAATTAAAATGAACCACAAAAGAATAGCTTGATCTATGGGAATATCCATAAGTACCGTGGCAAACAACGTGGCATTTACCATCTCACTCAATATCTGATCTTTACAGCTACAGCCCTAACTTAGCCATAAGTCCTTCTTTCGGTGAATCGCTGCTTGAGAATCCTGATTTATAAAACGAAAATTCAGGGTACAGCTATCTTTTTTCTTAGTTTTGTATGCTAATTCACAACAACTGGTATTAAGGAAATTTACAACAAGTTTGAGAGGCTGAAGGATGAGAATAGCATTTTGTATAGTACCACTATTATTTATTTATTCGTTTTTAGAGTTATCGGCACAAAATACCATCGCCGAAAAAATTTCTGATATAGAAAGACTGCTTTACTACTATCCCAAACAGGCTGAAAAGAAGCTTTTGAAACTCAACCAACATTTATCGCTTAATGAAAAAAGCCAATATAAGAATGATATTCAACTCCTTGAGGCTTTTCTATTTTACCAGCAAGGAGAGCCTGATTCAGCTCTTATCACCATACAACAAACCTTAAGCCGATTTATCACTGACAATAACATCGAAGGGCAGGCAAAATGTCATTTGATAATGGCTTGGGTATCTGAAGGGTTAGGCTATTGGGATCAGGCAATCATCAATTACTACAAATGCACTGATCTGTTAAACAACCAATCAAGTATTTATACCGGTATTGCCAATATTGGAGTTGCCAGGTGCAACCGTTATTCCAGGAGAGATTACACGAAAACATTAACTAAAGGCATTCAACAACTAAAGGAAAAAGGGAGTTACCCACATCAGCTTTTCGCTGATTTCTCCTATTGGTCAATCCTGCAGCCAAACCATTCTGAGACCATTGGTAAACTGGAAAACATAGCCAACAAATACCTTGAATTAAACCTTAATAACAAAGCTGCCAATTCGTACAGAGGCATTGCCTATATTCTAAAACAAAGAGGGCAGATCGATTCAGCTGAAGTATACGTCGACAAAGGCTTATCCATATTAAATGACAGCAGTTATCCCGGTATAAGTAAAATGCCGGTGCTATTACAATTCAAAGGGACCTTGCGCTATATGAAAAAAGATTATCACAATGCAGAGCAATACCTTTACCAATCAATAGCTGCCTATGATAAGTACAATATAGATGAAAGAAAGCACTACCCCTATTTGCTTCTTTGCAGGATTGACACAATCAATAACAATTATCAGCTCGCTTTTGAGCATTTAAGCAAAGCCACTAAATATCAAAACCGAGCCATTTCCAAACAAAAACAACGCTTAGCGCTGGTACTGGAAATATCAGCTGAAGTAGACAATTTAAAGGCTGACATTAAAGACCTGAAATGGCAACGCACCATTGTAACTCTAATTGCAATCATTGGTTTTCTTCTTTTTACTTTATTGGTTTATTACCTCATCAACCTGTATAAAAAACGTCAAAGAAGAATCCGCGCCAAAAACAGGGAGCTTCATAACCTTATTGTGGGTATGAACGAAAAAATCCTATTACAAAAACGCCTTGGGGTCAATACCGAAACAATACCTGCCGGTAACATCACTATACAAACATTATCCGATCATTTCGACATTTGCTACCATGAAACGTACCAGACACTACTTACTGATTACCCTCAACTTTCAAGAGCCGATAGTCGTTATGCCTTAATGTTTTCACTGGGGATGTCTACCGATGCCATCTGTCAGATTCAGAGCGTTCAGAAATCAACCGTACGCAAAGCAAAATTCAGGATCAGAGAAAAGCTTGACCTTGATGCAACAACTGACCTGGAGCAATTCTTTAAACCAGCCTTTGAAAAAAGCATGGCATTCTACCAGGATGCATCAGACAATGGAATACCATTCTAAAGCATAAAAAAATTCCTGTTCTGTCAATAAGCAGAACAGGAATACTATACATGATATAAGGTGTGGGAAACACTTTATCAGCTTACTCTTCCATAATTATCTATCCATCTTTCTTTACATTACAACCCTTAGGCGTATATGCCTCAGTGTGTACCGTCAACAGATCTTCTTCCTCAGCTTTCCGGCTATACTCATTAATATTAAAATGAGCATGAATATGCGTTGCTCCTTTCTTAATGGCATGCGATCTGTGAACAACATCTTGCACTCTCTCCTGTAATATACCCTCTCCTATATAGACAGCATCCCAACCAGTAGGTGTTCGTCTCGCAAAAATATAATTGCCTCTTGCACCAGCGGGAAATATTACATCCAAATCAAATATCTCAAATTCATATTGTTTACCATATGCTCCGGGCCAACTAATTATCTTCTTCTCCATGCCGGTACTTATTTCATTAAACTGAACCGTGAAAATACAAGTCAAAGACGGAGTATCATAAGTCAATTAACCGACATTTGAATGAGATTGACAAAATAACCTCCCAACAAAGAGGTATTATTTCCAAATCCTATAAATTCACTTCCGTTAACAGAAGGGTATGCCATGTCATGAAACGCCAGCAACAATCATCATGCAATTACCCAATAATTAGGTCACACATCCTGCTGCCACTCCAAGTCAGGTTTCAGCTTTCAGACAGATGGAATGACATAAATTCATCTTATGCAGTTACTCTTTAATACATCATAATTGATTAATTATTTCTTCGTTGTTAATCCAATTTTAATCGAATGAACATTAAACGAACATTGAACGAACATTGAACGAACATTGAAGGAACATTGAAGGAACATTGAAGGAACATCGAGCTAAATTAAAGCATGTTCAACATTAATTATACGACCCTGTATAAAACCTCATTACGCCAAAACCTTATAAGGTGTATTTGGTGAACATGTATTGCCGCATTTAGATACAAACCATATATTGAGTAAGATCAGCCTATGTTTTTGCCGAATTAAGGAGTTTTATATCTCAATTAAAATTCGTTTTAATTCATTATTTTTTCCCTTTTGTGTAGGCTTTGATCAACAACTTGGATTTTCCCTGTAATTTAATGGTTCAAATCCAAATTGATAGAAGATGCAATCTAAAGCTGTAACTATTTGCGCATGTACATCGCGTACATTTATGGATAAAAAAAAGGTGGTCAGTTTAGCTGCTACTTTAAGGAACAATGGCTACCAGGTTAATATCAAAGATGACCTATGCCGTCTCGTTGCCGACGATCCCGATCAAATTACAAAGGCCAAAGAAGGTACCATTATCGCCTGTCATACCAGGGTTGTTAATAATCACATGAACTGGCTGGGTATCACACCCGGTAACATTATTGAAGCCAGGAAGAATAGTACTGAAGAAATATTATCGGAATTCGGATTGGAGGAAGACACAAGTTCTCAAATGACCGATGACATAAATAAAGAAATAGAAGCCCTCCCCTTATCTAAAGATCAGGACGCCTGGTACCCCGTGCTCGACAAATCAAAATGCACCGAATGCGGCAAATGCCATGATTTCTGCTTGTTTGGTGTTTACACAGTCGTAAACAAACAAGTTAAAGTCACTAATCCACACAACTGCAAAAATAATTGTCCGGCATGCGCACGCATGTGCCCGAGTCAGGCTATTATATTTCCCAAATACGACAAATCACCAATTAACGGGGGTACAGAAATAGAGGAAGTATTCAGCGAAGAAGTCAAGGCTGAAATGTACCAGAAGCGTTTACAGTATCGCTTACAACAAAACAGGAATCGTTTTTCGATGCTTAAAAGAGATAAATCCTAATGACAGTAAGAGAATATACGGCCAATTTCAAAACCATGCTGCGTGTGCCAATGGAGGTATCGCCCCGGCTGGTCTGGAAAATCCTATACAATTTTGCCTGGCGTAACCTCAGTAACATGCGGCAATTTGAAAAGCGACAGGCAAAAGGAGAGCCTTTTTTTCCCGCCTTTGTGATGATTTCAGTAACAGAAAGCTGCAACCTTACATGCAGTGGTTGCTGGGTATCGGCAGGTGGTAAAAAATCACTTAGCAAAGAACAGTTGGACGGCATCATAACAGAAAGTAAAAAACGTGGCTCCTACTTCTTTGGTATCTTAGGTGGTGAACCCTTATTGTACAAAGGCTTGTTCGACATCATTGAGAAACATTCCGACTGCTATTTTCAGCTCTTTACCAATGGTATGCTCATCACCGATGAAGTTGCTACACGTATGAAAAAGCTTGGTAACATCACCCCGCTTATCAGTATAGAGGGTCTGAAAGAAGAAAGTGAAAAACGCAGGGGAAGTGATGAT
The DNA here is from genome assembly GCF_050589845.1 of Carboxylicivirga agarovorans. Classification (NCBI taxonomy): domain Bacteria; kingdom Pseudomonadati; phylum Bacteroidota; class Bacteroidia; order Marinilabiliales; family Marinilabiliaceae; genus Carboxylicivirga; species Carboxylicivirga agarovorans. The sequence goes on along the minus strand of NZ_JBNGPA010000019.1, from coordinate 77,932 downwards.
GTTTACGATCGATCACTTGCAGGTGTAAGGGCCTGTAAAAAAGCCAGGTTAATGTTTGGTGCCGCTGCCAGTATATGCAGGGACAATTACGATGATCTTGTCAATAGAAAATACATTGACTTACTGGCTAAGGAAGGCGTGCATTACCTGTGGTACTACATTTACCGTCCGGTTGGTGCAAATCCAAATCCTGACAACGCCCTTAACGAAGATCAGATTCTTGATCTGCGTAAATTCATAGTGAAACAACGCCGGGATGCCCCTCTTTTTCTTATCGACACCTACTGGGATGCCCAGGGTAAAGCACTTTGTCCGGCAGCCACAGGTATGAGCCACCATATTTCACCAGGTGGAGCAGTGGAATTTTGTCCCCCCATTCAAATGGCCCGGGATTTCATTAATGCAGACGGTAGTAATCTACGTACCTTATTCGAAGAATCAGAGTTTCTGGCAGGATTAAGACAGTTGACAGTTGACGGTTCCAGGGGATGCATCCTTTTGGAAGATCCTCACAAACTGGCAGCTTTTGTCGAACAAAATAAAGCACAGGATTCCTCATCACGACAAACGGTGCTGCAGGAGTACAGAAGCATGACACCGGTAGCCGGCCACGATTTGCAAGGCCGTGAAATACCTGAAGAGAATGTATTATATAAGATCATGAAGAAAAAATACTTCTTTGGTTTTGGCGCATATGGTTAAAAGAGCTAGGCAGAATGGAAAAGACGCGATTTAAATACGAAATTCCGGGCACGAAGGAAGAACGTCTGGTATTACGAAATGCCATCCGTACGTTTGTGAATAAGCAAAACCTGACACCGCCTGTTTCAATGGATCTGCTTTCAGACATGGCACTGCAGCTGATCAGCGAAAGACAACTTAATGAGGCAGCAAAAGGTTGGCTAATGGTGGAACTGCATAACGCCGTATGGTTCGATACGGTCGCTTCCATTCCGCATAACAAGCGCATCTTGCTACTTCCGAAATGCCTGAGCAATTCAACATCCTGCAAGGCAGACATTGATGAGCTTGGCCTGCTTTGCAACTTATGCTCGCAGTGTAACATTCCCGATCTGCAAACACGCGCCGAAGAATTGGGGATGATGAGTCTGGTGGCCGAAGGTTTTACATCAGTGGTTGGCCTGGTTGAAAGTGGTGTTGTCGATGCGGTGATTGGCGTCAGTTGCCTGGATTCACTGGAGAAAGCGTTTCCGCTGTTGATCAACAATGCCGTACCGGGATTAGCCATTCCCCTGAATGAAGAAGGGTGCAAGGACACTACGGTAGACGAAAACTACGTGAACCATATCATGGAAATGAAGTCAGAACAGACCGCCAGCCTGCTCAATTATGACCTTCTTAAGTCGACCATCAAAACCTGGTTTCAACCCGAAAACCTGAGTCAGGTTCTTTCGCCGCTTGATGACCAGACATCTGTTATTGCCCGGCAGTGGATGGGTGGTGACGGAAAACGCTGGCGTCCGTACCTGCTGGCAGCCACTTACATGGCCCTGAGCGGAAAAAACGAAATACCGGAAAAAGTAAAGCGTGCGGCCATCGCCATCGAGTGCTTTCACAAAGCCTCACTGGTGCATGATGATATAGAGGACGAAGACATGATACGCTATGGCAAGGAAACAGTCAATGCCACACATGGTGTTCCAATTGCCATTAATGTGGGTGACATGTACCTGGGTGAAGGTTATCGCCTCCTTGCTCAATGTGACCACATGGGCTTAATAAAGGTGGCCTCTGATGCACACATCGCCCTGTGCAAGGGACAAGGTATGGAATTGGAATGGAGTAAAGAACCACAGCCTTTAAGCATGGATTATATACTCGACATTTTTAAACACAAGACGGTGCCGGCCTTTGAAGTATCACTGTTAATAGGTTCGCTTTGTGTTGATGACCATGAAAAAACACGTCAGGTACTTAGCCGATACTCCAATGCATTGGGTATTGCCTACCAGCTAAAGGATGACATTGAGGATTTCGATACAGACGACCCTCTGGTCATCCGTCCTTCAGCGGTTATTGCTGCCATTTGCGAAGATACCAATGATGAACTGCTTGTACATTCCTTGCTGCACACCGAAGATCTGAAAGGTTTTCTAAGTTCAGCTGATCATGTACACCTGCTCGAACATGCCATTTCACGTGTTCAGGCAATGGTTGACAGCTATCGCAAAGAAGCACTGGCAGCCCTGAACGAGATAACAAATACAGAACTAAAACGTCTGCTCTTCAGAGTTACAGGGCGCATTTTAAAATAATATGCAGAGTATTTCAGCCAACATATTGGATACACTAAAGTCAGGCAAGGATCAACTTGGAAGTGAAGCCATTGATCACTTATCTGCATTCGTGCAATCTCAATTGCTGCAGGATCACTCATTCATGAATAAAAGCGGTGAATCAGACCTGTACTATACTTCGTTTGGCTGGATGTTATGCCTGGTGCTGGGAATTCATCTGGACACAGATAAAATGACAGGGTATCTGTCGTGCCAGCATGAACACGATCTGGATTTAATACACTATGCAGCCTTTAAAAGGTGTGAACTAATACTTTACATGCACAAAAAAGGTCGTGCATTAACCTGGTTGAAAACCCGAAGTAAACAACACGTAAAGGACCTGAATGATTTTAAGCAAGTGCCGCACCAGGACACCAGGGCCCCTTATACGCAGTTTATCTGGACTTCTTTATTGGAAGATACCGGCAATAAACTTACGGAGAAAAGCAAAATTGAAAAGGACCTGGAGCAATACCGCCATGAAACAGGAGGTTTCATGAATGTCTCAGATGGTCATACCGCTACAACCAATGCCACCACAGCGGCTTTAGCTGTATTAGGGCAGATAAGCCAGGTGAAGCAAGAGAAAGCAATCTCCTACCTCAATTCGATGCAGGATGCCACAGGCGGATATAAAGCTGCGCCTTCGGCACCAGTACCCGATTTGTTATCAACTGCCACCGCGCTGTTTGCATTAAAGTCCTGCAATGAAAAGCCCGACTACCCCGCACTTGAATTCATTGAAGCCCATTGGGCAGAATCCGGTGGTTTTATCGCCACCTTGCTGGATGAGAAAAGCGATGTGGAATATTGTTTTTACGGACTATTAGCCTTAGGCTCTGCCTTATCAATTAGTTAAAAAAGACAAGATGCAGGAAGAGAAAATACATACGATGATTGATTACCTGAGCGGAGAGCTGCTTGACAAACGCCCGGAAGACGGCAGTTTGTGGAGTGGTTACCTGTCGTCCAGTGCGATTTCGACATCGGTTGCTGTATTTGCTCTTTTTATGTCTGACAAGGATAAATACCAGTCACACATTGTAAATGGTGTGGCCTGGTTAAAAAAGACCATGCTTGAAGACGGCTCCTGGGGTGATAGTCCGGAGAGTCCCTCGAACATGACCGCCACACTGCTGACCTTTGCCACCTTAAGCGCTGTGGGTGAAATGCCCGATCAAACAAAAGCATTTCTGACCAATAATTTTGGTGGCATCAGTGATACCCATATTATCGAAGGTGTATTGAAGTATTACGGAAAAGACCTCACCTTTTCCGCCCCCATACTAGTTATGTGTGCACTGGCCGGAGTTATTTCTTCCTGGAAAAACATTCCGCAATTACCATTTGAGCTGTCGGTTCTGCCGCAGAAACTATTTCGCTTCCTACGTCTGCCGGTAGTGAGTTATGCCATACCGGCATTAATAGCCGTGGGCATTCTTCGCTATAAAAAAGGAAATAAAAACCTGCTGAGGGAACAATTTATACAAGGGTCCTTAAAAGTACTGAGCAGGCTTCAGCCGGAACATGGCGGCTTTTTGGAGGCAGCTCCACTGACCAGCTTTGTTTCCATGTGCATGTGTGGGGCCGGATACAGTGATCACAAAGCAGTGCAAAAAGGCATCGGCTTCCTGACCGACACTGTGCGTGAAGACGGCTCCTGGCCAATTGACACCAACCTGGCGGCCTGGGTCACTTCACTAAGCGTGAGGGCAATGGGTGAAAATATCCCCGACCCCTTACACCTCGCCAATGAAATTAAGCAGAACGCCTTTAAATATCAGCACCCCTTTACTGGTGCAAAAGAAGGTGGCTGGGGATGGACCAACCTGCCGGGCGCGGCACCCGATGCTGATGATACCTCCGGCGCCCTGGTAGCACTGCACGCTTTGTGCAATGGTGAGAGTAGTGCGGAGATTGAAAAAGGCCTTGAGTGGCTGCTATCCCTGCAAAATGCTGATGGCGGCATACCGACTTTCTGTAAGGGCTGGGGTAAGTTGCCCTTCGACCGGAGCAGTCCGGATATTACAGCACATGCCCTGTTGGCCTTTAGTTTGTGGCGTGATCACTTACCTGATGCGCTAAAAAGGAAATGTGACAATAGCGCCGCGCGGATGTTACGCTGGATGAAAAAGGAACAAAGTGCTGAGGGTTGCTGGTACCCGCTTTGGTTTGGCGACCAGGATGCTCAGGATGAACGCTCGCCGGTATATGGTACCGCATTATCTGTGGAATATCTTTCCGGCTATGACCATCCGCTTGCACAAGAAATGGTTGCTAAAGGGGCATCATTCCTTTTAAGTGCCCAAAATGCAGATGGTGGATGGGGCGGTGCCACGGGTGTGCGCTCAAAGGTCACACTCACTGCCAGGGCGTTAAGTGCCTTAAGCACAATAGACAATGTAGAAGAGAGCATACTGAATAATGCTTTCGACTTTCTATATTCAAAATATGAATCAAAGGATATTCTGAAACCGGAGCCAATAGGACTGTACTTTGCAAGGCTTTGGTATTCTGAAGACATGTACAATATCACCTTTGTTTTGAATGCATTGAATGCTTACAAGCAGAAATTATCACAGACAAAAATAATGGATTTAACTAACAAAAACTTACTCAGATGAGACATGGACTAATCGCATGCATGTTACTGATTGTATTTGGTTTGAATGCACAGGACAATATTCAGTGGCGCGGTAGCGACCGAACAGGTATCTATCAGGAAAAAGGATTACTAAAGGAATGGCCTGCCAACGGCCCTGAATTGAAATGGCACTTTGACGGACTGGGAGAAGGACATTCTTCAGTTGCCATTGATGACAATAAGATTTACCTGACCGGTATGATTGAAGAAACCGGTTATTTATATGTACTTGATCTGTCCGGAAAACTTTTAAATAAGGTAGAGTATGGCAAAGAATGGTCAAAGAACTATGTTGGACCACGCGGAACTGTTACAATCAATGAAGGCAGGCTGTATATTATGAGTGGTCTTGGAGAATTGTTCTGCTTCAAACAAAAAGACCTTAGCCTGATCTGGAAGAAGAATGTTTTGGATGAATATGAAGCTTCAAACATCACCTGGGGAATTAATGAAGCACCGCTGATCGTGGACGATATGGTGATAGCCACACCGGGTGGTGAAAAAAATAACCTGATTGCTTTAAACAAAAAAACCGGTAAAACAGTCTGGACCACTCCCGGCGAAGGCGACCTGTCGGCATATTGTTCACCTATGTACATTGAGGAACATGGAATTATCGTGACCATGACCGCTAACCATATCATTGGTGTTGATGCCAAATCAGGCGTGAAATTATGGTCATACGAGCAGACCAATCGTTGGTCGGTTCACGCTAACACACCAATATACAGCAACAACATGTTACTATGTACCAGTGGTTATGGTAAAGGTTCGGTGATGCTGAAACTGACTGCAGGTGGCAAGGCTGTAGAAAAGGTATGGTTCGCAGAAAAGTTAGACAATCGCATGGGCGCCATGGTTAAAATTGGTGATTATGCCTACGGATCAGGCGACAAAAACCGCTATTGGTATTGTGTGGACTGGAATACAGGAGAGATCAAATACGAAGCCAAAGGCATGGCCATGGGTAACATCATCTATAACGATGGCTTGCTTTATATGTACACCGATCGTGGTGAAATGGTGCTGGCCAGAGAAAATCCCGAAAAGCTGGATGTCATAAGCCGCTTCAATATCACCATGGGTACCGCTCAACACTGGGCTCACCCTGTTATTTATAATGGATTATTATACGTTCGTCATGGCGACACTTTAATGGCCTATAACCTTAAGTAAACGTGAAGCAAAACAAGATCATCCAAATCATTACGCTGTCAACCGTATTACTATATGCAGGTCTGATTCTTGGGTGGCACCTGATGCCACCCAAAACAGACTTCAGCATACAGGCACCTGGCGCTGATAACCGTCCTGAAGGACTTACACGCTCAGCCAACGATGTGAAGATCGGTGAATTTTTCATGCGTTATGAGGAGGCAGCTTCCTCCCTCACAGGAAAATGGACAAGCTTTAGAGGCTCATCCAATACGAATATCATTGAAACACCGGAAACCATTAATGGGGCTGCTGGTGACTATCCTGAAATGTGGCGGGTAGAGACTGGCGAAGGTCATGCCTCACCGGTCATATACAACGGGAAAGTGTATTTCCTGGATTACGATGAACAGTTGAGCTCTGATGCTTTGCGCTGTTTTGACCTGGATACGGGTAAGGAGCTCTGGCGTCGATGGTACCGCGTTCCCATTAAGCGTAACCACGGTTTTTCAAGATCGATACCGGTTATTACGGATGACTACATTATCACTATCGGACCGGAAGGACATGTGATGTGCTGCGATCCGGAAAGCGGTGATATGCTCTGGTCAGTAGATATGCAAAAAGAATACGAAACGGAAGTGCCGTTTTGGTATACCGGGCAATGTCCGTTGGTGGATGGAGATGTTTTGATACTGGCACCTGCAGGCAAAAAAGCCTTAATGACCGGACTGGATTGCCGAAGCGGTGAAACACTTTGGACAACAGAAAATACACCTGCATATAAAATGTCGCATTCATCCGTTATGCCAATGACTTTAAGCGGTGTAAAGACATATGTATATGTGGGTATAGGTGGCATCTGCGGTGTATCTGCTGAAGGTGAAAATCAAGGTAGCCTGCTATGGCACACCAATCAATGGCAACCTTCGGTGGTGGCGCCCTCGCCCGTGCAGGTGGCGAAGAACCGTTTTTTCATGACGGCCGGGTATGGTTCGGGAGGTGTACTTCTCGAAGTGAATAAAGCCGGTGGTAACTGGAGTACGAAGGTACTGGATCAATACAAGCCCAATAAGGGTTTATCAAGTGAGCAGCAGTCGCCCATATTCTATGACAATATGCTTATCAGTGTCATGCCCAAAGATGGTGGACGTCTCAGAGGAAAGCTGGTTTGCTATTCACCTGATGATCTGCATACGCCCATATGGACTTCTGCCGCTGATGAAAAGTTCGGACTTGGTCCCTACCTCATTATCAACAAGCGCCTCTTTGCCTTTAAGGATGACGGCGAACTGTATGTATATGACATTGAGGGCAAAGGAATGACCCTTTTGAAGAAACAACGCATCATGGACGGACGGGATGCCTGGGGACCTATGGCTTATGCCGACGGGATGCTGATTATACGTGATGCACACACCATTGTATGCCTTAAAATCATTTAATTATGGACAAATCAATAAAGGTGGCTGTCAACATTGTGATATTCCTGATTGTGGTTGGGTTTATCATCTATGTGCTGCGACCAGGTGGTGATGAGAAGCAAGTACTGATACAAAACCCTGCAACGCAAACATTTGAAAGTGACTACCAACTGCGGGCCAGCATTGATTTAAAGGATAGCGTAGTGGCTTTCGAGTTACACGGAACACGTCTCTATGTGGCCGGTAAAGAATCTGTCAGCATCTATAATTTGCCTGGTGAACAGGTGTCATCGTTTAAGATTAAAGCCAATGTGAGGGATATTGCCATCAGTCATAAAAGTCTGTTTGTTCTCTACCCTGCCTGCATCGAAAACTATTCGCTGAATGGCGATTCCCTGAATGCGTGGGATGCCTGCAGTGAGTTATCTGATTACTCCTCATTTACAATAGCGGATGATTTCGTATTTGTTAGTGATGTAGGCCATAAGAACATCTGCAAATACACACGAGAGGGTAATTTTGTGCAGTTCATTGAGAGCCCGGATAAATTTATTACCCCAAGTCATTTCTTTGACATCACCCACAAAAACGACACTATTTATTGTGCCAACCCGGGGAGGCATCGTGTGGAATCCTATACCCTGAACGGGGAGTTTATTGCCGCTTTTGGACGTGCCGGAAGCGATGCCGGTGCTTTTGCCGGTTGCTGTAATCCGTCCTATATCCATTTCGACAAACAAGGGCGCCTGCTCACTTCTGAGAAAGGGAATCCACGGATCAGTCACTATGATCAGTCCGGCACCTTTAACCAGGTTCTGCTTGATCAGAGCATGCTGGGAGGAGGTCACCTCCCCTATCAGATTAAAACCCTGGGCAACAAACTGGTGACGGCGGCAAATCGTCAGATTAAGGTCTTTGAGCTAAAGAATAAATAAACCATGCATACAAGAAAAATAAGCAGACAAAAGTTTTTTCAACTCAGCGGTACTCTTCTGGCAGGTGCAGGCATCATAGGTACAAGTGCTTACCTTTTGCTCAACAGAGGCCAGGAAGGGGTTCAGTGCTCGAGCACTCCAGCCGATGCTAAATGCGACAAATGCAAAGTTAAAAACTGTCCTTTGCGTAAGGGACTGACAATTTAAAGGAAATGAAAAAAGAGACCACACATAAAAGCCCGATTGAACGCCGGAAATTTGTAAGGATGCTCGGATCAGCCGTAGCCGGCGGCACCATACTGGCTACCACGGGTGTCCTGTTCTCAAAATTCAGAACCGGCGAAGAAACACATTACTGGCAGATTGATCCTCAGAAATGCACACACTGTGGGAAATGTGAAACGGATTGCGTGCTGACAATATCGGCTGTAAAGTGCTTTCACGCCAATAAAATATGTGGCTATTGCGATTTATGCGGTGGCTATTACCGTTCCAATGTCAAGGACCTGAATACCGCTGCAGAAAATATGATGTGTCCCACCGGTGCCATTCAGCGCAAATTTGTGGAAGACCCCTACTTCGAGTATAAAATTGATGAGGACTTGTGTAATGGATGTGCAAAATGTGTAAAAGGCTGCACCTCATTTGGCAACGGCTCTCTATACCTGCAAATAAAACGCGACCTGTGCGTCGATTGTAATGAATGTCAGATCGCAAAGGTTTGTCCATCCAACGCCATCACAAGGGTACCACTCGCACAAGCATATAAACTGAAAGGATAAATGAAGCGAATAAACACCATATTAGTTACTCTGCTCCTCGCCGCCATATCAGGCGCGCAGAATCTGAACCGGTTCCCAAAACCGGATTTCGAATCGGGTTATCAATACCCGGATACGCATTATGCTCTGCCCAATGAACAACTGTGGCTCTTCATCGACATCTTCCTGTTAGTAGCGCTTATGAGCTTTGTGGCCTGGGCCATACTAAAAAAACAAAGGCGTAAGCCAATTATCTGGGTATCCGTTATATCGGTCGCCTATTTTGGCTTTTTTCGCAGCGGGTGCGTATGTAGCATCGGATCCATCCAGAATGTGGCATTGGCCTTTGCTGATTCCTCTTATATAATTCCCGTTTCGGTATTCCTGTTTTTTATTCTGCCCATTGCCTTCGCCTTCTTATTTGGGCGTGTATTTTGTGCAGGTGTATGTCCCTTCGGGGCTTTGCAGGAGTTGGTAAACATACGCAACTACAGGCTGTCTAAATCAGTCACGGCCGTACTTGGGGTCATCCCATGGTTATACCTGATTTTCGCCATCTTATATGCCGTAACACGTACCAGTTTCATCATCTGCCTTTACGATCCCTTTATTGGCATATTCAGGTTAGGTGGTGACTTTGGGTTGATTGTGTTCGGATCACTGCTCTTGATTGCATCCATATTCACAGGCCGCCCTTTCTGTCGCTTCCTGTGCCCCTATGGCGCATTGCTGAGCTTATTCTCAAAAGTATCGATCTGGAAGATTCAGATCACGAAGAAAGAGTGTATCAATTGTGATCTGTGCCACAATGCCTGTCCTGTTGATGCCATTAGAAGCCCTTATGAAAACAAGGTGAAAGAAGAGCGCATGCAGGGCGTTAAACGCCTGTTGATGTATTTTCTTTTCCTGCCACTGATCGTAGCTACTTCGGCATATGTATTACGCCAATTCAGCCCGGAACTTAGCAAATCACATAAAGACCTGAAGCTTTACGAGATGGTCATGGAACAGGAACGTGATCCGCAGGATATGATATCCGTTGAGCTGGAGGCCTTTTACATTGACGGCGGTAACGTCGAAGCACTTGAGGAAAAGGTAAACGCAGTGAAGCAGGAGTTTAAATTTTTCGGGACCATCGCCGGTGCTTTAATCGGGCTGGTACTCGGATTAACCCTCATCAATTTATCATTAAAGCGTTCCAGAAAAACATACGAAATAGAACATGGTGATTGCGTAGCATGTGGAAGATGCTTCAGCTATTGTCCGCAAAATGACTTCCTGAATCTCAAATACACAGGTAAATGAAACAGAAAATCTACAGAAATATAGCCATTGTATCGGCCATTTTTATTATTACCCTGGCAATCATGCTGATCACAAATTATTTCCAGGTTAAAGAAGTATCGCCACTGCAATCGCAGGTAGTGGAGACTTTAAAACAACTAAATGATCAGAATGCCGGTAATACCGAGTTGCAGGAGCAGATCCGACAGCTCGATCTGATGGCGCGTAAGGCCTATTTTATCAGCATGGATCACCTGATGAACGGCGTGTATCTCCTGTTGGGTATGCTGGCCGTGTTCATTGTATGTACACGCCAGTATTATACACATTTTAAGGACGTGCCGGATAAAGAGCTGGATCCGATCGATGAGTGGGCGGTAAAGAGCAAGGCTCGCCAATATGTCAATTACGGCGCTGCGGGCGTGGTAGTGGTGGCTGTGGTGTTTATCATCTTCAGCATGCCATTTATGAAAAAGGCATCTCCGGATCCTAAGGAAGAAATGGTGGCTCAGGTTGTTGAAGCAGAGAGTTCCGAGAAACAAGAAGTAATTGAGCCTGCAGAAGGTGTTGAATCTGCCGCGGAAAATGAAAGCACTATCACTGAACAAACAGGTGATGTAAACGAAGAAGTAGTGAATGCCACTGACGAAATAAGCAGTGATGCAAACGATGTGAGTGCACCGGCAGATGAAGCTAAGGTGGCTGACCTTGCATCCGGCACAGTATCGACTAAAGAACGTCCTGCTTCGGACCAGAAAGCCACAGAAGAAACTGTGAAGACAGAAGAAGCTGAAACTACAGAGGCAGAGAAAGCTGTGCCTATCAATAAAATCAACAGCCCTGCTTTCAGGGGTAACAAGTCAAGTGGCATCTCAAGGGCCAAAAACCTGCCGATGAAATGGGACCTGGCCAATGGCACTAACATCGCGTGGCAGACAAAAATTAACGGGAAAGGTCAGAGTTCACCGGTCATATACGGTAATAAGATATTCATCACCTGTGGTGACGAAAAAGCCCGTGAGTTATTCTGTTACGATCTGAATACTGGCGAAAACCTGTGGACCTATAATGTCACAGGCATACCCGGATCGCCCGCCCAGGTTCCTGAAACGACAGATGATACCGGATTGGCGTCTGCCAGTGTAGCCACCAATGGCCAGCAGGTTTGTGCAGTTTTCGGCACAGGCGACCTGGTTTGTACTGATATGGAGGGTAATAAACTTTGGGCCAAAAACCTGGGGGTGCCCGATAACCACTATGGCTATGCCTCTTCACTGCTGATATACGATAACAAACTGTTTATCCAGTACGACAATAACAACGTCCAGAAGGTAATGGCCCTTAACCCGGCTACCGGGGATGTGATCTGGAGCAAAAACCGTAAAGAAAGAATTACCTGGAGTTCGCCAATGATTGCCGATGTCAATGGAAGTCCTCAACTGGTTCTAATGGGCAATCCCGGCATTACGGGTTATAATCCTTCTACCGGCGATGAGCTGTGGCGCGTGGAATGCCTGATGGGTGAAGTGGGTGCCAGTGCCTGCAGCATGGATGGTGTAATATTTGGCGCCAGTGAATATGCCAAAATGGTGGCCATCAATGGTAACGATGGCTCCGTATTGTGGGAATCAATGGACTACCTGCCGGAAGTGGCAAGTCCCGTGGCCAACAAAACCAACATATACATCGCAACAAGCTATGGTGTTGTAGCCTCTTTTGATCCAAAAACCGGTGAACTGAAGAAAGAACACGAAACCAATGGAGAGTTCTACTCCTCACCTATTCTCGCAGAAGGAAAAATATACATCATCAGTAACGACGGCACCATGCACATTTTCAAAGCTGATGATGAATTTGCCCTGCTTGATTCATTCGCCACGGGTGAAAACACATACGCCACACCAGCATTCACCGATGGGCGTATAGTGGTAAGAACGGACAATAGTATTTACTGTGTAAAGGTCAACTAGCATGAGTCAATGTACGTGTGAAAATAACGACCAACTGAGTCACGACGAAGTGATGGCTAAAATGGATACCATCATTGATCGCGTTGGTACCTCGCGCAAGGTGATTATTCCCTTATTGCAGGCCATACAGGATGAATTCAATTACCTGCCCGGTGAAGCGATTGAACGGATATATGAAAAAACGGAGATTGACCGGGCACAGCTTATCAGCGTCTCCACCTTTTATTCCCAGTTCCGTCATATTCCTTATGGCAAACACCTGATCAAGGTATGTGCCGGAACAGCTTGCCATGTTAAAGGCGCCAATAATGTATACGATTCATTTGTCAGGGAATTAAAAATAAAGGCTGACAGCATCACCACGGATGACGAGCTTTTCTCCATTGAGAAGGTAGCCTGCCTAGGCTGTTGCACGCTTGCTCCAGTGGTTCAGATTGATGATAAGATATACGGGCATGTGGCACCCGGGAAAGTAGGCGAGGTTATTTCGGAGTTTATAGAAACCACAGAAGCCAAAGCAGAAAAGACCGGCAAGGTAAAAGAATACAAGGTATCCGGTGAAGTGCGTCTGGGCATGGGTTCCTGCTGCCAGGCCAGCGGTTCCTCAGATATTTACAATGAGCTTGTTAAAAAATCAAATGAACTGGGCATCAAAGTGGATATTAAATCCGTGGGCTGTGTGGGTGTTTGTAACCAGGTGCCCTTGATCGATGTGGTGCTTGAAGATGGCTCTGTGAAACGCTACCCCAATGTGCTTGCTTCGGAAATTAAAGAGATCCTGCACCACCACTTTAAATCGGGCAGCCTGTTCAAGCGTGTCAAAAACAGCATTATCAACCGGGTGGATACCTACCATACCGATACTACGTGGGACAATGTGGTGTGGAAATCTGAAACGGAACGTACAGGACTGATAGACAGTTTTCTGTCAGAACAAAAGCACATTTCCACTGAGGGCTATGGTTTTCTTGCGCCGTTAGACCTGGATGAATACATTCACCACCAAGGCTTTGAGTCACTCAAAAAAGTAATCTCTGAAAACAAGCCGCACCAGGTTGTTCAGGATGTCCTGACAAGTGGTATTCGTGGCCGTGGAGGTGGAGGTTTTCGGACTGGCGAAAAAATGAAGATTGTGGCCTCCTCCGATAAAGAGGATAAATACCTGATATGCAATGGTGACGAAGGTGATCCGGGAGCCTTTATGGATCGGATGATTTTGGAATCCTATCCCTATCGTGTGATTGAAGGCATGGTGATAGAAGCCTTTGCCACAGGGGCCAACAGGGGCATCTTTTATATCCGTGCTGAGTATCCGCTGGCTGTTCAGCGCATCAATCGTGCATTGGAACTCTGCCAGGAGCGAAACCTGGTCGGCAGGAACATTCTCGGCAGTGATTTTTCTTTTGAAATTACTGTCTTTGAAGGAGCCGGAGCCTTTGTATGTGGCGAAGAAACCGCATTAATCGCTTCCATTGAAGGCGACAGAGGTTTCCCCAAACAAAAACCACCATTCCCGGCCGTTGAGGGCCTGAATGGCATGCCCACTCTTGTTAATAATGTTGAAACGCTCAGCCAGATCCCCTACATAATCAGAAACGGAGCGGTCCAATACGCTGAAACAGGTACCGAGAACAGTAAAGGCACCAAAGTATTTGCCCTGGCAGGTAAAATTAAAAACGGCGGTTTGATCGAAGTACCAATGGGCATCAGCCTTAACCAGATCATTGAAGAGATTGGCGGAGGTGTGGAAGGTGGTGAGAAACTGAAAGCTGTTCAGATTGGCGGCCCGTCCGGCGGTTGTATCCCTGCCCACCTCTGTGATGTACCAGTGGACTTTGACTCATTCAACCAAATGGGTGCCATGATGGGCTCCGGCGGTTTGGTGGTATTGAGCGAAAGCGACTGCATGGTGGATGTGGCACGCTATTTTTTAAGTTTTACCTGTGAGGAATCATGTGGCAAATGTACTTTCTGCCGTGTGGGTATTCGTCGCATGCTCGACATACTGGATCGCATCTGCAGTGGCACAGCCAAAATGGAAGAAATTGACAAGCTGGAAGAACTGGCACTGAATGTTAAGAAATCATCGCTTTGTGGCCTTGGAAAGACAGCACCTAACCCGGTGCTGACCACCTTAAAGTATTTCCGTGAAGAATACGAGGAACACATCAACGGCCTTTGTAAAACCGGTAAGTGCAAGGATATGATGCAGTTTGTCATTACCGATGATTGCACCGGTTGTACAAAATGTGCCAAGGCCTGTCCGGTGGATGCCATTGCCTATGAACCATATGAGGTGCACAATATCGATCAGGAAGCCTGTGTAAAATGCGGCTTGTGCGTTGACGAATGTGAATTCAACACCATTATTAAAATGCCGGTTAAAGAAGAAGTGTATGCAAATAACAATTAATAATAAAATCATAGAAGTACAGTCTCAGGATACCTTGCTGGAGATAGCACGGCGCGAAGGATTCGAGATACCGTCTCTCTGCTGGTCGAAAGACGCGAAGCATAAATCATCGTGCATGGTATGTGCGGTAAAGGATTTGTCGCGCGGCCAGATCATTCCGTCGTGTACGAGCAAACCGGTGGAAGGCATGCAAATTGATACACAAAGTAAAGAGGTGCTGCAGGTTCGCAGCATGTCACTGGAGCTTTTGCTTAGCGACCACCGGGCCGATTGTGAAGCTCCCTGCTCCCTGGTGTGCCCGGCTAAACTGGACATAGAGCAGATGCTTGATTACTATGATAAGGGACAAAAGGAAAAGGCATATGGCCTGATCAAGCATGCTTTTGACCTGCCCAAACTGGCCTGTGAAGCCTGTAAAGCACCCTGTGAGAAAGCATGCAGAAGAGGGAACATTGATGCTCCTGTGCCGATTCGTGAGATAATTAAGGAATTAACTGAGGTAGTTGATGGTGCTATTGTGGATGAAATTGAAAATGTGGCGATCGATAAAAAACTGTTTCAATCACGCCTGGGTCGTTTCAGTGACAGGGAAAAAATACGATTAAAGGACACGGTTTCTACACTTTCCAATTGTCTGCATTGTGCCTGTGCAGGTAAATCTGATTGCCAGTTAAGAACCCATGCGACAGCTCATAAAATTAAACGCCCCGGCTATGATATGAGCAGTGAGTTGCAGGTGATGTTAAAAACAAAGGTGAACGACACGATGTATTTTGAGCCATCCAAATGCATCCGTTGCGGCCTTTGTGTTTACAATAGTGACAATGGCTTTACCTTTAAACACCGTGGTTTTGAGATGGAGGTAGAACTGCCTGAAGAGAATAAGAAAAACATCCGCGTTGAGCTGGCTTCGCTATGCCCGACCGGTGCGCTGTATATAGTGGAGAATTAAAACTGAGTAATATGAACCGTTTAATCTGTATCGGACTGATCCTGATCACTTTCCTGGCCTGTAAGCACCAGCCCGAAGGTGAGGCATCGGTGGATGACCTGAACTGGAAACTCTTCAGAGGTAATCCCCGATTGAATGGATATGTGGAGAAATACCTGCCGGAAAAACCTGCGTTACTATGGACATACAAGGGTGGTAAACGAACAGTTTCATCTCCGGTAATTGATAATGGCACCACCTACTGGTGCGACCGGAAAGGACAGATCAACGGAGTGGATATCAACGGCAAGCTGAGCTTCTCCTATGCCTTGAATACCCCGGTGGAAGCTACTCCAATGATCCATGATTCGATCTTATACATCGGTCGTATCGACGGCTATTTAACGGCGCTGTCACTGGCTGATAAAGATACGGTATGGAACTATGAAACACTTGGGCAGATCTCAGCCTCGCCCAACATGGCCCGGTTTAAGAATAAGTCAAACATATGCTTTGGCAGCTACGACAATTATTTCTATTGCCTGGATCACGAAAACGGTCAGCTTATCAATAAATTTGAATCGGGTTACTACATTAACGGAGCTGCTGCAGTGAAAGGCAAGCATGTCCTGTTTGGAGGCTGTGATGCCTGGTTGCGAATAATGAATTGCCAGACAGGAATCCCCAGTGACTCACTGCTGCTGGATGCTTACCTTCCCACCTCACCGGCCATCATGGGCAAATACGCCTACGTAGGTGATTATACCGGAAATGTTTATGAAATTATACTGTCGGATGGTAAGATCGAAGGATCCAAAAAGATCAGAGAACCAGAGACGGATAACGAATCTTTTGTGTCCATACCTGCCGTAAGTTGTAAAAGTGTTTATGTATACGCGGGTGATCGTCACCTCTTATCCATCGATAGGGAAACGGGTAAAACCAATTTCAAGTACATGCTGAAAGGTAATGTGGGTGATAGTGCCCCGGTGGTTTGCCGCAATAAACTGATTGTTTGCACCAAAGATGGTATTGTATCAATCCTGGATAATAAAACAGGTGAACTCCTTTGGGAATATGACACCGGGGAACAGATCGTGGCTTCACCTGCCGTCATATCTGATCATTTTATGATATTAACCACCAAAGGCACACTATTTTGCTTTGGTGCACAATAAAAAGACCTTAAGACAATGAGCATATTAAAATTAACCAAGATATATAAAAGCTACCAGGACGGTGACAGCAGTCTAAATGAGGTTTTGAAAGGCCTGGACCTGGAAGTGAACAAAGGTGACTTCACAGCAGTAAAAGGCGCCTCCGGCTCCGGGAAAACGACTTTGCTTTCTATTCTGGGCACCCTGCTGAAGGCTGATAAAGGGTCATATATACTGGATGGTCAGGAGATAAACCCTCACACCGACCTGCATAAGCTGCGCAATGAGAAAATCGGCTTTGTATTTCAGGATCATCGCCTACTGCCCCAGTATTCAGCAATTGAGAATATCCTCCTGCCTGTATTGGCCTATCAATCAGAAGCACCGCAATCCTATATTGACTATGCCAGGACACTTATGAAGCTCACACGTATTGAGCAAGTAGCCAACCAATACCCTGCCCATCTTTCGGGCGGTGAATCGAGCCGGGTAGCTGTTTGCCGTGCTTTAATTATGAAACCGGCAATTCTGCTGGCAGACGAGCCCACCGGACAGCTGGACATGGAAAATGCCCTTAACATAGTGGCCTTATTGTCTGAAATCAACCAGACACTGAATACCACCATCCTGATGGTAACGCATTCGGAAGAAATGGCTAAATCAGCTAAACAGATTGTCACACTTAAAAACGGAATACTAAATTGAAAACCAGTGAGCTCATAAAAAAGAATATCGGTTTCTTTGCCCGTTATTTTAAACTGGTGGGTTTGGCCGTGCTTATATCAGTGGCAGTGATAGCCGGAAGTCTGGTTACAGGCGATTCAGTGCGGAGCAGTCTTCTAAATCAGGTCTCTGAACGTCTGGGTGATACAGAAACAGTGATCTTTGCCAACAATAGTTACCTGGAAGCATCTTTTACCCAAGACCCCGTATTTAATTCATCTGCCAGGGGCATCCTGATAAGCAATGGATTTATCGCGCGAAACGGAACACTTATTCCGGTAATGGTATGGGGAGTGGATGATCTGAACCTGGATAAAGGCCAGGCATTGATCAACCCGGCCTTAGCAGACGAGGTCAAGGTAAACCTGGATGAATCGCTGGTGCTGCGTTTACCTGCATCAGGGCTTGTACCATCGGGCTCCTTATTTGTAACAGACACGTATACCACAAGTTTGAGGCTTGAGTATAAAGGTATCCTTGAAACAGAGTCGGGTGGGAATATCAGTTTACTCAATGAGCAGCGACTCCCGCTCAATATCTTTGTGAACCGCCATGAGTTGGCAAGAACGATGGAAGTGCCCGGAAAGGTCAACCTCATCATGTCGGAAAAATTAATCGAAACGGAAGAAATCAATGCTGCCTGGCACCATGAGCTGTCAGGACTATCAGTACACGCAGAAAAGGGATATACCGAATTAAGTTCAGACCGGGTGTTTTTACAATACGAGGTATTGGAGGCACTTAGCGAGACCAACTCCGAAATCAACCGGTTGTATTCATACCTGAGCAATTCCATCAGCCTGGATGGGAAATCTATCCCCTACTCTTTTGTCACAGCGATGGATCAATACCAGGGACAAAAGTTGCAGTCTGATGAAGTGATCTTATCGGATTATTCAGCAAAACGATTAAACGCGGATGTGGGCGATGAAGTCACTATCAGTTTTTTTACTTCCAGGGATTTTAAAACACTGGTGAGCGATTCGTTACTTTTAAAGATCAGGCAGATTGTACCCCTTACTGATTTGTTAAAGGATAGCACTTTAAGCGCTGACTTTCCTGGCATTTCAGATGTGGAATCCTGTACAGCCTGGGACAGCGACCTGCCCATTGATATGGACCTGGTTACCGAAGAGGATGAAAAGTACTGGGAGCTTTACCACTCAACGCCAAAAGCTATTTTACCCTACGAGGCTGTTGAAGATTTATGGGGCAATACCTATGGTTATGCCACGGGCGTTCGAATCAATGGAGAAACACCTGATCTATCAGCCCTGGATGCCGCTATGTTTGGTGTACAAGTGGTTCATCCGAGGGAGTCAGGTATTTATGCAGCCAGTAATGGTGTTGATTTCGCCGGCTTATTTTTAGCACTGGGCTTCTTCATTATCGTCGGGGCCGTTCTGCTCATGATAGTGCCATTGTCTGAAATGATATTCAAGCGAAAACCAGAACTTGAATTATTGCAAGCTCTTGGCTACACAACCAAACGCATACGCTACCTCCTATGGATGGAAACGGCGCCGGTGACTGTGTTTTCTTCCATCATCGGTGTTCTGACAGGTTTATTATACACCACTCTTATCATCTGGCTTTTAAATACATTCTGGTCCGGTGCAACCCATACAAGCGGCCTTTCTGTCTATTCAAATGTATTTACCCTTGTAATGGCCTTTGCTGTTGGCATTGTCCTCTCGCTGTTCGTGTTACGCCGTGTTATTTCCAGACACCTAAAAGAAAAGGTATCTGCAGCCAAAACCCAGGCTTCATCCTTAAGGATTAAAAAAACACTGTTGATCCTTGTGTTTGCAATGACTTTAGCCGTTGCCGTTTACAACCTGTTCTTCGTAAGTTCAGTTGCACTCTTCGCTCTAACAGGAGTCATGCTGATGCTCACATTTGCTTTATGGGGTGAATATCACATTTGTAAAAAAGGTGGGGCAACAAGTAAGGGTTTTAAACAGAAGAAGCTGACCTGGCGAACGCTTATGGCCAACAAAAAACAAGCTGTGCTATCGTACCTTTCACTGGCCATCGGTGTATTTATTGTATTCTCTGTGGGTCTAAACCGGCAGGACTTTAACAAGCCATCAAAGCTTACCCAGGCTACCGGAGGTTATGACCTATGGTGTGAAAGCTCAATTCCGGTGTACCATAACATGAATACGACAGAAGGTAAAGAAAAACTGAATTTATCAGGCTTGTCCGGTAATCCTGAAGTTCTCCAGTGCCTCCGATACAAGTCCGATGAAGCCAGCTGCCTGAACCTGAATAAAGTGAGTACCCCCACGGTATTGGGAGTCGATATGCATCAGTTGTTTGAAAGTGAGCTTGGCCTTGGCAGTAACATGTATGAGACGGATAAAGACGGACTGTTAAAACACTTATTACAGGCAAACAATAATGTATACCCCATATTGGTTGATGCTACTGTACTGCAATGGAGCTTGGTTAAAAGCCTGGGCGATACCATATATTACACAGGTAATAATGGTCAGAAAGTGGCCGCTCAACTTGTGGGCACCTTGCCAAATACCATATTCCAGGGACATGTTTTGATGGATAAAGCGCTCTTTTCCCAGATCTGGCCGGATATTACCGGAAGTGAAGTCTTTCTCTTAAACACACAGCAGGATGCTATCAGTCAAACTAAAACAACCCTGTCGCAGGCTATGTATGAGTATGGCGTAAGGATCAATACAACCAATGAAAGGCTGGCGGAATTTAATACAGTTACCGATACCTATCTTACGATCTTCATGACATTAGGTGGGATTGGGCTGTTAATTGGTATCATGGGCTTCATAATCGTTATCCGTAAAAACCTGAATGTGCGGCAGCACGAAATTGAAATGTACGCCCGACTGGGTTTCAGTAAACAAAAAACTGAAGCCATACTATACCGTGAGAATATCCCTGTGCCCCTTTATGCTATAGTGACGGGATTGATCAGTGCCGTGATCAGTATTGGCAGCAATTACACCAATGTCAGCCTAGCAGTCTGGATGACAGCCCTGATACTGACAGGTCTGTTTATGCTCTTAACGCTTATATTCATAAGTCGTGTGGTTAAACATGAAGTTCAACGAAATTACAAGTAATATGAAGGTTGTCTTTATTATTCCGGGAGTTGGTGATTCGTTTTATTGCGGCAATTGCATGCGCGATAACCTGCATGCTTCCGCCCTGCAAAAAAAGGGACATGAGGTGATCGTTATTCCTCTGTACCTGCCCCTGAACAAGCATGCTTTTCATACGAAAAGTCCGATCTTCTTCCCGGCTACAACCTATTACCTCGCACAGAAATTATTCAAACGTATCTCCATGCCGAAGTGGCTGGAGCGATTCACAGGATCAGATTCCATGCTCAAAATGGCTTCTTCCATGTCGGGTACCACTTCGACCAAAGGCATGGAGGGGATGACCCTGTCGATGATACATGGTGAAGACCCGGTGTTTCAAAAAGAAGTAGAGCGTTTGATCACCTGGTTAAGCCAGGATGAAAAACCGCATATAATTCATTTGTCAAGCTCCTTACTCATTGGCATTGCTAAAGCGATCAAAGAAAAGATGGACACGCCTGTGGTTTGCTCACTGCAGGATGAGGAGGTGTGGATTGACAGTATGAAAGAAAAGTACGCGCGCCTGGCCTGGGATAGCATTAATAAGAACCTTCGTTTTGTAGATCGCCTGGTAACGACCAGTAAATTCTACAAGGGCATAGCAGAAGAAAGGTTGCCTGACGCCATAGATATTGAAGTAGCCTACCCGGGCATTAACCTCAGTAAATACAACGAATCAGAAGCCATCGGAGGCAAGGTGATCGGCTATTATTACCGCCTGAACCAGGAGAACGGACTCGATATTCTGGCCAGGGCTTTTGTAAGCCTGAAAAGGAAAAACAGCATACCAGGTCTCAGACTTAAGATCGGCGGCGGTTACACTGATCACGACAAGAAATTTGTGAAAGAGGTAAGGCAAATTCTGGCACCGGTGATGCGTGATGTGGAATTCCTGGATGATTATTCGATGGCCGATCATTCCACGTTTTACAGTTCTATCTCGCTTATCTCTGTACCCCTTACTTTTGATGAAGGTGTGGGCTTATACCTGTGTGAAGCCTTTGCCTCAGGTGTGCCTGCCGTGGCTCCTGCTACCGGCTCATTTCCTGAGATCATTGGAGAAGCAGGTCAGCTGTATCACCCCAACACTCCGGAGAAACTTTCTGATGCTTTGGAAAAGTTGCTTAGTGATGAAACACTTTATAAAAAGGCTGCACTTAAAGCAAAAGAGAAGGCCAGTGAGGTTTACAACGACCATATACTGGCCGGCAGACTACATGAAATCTACAAACAAACCTTTAATAATGATTAATTACAGACACTATGGAAACGCTTAACAAACTTAAGTTTACCCTTTTAGCATTGATGCTTTACTGCCTGGCACTGCCATCTGCAGAAGCACAAGAACAGCACGGCTGGCGGGGACCTGATCGTGACGGTTCCTATCCGGATACTGAATTATTGAAAGAGTGGGCTGCAGAAGGCCCTGAGTTAGTATGGGAAACCCTTGATGCCGGCAAAGGCTGGTCAAGCCCGGTTTTTGTAGGGGATCGTTTGTACCTGACCGGAATGAATGAAGATGAAAGCAAAGAGATTTTCTCAGCCTATACCACTAAAGGTGAAAAGATCTACTCCATTGAATACGGGAACGCATGGAACAAATCATACCCTGACACCAGGACCACACCTACCATTGTTGGTAAAAAAGCCTATGTTGTCAGTGGCATGGGAGAAGTGGTTTGCATCGACATAAAAAAAGGGGACATCGACTGGACAGTTGATGGAAGAGAGCAATTTGAAGTAAAAACAGGTCCCTGGGGTACTTCTGAATCTCCACTGTTTACTGATAATAAGGTGATCTTTTGCCCGGGAGGAGACCAAACGGCAATGGTGGCCTTAAATGCAAAAGACGGAGCGTTGATCTGGAAGAGCAAATCCATAGGTGAATTAAGCAGCTATGTTTCTCCTCTTCTGATCAATTACAATGGCATGATGCAAATAATAGGTATGTCGGGAGAAAGCATATTTGGCGTTGATCCTGAAACCGGTGAAATGCAATGGACATTTAGCGACTGGGGTGAAGATTTTGCGTTTAAGAACGCTGGTAAAATAGCATGTAACACCCCGCTTTTTAAAGATGGTAAACTATTCTTCTGTAATGGTTATGATCTTAATGCTTATATGTTGCAATTGGCCGAAGATGGAAAGTCAGTAACAAAACTATGGAAGAACTCAGATTTAGACACACACCACGGCGGATACGTATTGGTTGATGGCACCATTTACGGATCAAACTGGATCAACAACTCGAAAGGTAATTGGGTTGCCATAGATTGGAATACCGGTGATACCAAATACGATACAGCCTGGGAAGGAAAAGGGAAAGGTTCTATTATAACAGCTGACAATATGCTCTACTGTTATGATGAAAAAAGAGGCTTTGTTGGGCTGGTGCCCGCCACTCCTGAAAAATTTGATGTGATCAGTGAGTTCAAGATCACCAAAGGTGAAGGCCCTTTTTGGGCACACCCTGTTATTAACGAAGGAATTTTATATATCCGCCATGGCAATGCCCTGATGGCCTATTCAATACGTAAATAAAAAAAAAGCTATGAATCTACTAAAAACAAACATTATAGCTATTATCGTTTGCTGCATAAGTATTCAAACTACAGATGCACAAGACCAATATGGCTGGCGCGGTCCGAACCGCGATGGTGTCTATCCGGATACGGAATTACTAAAAGAGTGGTCTGCTGAAGGCCCCGAATTACTATGGGAAACACTGGATGCCGGTAAAGGCTGGTCAAGTCCGGTTATTGTAGGTGACCGTTTGTTCCTGACCGGAATGAATGAAGATGAGACCAAAGAGATCTTCTCGGCCTATACAATTGAAGGTGAAAAAATCTACTCCATTGAATACGGAAATCCCTGGAATAAATCCTACCCCGATACCAGGACCACCCCCACCATTGTGGGTAAAAAGGCCTATGTTATCAGTGGCATGGGTGAAGTGGTATGCATCGACACCAAAAAAGGGGACATCGACTGGAAAGTGGATGGAGTAACTGAATACGGGGCTAAACCAAACCGCTTTGGTATTGCAGAAGCACCACTTGTGCATGACGACAAGGTCATCTTCAGTCCGGGTGGTGAGCAGGCTGCCATGATCGCCCTTAACCGCAAGAACGGTAAGCTGATCTGGAAGAGTGAAGCACTTACCGGAACCACCAACTATGTATCACCTTTATTGATCGAATACAAAGGCATTCAACAAATCATTGGCTTCGTAGGAGTAAGCATTTTTGGTGTGAACCCGGAAACCGGCGAAATGATGTGGTCGTTTGAAGATTGGGGGCTGAACAGTAAAACCAGGGGTCCGGGAAAAACTGCCACCAATACGCCCTTGTACAAAAATGGTCAGATCTTCTATTGCAATGGCTATAACCTGAACGCCTATAAACTGCAATTAAGTGATGACTGTAAGTCGGTAAGCAAACTTTGGGAAAATACTGATCTTGATACCCATCACGGTGGATTTGTGATGGTTGATGAAACCATTTACGGCTCTAACTGGCTGAGTAATGCCACAGGCAACTGGGTGGCTGTTGACTGGAACAGTGGTGAAACACAATACGAAACCACCTGGGAAGGAAAAAGCAAGGGTTCCATTATTACGGCTGACGGCATGCTGTATTGCCTGGATGAGAAAAGAGGATTTGTGGGACTGGTGCCGGCTACTCCTGAGAAATTCGAGGTGAAGAGTGAATTTAAGATCACCAAAGGAGAAGGACCCTTCTGGGCCCACCCGGTTATTCATAACGGCATTTTATACATCCGCCATGGCAATGCTTTAATGGCCTATTCAATACGCTAGCTAAATATAAAACTATGAACAGACTTAAAATAAACCTTATAGCAATTATTGTTTGCTGTTTAAGCATTCAAACCACACATGCACAAGACCAACACGGCTGGCGCGGCCCTAACCGTGACGGGATCTATCCGGACACAGACCTTCTTAAAGAGTGGGGAAGCGAAGGCCCGAAACTACTCTGGGAATCGATGGATGCCGGTAAAGGCTGGTCCAGTCCGGTTATTGCAGACGGGCGCCTGTACATCACGGGTATGAATGAGGACGAAACAAAGGAGATCTTTTCGGCCTATACCTTAGAGGGTGAAAAGATTTACGAAGTAGAATACGGTAATCCTTGGAACAAATCATACCCTGATACCCGAACCACACCAACTATTGTGGGCAACAAAGCCTATGTTGTCAGCGGACTGTGTGAAGTGGTATGCATCGGCACTAAGAAAGGGGACATCCTTTGGAGCGTCGACGGGAAGGAAATCTACGGTGCCAAACCACACCGCTTTGGATTTGCCGAATCCCCACTGGTTTATAAAGACAAAGTAATCTTCTGCCCGGGTGGTCAGCAAGCCTCCATGGTGGCTCTCAACCGTAAAAACGGCGAACTGATATGGCAATGCGACACCGTGGGAACGACCACTAACTATGCCTCTACTTTATTAATCGAACACAATGGCAGCAAACAGATCATCGGCATCGTGGGTGGCAGCATCTTTGGTGTGAATCCGGACAATGGTGAAATGATATGGTCTTATGAAGAATGGTCGGAACATGGCGCTTCAGCTGAATTCGGAAAAGGAGCCTGCAACACACCTGTATTCATTAACGGACAGATATTTTTCAGTAACGGTTACGACCTGAATGCCTATAAGCTACAGTTAAGTGATGACGGCAAATCGGTGAGTAAGCTATGGCAAAACAACGATCTGGATACACAACAAGGCGGCTATGTTGTCGTAGAAGGTACCATTTACGGATCAAACTGGCTAAGCAATGCCAAAGGTAACTGGGTGGCCGTTGACTGGGAAAGTGGTGAAACCAGGTATGAAACCACCTGGGAAGGAAAAAGTAAAGGCACAATCATTAGTGCCGACAACATGCTGTACTGCTTCGATGATAAGAAGGGCTATGTTGGTCTTGTCGCTGCAAATCCTGAAAAATTCGAAGTGATCAGTGAATTTAAAATAACCAAAGGTGAAGGGCCTTTCTGGGCACATCCGACCATTCACAACGGTATTTTATATATTCGCCACGGTAACGCCCTGATGGCTTATTCAATCCATAATTAAATAAACATTAAGCGTCTTCCAACTATGAACTTTTTACAAAAATACAGTCCTTATAAACTGATCCTGATCAGTCTGCTTGGAGCACTGCTCATCACCTACCCCAACATTACACAGCTTCCCTGGAAGCTGAGTTACCTGGAAGGGATAGAACGTGCCAAGCATATCAATTTCTCGATCATTCGCTTTGTATTTTTCACGATTCTGGCTGGTATTCTCTTTCATATTAACCTGAAAAAGATACCTACCTCCATATTTAGAAGACGCTTAATGCTAAACATGGCCATTTGCGTTGTGGCCTATCTAAGCTATGTGCTGATCTCTTATTCTTATTGTACTTTCGTAGATTGCTTTGGAAGCATCCTTATTTTCCAATTCTTTTTCATCTGCCTCATGGCTGCCTTTATCGGCCATGTTTATCACATGAATAAAGATCAGCGCCAAAAAGAACAGGAGATCGAGCAATTAAAGATTGAGAATCTGGAAAGCCGCTGCAATGCCTTATCCAATCAGATCAATCCACACTTCTTCTTTAATTCACTGAATAGTGTCACGGCCCTGGTACGTAAAGGAAATGATGAGAAAACAATTGAGTTTGTGAATAAGCTCTCAGACATGTTCAGGTACATATTAAACAGTGAGAATAAAGGGCTTGTAACATTGGGAGAAGAACTGGAATTTGTGGCCTCATTCCGCTATTTAATGGAAGTTCGCTTTGCGAATAAGCTTGATTTTCAAATTGATATAAAAGAAGATCAAAGGGGTTTAAAGCTGCCTAGCTTATCCATTTTACCGCTTATTGATAATGTGGTTGCACATAATACGATTGATAGCGAACACAAAATGGAAGTTATGATCAGGTTGAATGAAAACGATGAGTTGGAGATCCACAATCCAATATTCCCAAAACTCTCACCTGATAAAACCAACGGCACCGGCCTTAAAAACCTGGAGAACCGCTTTCAGATCATGATGAATAAAAAGATAAGGGTAAATGATGATGGTCAGACATTTATTGTAATTTTACCTTTAAAGCAGTAAAGAATGAAAGTACTAATTGTGGAGGATGAAACGGTAGCCTTTGAAAACCTCTCAGGGATACTAAAAAGCATTGATTCATCCATTGAAATTCTTGGCAATACAGAAAGCATCAGGCAAACCATCACCTGGTTGAATACCAGGGAGGCTCCTGATTTGATCATGATGGATATACACCTGTCAGACGGCAATGCTTTTACCATTTTCCAGCATATAACCATTGAAATACCAATCATCTTTACCACTGCTTATGATGATTATGCCATTGATGCGTTTAAAGTAAACAGCATTGATTATTTGCTGAAGCCTATCAAGGTGGTGGAGCTTGCACGTGCCATTGAAAAGTTTAAAAAATTAAGCCCTGGTGATGAACTAAAATATCTGAGCAATCAACAGGAGCTTACACCGCCCAATACCTATATAGGAAAGATGCTGGTCCGCGATAATAATAAGCTGATTCCAATTGATATTAGTGAAGTAAGTTGCTTTTATACCACGGATAAGGTGACCGAGATCTACCTGAATAACGGGGTTCATTACCCCTATTCAAAAACCCTGGAACAGATTCTTCATGATCTCAATCCCAAAGACTTCATAAGGGCCAATAAGCAATACATTCTGTCGCGTGACAGTATTGAAGAAATGCTGATTCGCTATGATAACCGCCTACAGGTGCAACTTAAAATAGAGACTCCTGAAAAAATCTTTGTCAGTAAAAATAAGTCGGCTGAGTTTAAGAGTTGGTTTACACAGCTTATATAGTTATTGACTATATGAGAAGAGAGGGGTGGTTACTTGCCGATACAGAATTTTCTAAATACTGATATTTAATTATTTACAGCGTTTGCGTTGTAAATGTTGTGTAAATAATATTAGTCAGTGATTTTCGCTAGAAACACTGCTATTACGGCATAATATGGTAATTCTCACTTTCTTTTAAAGCTTTAGCAATTTTAGAAAAAACAGAGGGTATTTGCAATGCTTATTCTTCTTATGAGTGGCTAATTCTATCATCAAAAGAACTATATGAAAAGTTGTAAAAATTGTAAATGATAATTTTAGAATTACTGAATGGGTTATCATCTGTGTTAATTTAGCCGGTTATTTATCCAAACGTGGATTTGATGAAACTGATTATTCTTACCAATAAACTTCTTTAAAGAGCTAAATGTTATCTACATATATTTTATAAGAAAAGGTCACTGCACTTTTACCTGCAGCAACCTTTCTAACATGTATTAAATCCGGGTAATTTTAATCTTGTACAAAATCAGCCTCAAACAGGTAATTTAAGCCCATATTAATGCTAATAAATGGATGAAAGTTAAATTGCTCAATTTCGAATACGTTGTATTTTAAACCAGACTGTTCAGCATATTGAAAGAGCTGTTCAAAATCGGTTTTACCACTTTTGCTTAACTCGGCATCATCTTTAGTATGCCATGAAAAAAAGCGACCAGGATATTTCTCAAAATAGTCAATCGCATTCTGCTTA
Organism: Carboxylicivirga agarovorans; assembly: GCF_050589845.1. Classification (NCBI taxonomy): domain Bacteria; kingdom Pseudomonadati; phylum Bacteroidota; class Bacteroidia; order Marinilabiliales; family Marinilabiliaceae; genus Carboxylicivirga; species Carboxylicivirga agarovorans. The sequence continues at coordinate 49,483 of NZ_JBNGPA010000019.1, read as the reverse complement.
GCTTCTCTTATCCAATACAAGTCTACTTGAAAGCTGACAAATTGTGGATTTGTATTCTGCAGCAAATAATCATAGATAACATGACCGTCAACCCTTCCAAACTCTTCGGTATGATTATGAATGGCGAATTGTATATCTTTTGCGGCACACAACTCTCCAATAGTATTGTAATAATCACATAAACGTTTTAAATCATATTCACTTTTTAATTCATGCACTCTGTTGTTTGAAGTGGTGATAAACTCCACTCCAGCCTCTTGATGTTTATTAATACAATTCTGCCACCATTCCATAGTTGCATTCATCTCTTTTACAGGAGGCAAATCTTTAAACACCATTGAGCCTTTAAACTGCAGTCCACATTCCTCAACCAGATTCTTAAAAGCCAGAGGGCTCATTCCATAAAAGCCATTACCATCAAAAACAAAGGTTTCAACATAGCTAAAGCCCATCCTGCCTAGAATATTTAACGTTTCTTTTAGATTCTCAAGCATTAGTTCACGCACAGAAACGAGCTGAATACCAATTTCTTTGATGGGATTATTTTGCTTGATGTACTTTATTTCCCAATCATGAGTCGATGTATCCAAAGCTTTGCCTTTCAGTATTACTTCGGTTGGATTTATAAAGTTAAAGTCAACTTCCATTATAGGCTTACCATCTATGTTTTTATCCAACATTGTTAAACGATGACGATTTTGAAACTTCCCTTTACCAATAAAGCTTTGTCCTTCGTCATTTTGTCCCAAAGCAATTATTTGTTCAGACACAGTATCATAGACCAGCAACTCCGACAAAATACCTTGCTTCTGCCCATCTTTTATTGAAAAAACATCAACTTGCATTGCTTTAGCATCCATGTGCGGCTTAGCAATGACTTCAATACAGTTGTGTTCATCAATCATGTCGCTATTAACAGACGCGGTGCTTAACCATCGGCCATAATACTGACTCAACCAAGCTTGTTGTTCGGGCATCAATTCCTGAGACATTACATCTAAAGTTGAGCTAAATACTAACACTAAAATAACGAAGCAACGAATACTATCGAGTACCTTCAATCGTGATAATTTTTCCATCTTTATCATATTCCAATTCAACTACTTTCATGCTGCGCAACCAAGTTTTTCCTCCCGATGGCACACAATCGTGATGAAATAAGTACCACTTGCCTTTGAATTCGCAAATTGAGTGATGCGTAGTCCAACCAACCACTGGCGTAAGAATAACTCCCTGGTAAGTATAAGGACCATACAAGTTATCACTTACTGCATAGCATAACTTGTGCGTATTTCCGGTTGAGTAAGAGAAGTAGAACTTTCCATTGTACTTGTGCACCCACGAAGCTTCAAAGAAACGACGATCGTGATCGCCCGCTTTCAATGGTTCCCCGTTTTCATCCAGAATCAATAAGTCTTTTGGCTCTTCGGCAAATTCCAGCATATCAACGCTTAGTCGGGCAATTTTCGGGCAAAGCGACGGTTCATTATCAGCAGGTTCACCACCACATTCAATTGCCTTATTATCTCGATAGCGCTGTAGCTGTCCGCCCCAAATACCTCCCCACAATATGTAATGCTCCTTTTCTTCACTTTGATACACGCATGGGTCAATACTATAACTTCCCATCATCGGGTGCTTCATAGGAATAAACGGCCCTTCTGGCTTGGCGCTTACAGCAACGCCAATATGAAACACATCATTTTTATCCTTCGCTGAAAAATAGAGATAGTATTTTCCATTTTTATGTGCAACATCAGAGTCCCACATCTGGCGGCTCGCCCATGGCACATCGTCTACATCCAAAATGACGCCATGGTCGGTAACTTCGCCTGTGATATCATTCATAGAATAAGCATGGTAATCACGCATATTAAAATGGTCGCCATTATCATTTTCGGCTACGCCACTTTCAAAGTCATGTGATGGATAAATGAATAATTTCCCGTCAAATACATGTGCCGATGGGTCGGCTGTGTATAAATCCTCTACTAAGTATCTTGGTGTCTTCATTCTCTTCTAATAATTCGTTATCTCTTTAATTTTATTAAAAAAAGCACGTTTTCGTTCCGAGGATATTGTCCAATTTACAGGCACGCTCTGAAAGCCATTTTCAAAACTTTCCCCCTGATGGCGGTAATCGAAATACCCCCACGATGCATAACTTTCAACTGCGGCTTTTAAATTGTAATTATCCTGGTCAAAACCAAAATGGTCGTCTTCATTAAAAACAATTGGTTGCCCTGAATACTCAGGCATATTCTTCACTTTATTCACCATATATGTAATGCCTTCAGGCTTTTCAACCGCATTACCATGTAGCAAGATATAATCAGACTGTTTCACAACTCGTGAATGTGGGATTACTCCACCACTGAAGCTTGCAGAACACAATAAACCATGTTTCTGTACACGTGCTATTAATTCCACTATTCGTTCAGGTTTCAATATCTCGTGATCATAAAAAATATCGCACTCATTGGCCACTTCAATAAGCACATTGCGATAATTGTTATTACTTATCCAGCAGGCAATTTCATCCACTGCTTGAATTACAGCCTGCTCATCCATTAAATATTCATCTTGGCCAAAGTAAAACAGGCCTAAAATAACGACCATATCCAGCCGTTTAGCTTCATCCATTATTAAGGCCAGGCGCTGTGTATACGCCTCATCTAAAGAACCATCGGGATTAAAGGCTGAGTTAATCCAACCCTTATTACCATAACCAAGCGGACTACCGCCTTGCAGATTTAAGGTAAACGACAATAGACCGTGTTTTTTCCAGTCCTCCATGGCCGCGACAAATTCTCTTGTATTTCTTTGTGCATCCCATTGTTTGGTATCCGGATAGATGAAACTCTCGAGAGTAGCAGGATTTAAATCATCGAAAATTCCCTGTACCATTCTCGAATTAAAGAGCAAGCCTTCAATCTGATGCCCGTTCCACGATACGCCCTTGTAAGTTGGTTCGCTATTAAAATAGAATTGGTTTCCTTCAATGCTCACCCCTTTCTGTGTTGACGATAAGCAAGACAGTAATGATAATCCAATAATTAAGGTTAATAGATAAAATACTTTCATCGATTTACTTTTGGGATTGGGCAGTTTTTATAACTGCGTCAAAAGCTGGTTTAACTTCATTATTTCTGTCAAACAATAATGGATAATCCGTACGTCCTTGAATAGGCCAGTAGTTGCGCCATGTTTGGTCATCGTTGACGCCCCAAAAAGTGATGCGACTAATCTTGTCACTTTGGCGCTTGTATATTTCAAAAAGGTTCTGATAGTAACTGGCTAATTGCGTTTGAACAGAATCAGGCAAAGCAGTCACATATGGGTTGTATTCAGGCTTCATGGCATAGTTCTGGCTCACTTCGGCTGTTAACTCTTCTGTAGGAAAAGGCAGAACGGATACGTCCAATTCGGTAATCATCACTTTTAATCCATTGTCAGAAAATGAATTGATGCTAGCTTCTATTTCGTCAAAAATATCCATGTGCAAACCATAATGTGCCTGCATACCAATACCATCAATTCGAATACCTTTGTTTTTTAAAGTTTTTGCCAACTTGATAGCTCCCTGGCTTTTTTCTAGCTTATACATGTTGTAGTCGTTGTAATACAACTCAGCATCTGGGTCGGCTTCGTTAGCAAACTGAAAAGCCAATTCGATAAATTCTTCGCCAATGATTTTGTAATATGGACTTTGGCGAAAACTACCATCTTCCAATAATGCCTCATTAACCACATCCCAACCGTGTACTCGTCCTTTGTAACGTCCTACAACCGTATGAATATGTGTTCTCATGCGCTCTATTAAAGTATCACGAGCGACAGGCGCTCCGTTTTCATCGACAAACATCCAAGGAGCAGTTTGCGAATGCCAAATCAGAGTGTGCCCCACCATAAATGCATTGCTTTTTGCCGCCAATTCAACAATCTGGTCGGCCAGACGAAAATCGAATTCGCCTTCATTGGGCTGTAGCACTTCGCTTTTCATGCAGTTTTCTGCTACTATGGAATTGAAATGGTGCTGCACGATGTTTAGTGCTACAGTATCTTTTCCTTCGGTTTGCGGAGAATTCAGCGCCGTCCCCATCATAAACCGTCCTTTGAAAGCGTCTGCGAGTGACGGTGCTAATGCTTCCTTTTTTGCTTTTGGTTGACAAGCAATTAACAAACTAAAAAGTATTGCGTATGTAAATAGTTTCATTGGTTTTATTATTTGTTTTTAAGATGCTCTGCGAGCTTTTAAATCATTTTCGATGGTTACTTCCATCTTCTTATTTATCTCGTAGAAGAACAAGCAAGCCATGCCAATTAAAAAGGTAATGGTTGGAAAAACACTTACCGATAGCTTTATACCACTAACTGTTGTAGAAGATTGTGTAATCAACTGTTCATCGTAGCCATATGCTGCCAAAATTCCGGCAACCAACGAGCCACCAATACTTAACCCGGCTTTTAAGCCAAATATCATGGCCGAAAAAATGATGGCCGTTGCTCTTCTATTGTTTTTCCACTCCGAATAATCAGCCACATCGGCAATCATCGCCCACAGCAATGGAATGGTGATGCCATAGAAAAAACCATGCAGTATTTGACTGATAAATGCCATAGCTACCCCCTCGGGTGGAAAAAACCAGAAGACAAGCACACACAATGTTGCTACAAGCAAAGCTGCTCCAAATACATCGCGCTTACCAAAGCGGTCGGCCAAAGGTTTTGAAAAACCAATACCTAGAATCATAAATATGATGCCACCTGCATTAAACAAGCTAAAGGCAGAAGTTACCGCATCATCGGGCCAATCAAATCCGGGAAGGGATGCTTTTAAATTGGCTATCATGGGCGTAAATCGAATCGTCTCAAGAAAGGCTGATAAGTGAGCCTCGCTCATGTAATTATCGAAATAATAAACATACATGCCACCTTTGAGAGCCAGCGTAATGAAGATAAAAATAGTCAAGACTAGCATGGCAATCCATGGTTTGTTCTTAAACAAATCCTTTAAATCTTCTTTTATCGACGATTTTTGTTCTTCGGATGGTGTTATTCGCTCCTTTGTTGTTAAAAACGTGATTAAAAAGAAAATAACACCAACAATTGAGAAGGTCGTCATCACACGTTCAAAACCCAATGTTTTATCACCATCGCCAAAAATTAAGACCAAAGGCAAAAGCAGTCCCTGAATGGTAAACTGCGCTACCATTACCGCTACAAAACGGTAGGATGAAATACTGTTTCGTTCAGCCATGTCGCCTGTGATAACGCCACTTAATGTGGCATAAGGCAAGTTGTTGGCCGAATAAATAAGTACCAGTAAAATATAAGTTACCAAGGCATAAATAATTTTACCAGACGGACTAAATTGAGGTGTACTAAAAGCCAAAATGGCGAATGCCCCAAAAGGAATGGCAGTCCATAAAATCCACGGTCGAAACTTGCCCCAGCGCGTATTTGTGCGGTCGGCAATGGCTCCCATAATCGGATTAAAAAAAGCACCAATCATTCCGCCTGCAAAAATGATGGCTGAAGCACTGGCAGGTGGAATTTTGTAGACATCGGTATAGAAAAATGCCAGAAATGTCATCAGCGTCTGAAAAATCAAGTTAGCTGCCAGGTCGCCCAAGCTATAACCAATTTTTTCGATGACTGATATTTTATTGTTTGTGTTCATGTTGTGAGTTTCAAGATAGAAGACCTAATATTCAATAATAATTACAGGATGTAATAAATAACCTTGTTCAATTCGTCTATTTCATCAGCCCTTCTAAAAAACCGTAATAAGCATCCTTTTCGTCGAAATTGCTATCATAAAGTAGAGGCCAGTCAATGTGTCCCCAGAAATCGAGTAACCACGACTCATTGTCTTTCATGCCCCAAATGGTTAAAGCATACTTGTTGTCATTTGGAATAGCCGTATAAACTTCAGCTATTTCTTTATATTTGGCTTTTAGTTCCAAAGACCGAGCAGAACTAAGCGATGTTAAATCATTATTTGGATTAGCGCGAATATCTAACTCTGAAAAATGCAATTTTAGTTTGCGATCCACCACTTTTTGAGCGGCAGCCTCAATATCGCTACGATCTGGCCAGTTATACGATATGTGCATTTGAAAGCCAAGACCGTTTATCGGCACATTACCTGTAGTTAAACCATCAATCATATTTAATACAGCTGTGAGTTTATTTCCGTTGTCGCATAGGTTGTAATCGTTGTAAAACAACAGAACATCTTCATCAGCTTCGCGTGCCCATTTAAAACACTTAGCAATGTAATCGGCTCCCATGCGCTGGTAAAAAACACTGTTGCGATAATCGCCTGAACCATCTTCAATGGCTTCATTAACCACATCCCATGATTTTACTTTGCCTTTATAACGCGTAACGACCGTTTTCACGTAGTCTTCAAGCATCGCTTCAAACTCGGCATCGGTACCTGTGTAGTTTTCAATCCAATCAGGTGTAGAATTATGCCAAATTAAGGCATGGCCGTGCAGATTCAGATTGTTGGTAACCGCAAAATCAACAATCGCATCAGAGCGTGTCCAATCGTAGGCTCCTTCATACGGATACATAATGTTCATCTTCATTTCGTATTCGGCCGTGATGCTACTATACTCACGATTTAAAATTTCTTTGTGTGTGCCAGTCATGCGGTTCGATTGCACCACATTTCCAATAAAAAAGCTTTGAGCAGCTTCTTTCAATGGAACATCTTCCGGAATGGTTGTTCTAGTAGTTATGGTCATTGAATTGGCAGAAAGAGTTTCACCATTCACAGCCCTTACGCGATAAAAATAATCGGTATTAGCATCTAAACTACTTACTTCTAATTTTACGTCACTAACACTTTTAGCCTCGAAGCCGTCGACAAAAGAACTGAAGTTATTGGCTGTTGAAACATCAATCTGATAAGACTTTGCATTGGCTACGCCTACCCATTTAGCCGTAAAAGAGTTTTGCGTAATATCGGTTGCATTTAAAGCCAATGGCGCATCCAACGTTGGTGCAGTGGCATCGCCCGAACCACAGGCCAATGTCACCATGGCTATTAAAATCAGCAGTAGAATATTGTTAAGTTGTTTCATTGCAGGAAGTTTTCAAAAGAAATGAGAGAAGAGAGGTGAAAATTGAGCAACTTATTTAATACTCTACTCTCACTACTCTCCTCTTTTAATCTAAATTTTAGTAATACCCATGGAATCGCATGTTATCAACTCGGATAACAGTAGGCGCAACGCCTGTCCAATTTGGAATAGCTAATTTGATTTTAGAGATATCCTGAAGTCCCATATCGTGACTGGCAGAACCGCCTCCATAGCCAGATACGAAATCGTATGTGCTGAATTCAAGTGTTACCCACTTGCCTACTTCATCGGCGGTAAATTGGTGCGATAAAGCCCAAACGGTGATGCCATCATCAATCTGGATTTCCAAAGCAGCACCTTCAGACTGAACGCAGTAAGCTTCACAAACGAAGATTACATCAGCCGTATTGGTTTCGGCAATACCAGGATTAGCACCGCTACTTGGCTCGGCATTACCCCAACCATTGGCCGTAGAACCATCCCAGGTAATCTCTACATAGTTGCCACTGTAACCATCTACATCGCTGAACTTAGCAGGAATGATTGACATATCACCATTTGACCACCAATCATTTATTGGATATAAACCTCCTCCATCAAAATCATTAACCAAATACACATTATAACCAATGTCAACATCTAAATGTGCAGATACACTACCAATATTAGTTGTCACAACAACTTCAGCAGGCTCAGCTTTTTCAGGAACATGCATCAAAATTTCGGTTGATGATAATTGCTCATACTCTACCGATTCGCCATCGAAAGTCACGTCTTCTAATCCCTGAAACCAAAGACCATTAATTACAGTCGTTTCTCCTGCTTTAGGACGTGCTGGCTCAAAAATTCGAATGACAGGCTCTGGCTGAAGAATTTCAAAAGGCTGAGTTACTTCAACACCATTTTTATTTGTAAAAACAATGTTCTGATTTCCCATTTTGCTTCCTAAATCTTCCTTCCAGGGCACATTAAACATCACAGCCACCGATGAATTTAGTACAGGATTAAAAACTACCTCAACCGTGTCATCAGCAGTTGCAAAGCCAATGCTTTTCATTTTATCCAATTGCACACCTTCGGCAATTATTAAATCATTCGGAAAGCCTTGCGAAGGCCCAGTCACATCTTCATTAGTCGAGTTAATAACTGAGAACTCCGGGTTGAAGGTTTCCTCGTCATCACACGATGTTGTCGTAACTATTAAACTTGCTACAAGCGCTACGACTATATTGTATTTTAAAAATCGTTTCATAATTAATGTGTTAGTACCAAGATGTAAGCATCAAGTACGAAGATTATTTATAACTCACTAATAACCTTAGGTCTAGCATCTTGAGTCTTTTATTAATTAAATTCATAAGCCACCGGCTCTTCCTTCAACAATGGATTGATATCAGTTTCAACCTGTGGTAATGGTAATAAGAAGTCGCTCTCAGAGGGAACAACAAAGCGTCCGCCACCTTCGCTACCACCTTCCGGGTCTTCACGGTCGGCCAAATAAGCACGGTCGGTATTTGAAAGAATATCAATGGCTTTGCTTCTGTCAATACGCGCTAAATCGTACCAGCGGTCGCCACTTTCAATTGGAAGCTCCATACGACGCTCTTGCAAGATATCGTCCAAAGTAATTACATCTTTAGCTTCCAAACCAGCTCTTTCACGCACATCATTAAAGTCGCCAAGTGCCGTCGCATCGGTTGTAGATGCCGATGTACCTAAAATAGCTTCGGCTCTGATTAATAATACTTCTGCGTAACGCAAGATGTGCGTATTTACATCGGTATTCATAAAGTTAACCGTTGGCCACTCTTCTGCAGAACCAACCACATACTTGCGATAGCCAGCGTAGTTGTTAGTCATGGCATTCTCAACTAGAAAGCCACCTTCTTTGGTCACCAACTCTGGATAAAAATTACCTTTCTCCATAATGGTTGGCATACGACGTAAATCGCCATCCTCATAAGCACGAATAAAGTCATTTGAAGGAATAAATGTTCCCCAACCATCGCCAGTTGCTGTTAATTTACCAGCGGCAGCTAAATAAGCTTGGTGCGTATTGGTGTAATACCAGTGTTCGCCTTGTGGAGGTGATACCCATTGCAATTCAAAAATGGATTCTTTATTATTATCGCAGGTAACGCCACCTTTAGGTTGGAAGTTATCCGAATAGTTAGGCATTAGAGAATATACCCCACTTCCAATCACTTTATCAGCACGTAATTTAGCATTGGCATAGTCTTTACGTGTTAAATAAACTTCGGCAAGCATACCATTAGCAGCTCCTTTAGTTGCTCGTCCGGCTTGCGACTCAGGCCATGCTAAAGGCAATAACTCAGCTGCTTCGGCTAAATCGCGTTCGATTAAGGTGTATACATCCTCTACACGATGACGATAAACGGGCACATCAGTACCATATTGGTTGATATCTTCCAAAATTGGCACTGGTCCCCAGGTACGCACCAAGTAATAATAAGCCACCGCCCGCATAAACAAACCTTCTCCTCGAGACCATTCTTTAGCCTGGTCACTAACTTGAGGGCCAACTTTATTTTCCACGATGTCCAATAAACTATTGGCATATGCAACAACCGAATATAAGGATTGATACCCTTCGGTCAAGAACTGATTAGCCGAGAAAACAGCAAATTTGTTAAACTGAACGATATCGGCATAGTCACCAGAAGTATTACCTGCATACACATCCATGCAAAGGATAAACTTCTCGTTGAAATAGAACCATGGACGATTATAAAGTGCTGCTCCTCCTGTATATAGCTGCTCGTCGTTGTTGTAGTAATTATCGATGGTTAATCGGTCTTCTGGCGTGATTTCAAGGAAATCATCGGAACATCCGGCCATGAAGCCCAATAAAACTAATATTCCTAATATTTTATATAAGTTCATATCTATGATTTTTTCAATTTACAAGTCCTTAAAAATCAAGTTTCAAACCAAATGTGTACGTGCGAGGTACCGGATAACGTCCGTTATCAACACCCGATAACATGGCATTGTTACTGTGTCCACCAATATCCGGGTCGTAGCCGCTATAGTCGGTGAATGTGTACAAGTTCTGAACGGTGAAATAAGCACGAACGTTAGTAAATATACCAGTGCGTTCCAATAATCCTTTTGGCACTGTGTAGCCTAATGTTACATTCTGAATGCGAACAAATGAACCATCTTCAACATAGCGGTCTGATACACGGGCATTGGCATTTGGGTCACCCGACACGTAACGCGGCATGTCAGTATCTGTATTGGTTGGTGTCCATCGGTCGGCTACTTTTACTGACTGGTTTGCATATGAATCAGTCATACCTTCGGTTACTTTGCGTGTCCAGTTAAGTATATCATTACCATATGAGCCATAGAAGGTAAATGCGAAATCCCAGTTTTTATAGTTGAGATTATTGCTCAAACTAAAGGTAAAATCAGGATTAGGGTCACCAATAATTGTACGGTCATCGTCGTTAATAACACCATCGTTATTAATGTCTTTGAACTTATAATCACCCAACCAGGTTCCATTGTGTTCGTCTATTGTTCCTTGCGATGGTGCACTGTTCAACTCATCTTCACTCTGGAAGATACCATCAACCACATAGCCGTAGAACTGACCAACAGGATTTCCAACAGAAGTTTGGGTAACTGTTTGGTTAAACTGAATAATCTGTGTAATGGTCGAATTTTCATCAGCTAACTCAGTTACTTCATTTTTGTAAGTTGAAGCCACTAAGCTTGATGTCCAACGAAAATCTTGTTTATCGATATTAACCGTATTCAATGTAAAGTCGATACCTTTATTTGTCATCTCTCCTAAGTTGACTGTCGGAGGGCTTAGTGCTTCGCGACCATAGTAGTAAGGCATTGGCAGTACAAACAGGAAGTCTTTTGATTTCTTAATGTAGAAATCAGCATCCATGTTGATACGATTATTAATAAAGCCCAATTCAATACCAACGTTAGTTGATGTTGTGGTTTCCCATTTTACATCAGGATTGGCAATATTACCTGGCAAGAAAGCAGGTCCATAAGCCGAAGTAATCGTATTTAAAGCCTGACCATATGTATATGGCGATATATTTTGGTTACCTACTTCTCCGTATCCTGCACGTAGCTTCACCCAGTCCAAAGTTCCCTTTAATGATTCCATAAACGGCTCTTCACTTACAACCCAACCTCCAGAGAATGAAGGGAAGTATCCCCACTTATTATTCGGACCGAAATTAGATGAAGCATCGGCACGGAAAGTAGCCGTTAGCAAGTACTTATTGTTGAAGCCATAGTTGGCACGTGCAAAAGCAGATTGCATAGCCCATTGATTTTGCATACTGGTTGCGCCTGCAGTTTCTGAATCTCCAAGCGCTAAGGCTGTTAGTTCATTTTGGATAAAACCACCACGGCTAGCTTGTATTTGTTCCCATGTTGAATGTTGTGCTTCGTGACCAGCCATAACAGTCAGGTTGTGTAAACCAAACATCTTGGTATAAGTCAGATAGTTTTTCACAATCCAATAGAAACTATGCGTATTATATTTGAACGAAGTACCAGTATCATTTACCTGGTCTCCAATTTCATAAGATGGATTAAACGAAGACATTTTATTGAAGTTAAAGTCATAACCCAGCTCAGTGCGTAGTTTTAAGTCTTTAAAGAAATCTATTTCAGCATAAACGGTTCCTATCAACTTATTCCGTTCTAATTGCGATGAACGAATCGTTGACCAGGCTACCGGGTTATAACCGCCACCTGAACCAACGTTATCTTCAGCACTTGGTCCACCCCAACTTCCATCTGAGTAATAAACTGGCACCTCAGGTGATTGACGAAGAGCGCCCATAATAACGCCATCTTCAGAATCATTATATGCAATGTTTTCTTTTGAATTACTGGCTGTCAAAGTATTTCCAAATTTGAACCAGTCATTTACTTTATGCTCCATGTTTAAGCGCAACGAGAAACGTTCATAATCGGTATTGATTAAGATACCTTGTTGGTCGTAATAACCCAATGACGTATAAACTGTTGTTTTATCGTTACCTCCTGATACAGAAAGCTGGTGACTGGTTACCGGAGCAATACGGAAGATTTCTTCTTGCCAATCGGTACCGTTGCCAAGCAATTCAGGACGTAAGAATGAGTCTTTAGGCTTTTGGCCATTTTGCACCGAAATTTCGTTAACATACTGCGCATATTCAGGCAGATTCATAACGTCTAAGTACTTAGTTAACTCTTGTACACCATAGTAACCATCATAAGTCACTTTTGATTGACCCTTTTTACCGCTTTTGGTTGTAATTAAGATGACACCATTAGAAGCACGAGAACCATAAATAGCCGCAGCTGAAGCATCTTTTAACACTTCAATTGAAACAATATCAGAGGGGTTAATTGTAGAAAGTGCACTAACTTTAGTCTGGCCGCTTTCGCCTCCCATTGTACTAAAGCTAAAGCTATCGTTGTTTGAGTTACCATCTAAAGGCACACCATCAACTACGTACAGCGGTTCGTTACTGCCTGTTAATGAGGTAATACCACGCACTCGAACTGAGATGCCTCCACCTGGCGCACCTGAGTTTTGTGAAATACTTACACCTGAGACTTTTCCTTGCAAGGCCTGGTCAATTGAAACGACCGCTTTATCTTGCAGTTCTTCTGCCTTTACAGAGCTTACAGCACCGGTCAAGTCGCGAGCTTTAGTTGTTCCATAACCAACTACCACCACTTCATCTAAGTCTTGGAAATCTTCTTGAAGAACTACATCAATTGTAGTTTGGCCGCTTATATCAATCGTTTGTGATACAAAACCAATAAAGCTAAAGTGTAATTGACCATCAGCAGGCACATCCATTGTATAAGTACCATTACCAGCCGAAATTGTTCCAATAGTTGTACCTGGAATAGAAACATTTACACCTGGCATTGGCGCACCATTTGCTTCCGATATTGTTCCGCTTACTTTTATATTTTGTGCAAATACACTGATTTGTAAGCAAGCCAAAAAGGATAGCAAAACTGCTTTTTTAAATACTTGATTCCTTTCTTTCATAAAAATTTGATTTGTTATTAGACTGTTCTTGTTTTGATGAGTTTTCACTCGTTCCTGTTTGTTAATTAGAGCTTAACTGCTTCTTGTCATTTGATTTAGTTTAGTAATTAGTTTTCAATTAAATAAGGTTCATTATTTATCAGATTTACTTGTACATTTCCTTGTGCCAATTGCTTTTGTTCAATTGCTTTTTCATTTGCCTGCTGCCCGCCAACAGATATGTTTACTTGCCCTTGAAGGAGTTCATACTTCATCTCATCGTTTAGAATGGCAATGTCTTTAGGCGATAGTTGAAAGTTGACATATTGGCTTTCACCAGCATTTAGGTGAATGCGCTGAAAACCTTTTAAGCTTCTAATGGCCTTCTTCCCTTCATAATCGGGATGAGAAACATATAGCTGAACGACTTCATCACTATCAAACTTGCCTGAATTGCTTACTTTAACTGACACATCCAGATTTTCGCCACCTGAGATGCTCGACTGCATTATCAATTCAGAATATTCGAAACTTGTGTAACTCAAGCCGTAGCCAAATGGATAAAGTGGCTCACCTGTAAAGTAACGATAGGTTCTGTTATCCATGCGGTAGTCATCAAATGATGGCAGCTGATTAACCGATTTATAAAAAGTTAATGGCAAACGTCCTGATGGGTTGTAATCGCCAAAAATAACATCGGCGATAGCTTGTCCACCTGCTTGTCCAGGGTACCAGGCTTCTATAATGGCTGGCAGATTTTCTGCTTCCCAATTAAATGCTAAAGCGCTTCCGTTAAGTAGCACCAATACAGTAGGCTTACCTAATGCATGAATGGCTTTAATCAGCTCTTTCTGAGTTTGTGGGAGTTGAATATGGTCGCGGTCGCCACCGGAAAAGCCATCAACTTTCACCTTCATTTCCTCGCCTTCAAGCAACGGACTTAAACCCATGCACATTACCACCAAATCAGATTGAGCAGCTAATTCCAAAGCTTCCTTTTTTAAGTTTTTGTTTGGCATTTCCCACAATAGATGCGCACTGGCATATTCTGTTCGCGTTTGAAAGTACTCAACACATACTTCGTAAGTTTTGTCTTTCTCAAACTGTAAGAATTCATATTGTTTCTGTGGATGATGTTCGTTTTTATAACTAATCAATTCTTCACCGTTCACCATTAATTTCACAAACGGGAATCCTTCAATTCCAATCGCATATTTTCCACTTAAAGGCGCTTTTATAAAACCACTCCAACGGACACTAAATGTATCAACATCAACACTGCTATCCGGCGATTGATTCCACCACTTAAAATCAATTTGCTTATCTATTCGACTCAGAACAGGCTCACCTTTACAACTGTCATTATTAAAATATTCAGCTTTTAATCCATTTGTCTTAAGCTCATTATCTGCAAATAAAGCTTCTGTAGGAATCGCTGTTAATAACGGTAAGCCTTCAGCCAAGTGACAACCAGCAGCGTAATTGACCTGGGCATTGGGCAACTTGTTTTTAATACCGGCAAATGGTGTTATTGGATTAGATGCATATCCGTGGTAATTCCCTAACAAAACATCTACATCATTGGCATTTGGACCGATAACAGCCACATTTTTTACTTCTTTTGAAAACGGAAGTGTTTGTTGCTTGTTTTCGAGTAAAACCATTGACTGACGTGCTGCATTTAGTGCCAATTCCTGATGTTTGTGTGAGTTTACCACCTCATATGGAATAGATGCAAAGGGTACATCCTTTTCATCGTCGAACATACCCAATTTCATACGAGCTAATAAAAGGCGTTTCAACGATACATCTATTTCTTTTTCAGTGATGTATCCCAACTTTACAGCCTCAGTAAGTGCTGGATAAGAATCTCCACAATTTAAATCAGTTCCGGCTTTAACGGCAATAGCAGCAGCTTCAGCTTTAGTATTCACTACCTCGTGGGCATTTTGCTCGTAGAAATCTCGAACGGCCCAACAATCTGAAACAATGTAACCATCAAACCCCCAATTATCGCGAAGAAGATTTGACAGCTCAACGCTACCACAACAAGGTTCACCTTTGTAGCGATTATACGCACACATAACTGAATAAACATTAGCTTCATCAACTGCCATTTTAAACTGAGGCGCATACGTTTCAATAAAATCGTATGAAGATGGAGTCACATCAAAGCTATGGCGAGAAACCTCGGGGCCACTGTGAACAGCGAAGTGTTTGGCAGTTGCAATTAATTTGTAATATTTGGAATCATTCCCTTGTAGACCTTTTATATACGATACACCAAGTTTACCTGATAAGAATGGATCTTCACCATAGGTTTCCATTCCTCGCCCCCAACGTGGATCACGGAAGATGTTAATGTTAGGCGTCCAAAACGTTAATCCCTGATAAATACCTCTCTTGTTTTGCCTTACAAAATCATGATGCTTGGCGCGAGCTTCATCAGAAACTGCATTGGCAATATTAAACATAGCGCTGTCATTCCACATTGCAGCCATTCCTATAGCCTGTGGGAATACTGTAGAAATTCCAGCTCGTCCAACGCCATGTAAGCATTCGTTCCACCAATTGTATTCAGGAATATTTAAATGAGGAATGGCTTTGGAAGTATAGCTCAGTTGTGAAACCTTTTCTTCTAATGTCATTCTTGAAACCAAATCATTGACGCGTTCCTCAAAAGACAATGAAGTATCCTTATAAGCATCTTGCTTTTTACATTGTGAAAAACCTAAGAGTATTAAAAATAAAAATGCGGCTACAAAAGTGCTTTTTGAAAGTGGTATTTTATTCAACATAGATAGATGGATTTTGACCTTTAAAACTTGTTGAACAAATGTATAAGCGAATGATTTTTTCTCTGTTTTTAGGCGTTACGCAAACTTTAAAACTCGTTACATCGCTTTCATATTCGTTACATATCTTTTATTTGTGGTAACATATCATCCTATTGTTAAATGTTTTAGATTTTTCACAACTCCAATTCACTCAATTTTCCTATTTTCGAAAATATAACTGAAACAAGTCTGAAATGCTCCAATATATTAAGCCACTTTTGCTAACGACACTTCTCTGTATTTCATTAAAAATAGACGCCCAGAACAAGCGTTTTTTTGATTATAACGAAGGCCTTTCAAATAGCTTAATTAATAAAGTATATCAAGACCAGTTGGGATTTATTTGGGTGGCTACCGAAGATGGTTTAAATCGATTCGATGGCATTCACTTCAAAACATTCACGCAAAAAAGCAACCAACTTAAAGCCAATTATATTACTACCATTACAGAATCTAAAGATGGTACATTGTGGTTTGGATTAATTAATGGACTGGTAAAATACAGTCATTCAACCGATACATTTGAGGAGATAAAAGTTTACGTTAACGACAAACAAGTTCATCCGTTTGTATCAGGATTGACCGAGTCAAGCAATGGAGATATTTGGGTGTCAACCTTTGGTTATGGCTTGGTTCGAATAGATAAAATCACCGGTCGTGCCAGGTACTCAACGAAACTGAACAAGCAATTCTGCAGTATTCATATCAGGGCTTTGTTTCAAGATAGTGAAGGCTTACTTTGGTTAGGTTCGGATAGTGAAGGCGTAGATATTTACAATCCGCATAGCGGAGAAATTAAAAACTATTCTTATAGCTCAGGTAGCACCATTCAGCTGCCATTTAATGATATTGCAACAATATGTGAAGATAACAACGGCCATATTTATTTGGGAAGTTTAAAAAGTGGGCTGTGCATGATAAACAAAGCTGATTCGTCGGTTATCCAAATTCAACCTCAAAAAAAGGGCGAAGCAGCATTACCTGTCAAAGATTTATTTTTAGACTCAAAAAACCGTTTATGGATAGGAACAGATGGTTCAGGTCTTAAGCGGCTTAATACAAGTACAAAGCAATTAGAAGATTATTCACCACCGAGTTCTTCATTTGATTTTTCGAAAAGTAAAATTCATTCTATCATTGAAGACCGAATGAGAAATATTTGGGTGGGAATTTTCCAAAAAGGTTTGTTTCTTTTTCCAGAATCCCAAGAACTATTTAACAACTATGGCTATAAGGCTTTTGGTGAAAACAGCATTGGCTCTAGCTCAATTACCGCTATATCGGGCGATAAAAATATAATCTGGATTGGTACTGATGGCGATGGATTGTACAGATACAATAAAGAAGAAAAGAGTGTGGAGCATATTCCTTTAAAGGACCAAGCAGTAAATAAAAAAGGAAATAGTGTTTTCAGCTTTAACAATTCGGATGCTGATTATTTATGGATAGGTACCTACTCTAACGGACTAATTCGTTACCACAAGAAAAGTGGTGCGGCCAAACATTACAGGCACAATCCAGACAACCCCAATAGCTTACCTGCTGATATTATTACGAGTATTAAAAACGGCGCTAACAATAATTATTGGTTGTCAACCTACGGCGCTGGTGTTATTCAATTTGACCCTATTTCAGAGCAATTTAATAAACTTCCTCTACCTGATTCGATTAACAACTTAATTCCCAAATGGGTTAATGATGTATATATCGATGAACAACGTAACTTCTGGATTGGCTCATTTGATGGCTTGTGGCACATCAACACAAAAAAGCAAGAGATTACAATTTACGACATCGACAGTGGTCATATGCCGAGCAATGTCGTGTATTGTATTAGAACAGATTACTGGGGCAACATGTGGGTTGGGACCTATGAAGGATTAGTGAGAATAGATACGGCCACTAAGACTTTTACAACTTTAGATGAACACAATGGCTTGGCTAGCGAAGTTATTTGTGCCATTGAAGAAGATGAATTTCATCAGATATGGTTGAGTACTCATGAAGGTTTGAGTCGTTACAACCCTGTTAACAATGTATTCACCAACTACTATGCATCTGATGGATTGCAGTCGAACGAATTTTCGCGAAACGCTGTTTATAAAACTGCCGATAATAGGATTTTATTTGGCGGAATAAACGGGATAACTGAAATAAGAAAGGATTACAATAGTTTCTCGCGTAATGCGCCAGAAGTCATGTTAACAAATTTTTCTAAGTTTAATCAAGAAATAAAATTGGGCGATGCCTCAGGTAAGCACCAGATACTTAATAAACCAATCGTTCTAGCAGATACGATACATCTAGTTGAACGCGACAATGTGTTTTCTATTAACTTCACTTCAAAGCAATTGGCCAATCAATCACGAATTAGTTACGAATATAAAATAGAAGGCTTTGATAATGGTTGGAATCAAAGTTTACCATCAAACCGAACGGCTACATATACCAACTTACCACACGGAACATATATTTTTAAAGTGCGAGGAATTGATAAGGATAAGTTCTCAGAACCTCGCGAATTAACCATTATCATTCATCCACCTTGGTACAAAACAGTGTGGGCCAAAACACTTTGGTTCATCCTATCGGTTGTGCTTGTTTACATTGTGGTGCAAATGTATAAAGAGAAGTTCAGGCGCATAGAGGTAGAAAAGCTCAATGAAAAGAAAATGCAATTCTTCATTAATATTTCGCACGAGATTCGTACGCCATTAAGCTTAATTATTGATCCACTTGATAAGTTACTATCACTGAAGGTTGATGCCGAAACCAAACGCCTGTATAGCATAATGCAGCAAAACTCTAACCGCATTTTTCGACTAATTAACCAATTACTCGATATTCGCAAAATTGATAAAGGCCAAATGTTAGTTAAGTATCAAAAAACCAACCTTTATGAGTTAATTAATGAAGTTGCCTCTTCATATCAATACATGGCTTCGAGTCGGAATATTGAGTTTAACTTTGAAACGACAAACAAAGACCTTGAGGTATGGATTGACCCTCTTAATTTTGAGAAGGTGGTCATAAACCTATTATCCAATGCCTTTAAGTTTACGCCGCAAGGAGGTAAAATTGATGTTAAAATGTATCTGATTGACAAAGAATCAGCGGCTAACAAATGGGTTGAAATTACAGTAACTGATAATGGTATTGGTATAAAAAAGGCTGATCTTGAACGCATTTTCGAACGCTTTTACCAGGTAGAATCTTCTGAAACACGCAATAAAACAGGTACCGGAATTGGCCTGCATCTTTCCCGTTCACTAGTAGAACTGCACAAAGGTTACCTATATGCAGAAAATGCTTATGAAGGTCCGGGTTCTAAATTTGTTATTCAGTTACCATTAGGCAATAAACACCTGCCTGTTAATGATTTGGTAATTGATGCAAACAGATTACCTGCGCCAGTTAGCATTCAAAGAGGTAAGCCAGATTTTATTGAAAAGAAAAAAATCGATAAACCAGCCAATACTAACATTCGCATTATGATTGTTGAAGATGAACTGGAAATTCGTAATTATCTCATTGATGAATTATCCGCCAAATATAAGGTAAGTGCATATGAGAATGGACAATTGGCATTGGCTGAAGTGATGAATGACCAACCTGACATAATCATTAGCGACATAATGATGCCAGTGATGGATGGAATTACATTTTGCAAACGTGTTAAAAACAATATAGAAACCAGTCACATTCCTCTCATCTTACTAACGGCACTATCAAAAGAAGAAGACAAGGCAGAAGGAATTGAAACAGGTGCAGATATGTATTTGGTTAAGCCCTTTAACACTTCTTTTTTGCACAAATCGATTTCTAACCTTCTTGAAAACAGGCGAAAAGTAGCTGCTAAACTCGAAAACACTGCTGAAAAATATAGTGTGGAACCTATTGAGATAAAATCGCACGATGAATTGATGCTGCAAAAAGTAATGTCAATAATCAAAGATAATCTGTCGAATACCGAATTGAATGTGGAAATGTTGGCTGATGGTGTTGGCATTAGCCGTGTTCATATGCACCGCAAACTGAAAGAACTCACCAATCAATCGGCACGTGACTTAATCAAAAACATTCGCATGAAACAAGCAGCCTACATACTGGTCAATAAAAAAATGAATATCAGCGAAGTTGCTTATGCAGTTGGCTATTCGAGTCTTTCTCACTTTTCAACAAGCTTTAAAGGCTACTATGGAGTTTCCCCTAAAGAGTATGTTGAGAAGCAAAGTTGCAAATAAAGTATATTATCCAATTTATAAAAAAGTGATTTAGCGATACTTTACTGTCTTATCCATCAAACTGATTTCTGATAGGTAACCATGCATAACCGATTTTCATAACTGTTTCTTATAATGTCAAACGTGAAACTATTTTTTAAGACGAGTTTATATGACTGTCAAAGGCAATGCGGATTATGGAAGAGAAATTAGCCTCCCTAAGCGGTGGTTCTGAAAACTAATCTAATGAATCAGTTTAAAAATATTCCCTAAGAAAACATCATCAAACTACACAACCCCCTTTCATTCTATTGATTAACAATTTCACAAACTAAACAAACACCTCTTTACCCTCTGATTATCATTTACTTAACATCACTTACCGATACAGAATTTTCTAAACTCTGATTAGCAATCCCTTACAGCGTTTGCGTTGTAAATATTGCGTAAAGAATGGAAATCCGTGTTTTTTACTAGAATCATTGCTATTAAAGCTTTATGTGGCAATTCTCACCAACTTTTAAGGTTTTAACAATTTTAGAAAAAACAGAGGGTATTTGCAATGCTTTTTCTTCTTATGAGTGACTAATTCTATCATCAAAAGAACTAGATGAAAAGTTGTAAAAAGTGTAAATAATAATTTAACAATTTCTGAATGGATTGTCATCTGTGTTAATTTAGCCAGTTATATATCCAAACGTGGATTTTGTGGGACTTTTTGACGATCAGAATTATGTAGTACACTTATATGGTGCACTTATATTTAAGCAATATTAAACAAATTTAATCAGCTATTTAACTATTTTGTATCTATTCAAAATACCAATGTGATATTATCTATCTACATTTGATAACACAGAACTTAGTGGGGATCTTATTGAACAGAAAATAGTTTAGCAAATAATTGATGCATTATAAAATAAAAACTCCTGGTTGAATACTCAACCAGGAGTTTTATTGATTACATTCATGCCCAAATTCTATTTACAACTTATACAATCACTTTACCATCATCATCAAACTTCAATTTGATTTTATTATCACCGAGTTTCAATATTGTCAAATAATAACTTTGTTTCTTATTATCTATAACATACTGTACCTGTGAAACTTCTGCATCTTCATAATGATCCATGATATACTCCATTGCAGCATCAGGTAAGTCTATTTCATCAACCATTGTTGCGGTTTTTAACCATTTTCCTGCTTTTGAGAAATAGGCAAGTCGCTTTGTTTCATATGTAAATTGAGCCTGATAGGTATCATTCTTCAATTTCCAAACCACTTTACCAGCATCAGGGTATTTGGCTTCAAAAGCGTCTAAAATGTTATCAGGCACATTAATACCCTGTCCAAAAACCACACAAAGAGTAAAAAGCAACGGAAGAAGTACGATTAGTTTTTTCATTTTATTCAAGTTTAAAGTTTTAATAATACCTATTAGACCATGACAATTCCCGTTGGTCACATCGATGATGCCATTATCGTATACGCTTCTTGATATTAGCCTAAAAAGCCATAAAGATATTTAAGCCGATTAACAGGAATTTATCTGTCAGTCAATCTCTGAAAACTGAACATACATATTGTGCTTAATCCAGAATTTCATACCTTAATGATGTTTAATTGCTTAAGTATATGTTTTTATTATCTGCTAATATTGACCCTGTCGTATCCAAATTTGTGCTTTTATCGGCTATCATTATCATTGTTGGTTTTGTGCTACGTTTGATTAAGCAGCCTTCCATAGTAACCTATATGGTTGTTGGGGTGATGGTTGGCCCCTTAGGGTTTGGTGTTATAACTGATGAGATTTTAATAACCAATCTTGGTTCCCTGGGTTTGGTTTTATTATTATTCTTTATCGGTATGGAGATTCACTTGCCAAATTTAATCGCTAGCTGGCGGGTGTCGATACTTGGAACAGCATTACAGGTAATTATTAGTATAGCTATCATATGGGCATTAGGAAGCTATCTTAACTGGAAAATGAACCAGATTATAATGATTGGTTTTGTGATCAGTCTAAGCAGTACGGCTGTTATTCTTAAACTTTTGCAAGAACAGGATCAGTTGCAAACAAAACTTGGTCAGAATGTTTTAGGCATTCTATTGGCGCAAGATATTTTGATTGTTCCAATGTTAATTATTCTTGGTTATTTAGGAGGTAAGCAACCCACATCAATTGAATCAATTAAACAGATTACTGGTGGCATTATAATCATTAGCATCATCATTTATATTCTAAAGAATAAAGAAATCAGGCTGCCTTTTAGAAAGACCATTGCAAAAGATCACGAAATGCAGGTATTCGTAGCTTTTACACTTTGTTTCGGTTTTGCATTGTTTACTGCTTACCTGGAGTTATCGGCTGCCTTGGGTGCATTTGTTGGCGGCATTGTTTTATCATCTGCCAAATCAACCCAATGGGTGCACGATAGTTTGTCTGCTTTTAAAGTGTTTTTTGTGGCCCTGTTTTTTGTCTCCATTGGTATGCTCATTGACCTTCAGTTTATACATAACAATTTACTCACCATTGGTATTTTAGTGACATTGGTTCTTATTGTTAATAGTGGTATTAATGCTTTGGTGATGAAACCCTTTTCAGAGAATTGGAAAACAAGCATCTATGCCGGTGCCATGCTTTCTCAGATTGGTGAATTTAGTTTTATCTTAGGTCTAATTGGTTATCAGTCGGGTATCATTCACGACTATGCCTATCAGATTATTATTAGCACCATTAGCCTTACACTCTTGCTAAGTCCGCTTTGGATCAGCGTTGTTAAAAGGCTCCTGTTTCGTAGCTAAAACTCACATGATGGTTGTGACCATTGAGAGGGATTTTAGTCTAATTAGAAACAAACATTTGATTTATGCCGTCACAAAAAATAGCCGTCTTACTTAATTCTTCGAAAGATAATACAGCACTGCTTGAGTATGCCGGTTGTTATGCTAAAAAAACAAATGCCAAACTATGTATCATTAGTAACAGCCACAAAACCAATGAGCAATATGGTTTGAATGGGATAAAACATAAGCTTCGTTTAATCGAAACCGTTAATAATATATTCAAATCACAATCATTATCTTTTGAAATTATCGTTACCATAGCTCAAAGTGCCGTTAGCCTGGCAAGTTTATTTATAGAGTATGCTTTTAGTCATATCATTATTAATGATACTAATAAAGAACTAGTAGAAATGTTAGTCGTGCATCATCACCTTCCTATTGTCATATATACTGAAGACAAGGCCATTAGCAAATACACCAAACCATTTTTCAATAAGGCATAAAAAAGCTGGCAGTTTATCCGATTAACTACCAGCTAAGATGAGCAATTTATCCACAATGGCTCCCAGCAAATAAGTTATGCAACCTATTCTCTTTCGGCCTCTCTTAAAAAATGAAAGCGCACATTTGTTTTAGAACCTTTATCTTTTCTAGGCATCTTAACAATTTTCTTCTGTGCAAACTCACGTTTTAATGTTTTTGACATAGCAAAAAATAATAACAATTAACCTAAACCTTTTCTTAATAAAAGCAATGCTTCTTCAAGCCTGTCGACTACTATTTATTTTTTAGACTCATTATTTAAAAGAGGTCACTTTCAATTGACGTAATTTTATTAAAATTTCTAACTTCATGCCATGAAGACTCAGAGCATTCAAAGCTTACTAGATTCTATTGATGAAGGTGTTTTGTGCATCAATTATGCAGGACAGGTAATCGCCAGTAATGGTCGGATTGAAGCACTGTTAGGTTTATGCGATGAAGAACTTTTCAAGAACTCGCACATGCAGTATTTGCAACAAGAACTTGAAGCACATCGGCAACAAAATATCACGCATTTTGAGGTTGCTATTACGAAAGAAGACCACACACTGCATATTTTTAAATGCATTATTAATGCTTATGAAGTACTGGTACTTTATAAACCTACTGAAACGATTGAAGCCGATTCCTTAAGTGCCATCCTCGAAGGACAGGAAAACGAGCGACGTCGACTTGGGCGTGAGATTCATGACAGCATTGGCCCGTTGATGTCATTCATTCGGTTAAACCTGGATGCTGTTATTGAAAAAATACATGATAATACCGTTATGCAACACCCCGAGTTGATTGAGAGCATTAGTGAAACGGTTGATAGTGTTACATCCGATTTACGTGCCTTATCTCATCGACTTGTGCCTCGTACTCTGGATGAATTTGGTCTATACTCAGCCTTCAATAGTTTGGCTTATAAGCTCAACCATTCAAAGCGTGTAAATATAGAATTTTATTCAAACATGGATGTTGATGTTCGTTTTGACAATGAACTTGAACTTAACCTGTATCGCTGCGGTCAAGAGCTGCTGTATAACGCAATCAGACATGCCAGAGCTAAGCAGATTTTAATACAAATTATTCGACATAAAGAAAGTATCATCTTAATGGTAGAAGATGATGGTGTAGGCTTTAGCAAAGAAGTTAAAGATGCAAATCACGGTATTGGTCTCACCAATATAGAAACACGCACTAAATTATTAAATGGTGTTTTTTCGCTCGATAGTGTGCCTGAAAAAGGAACTGTGGCCAGCATTGAGATACCGCTTAATTAAACAATAATGAAGAAAATAAATATACTACTTGCCGACGACCATAAAATTTTCAGAGAAGGTATTAAGGAATTGTTGATTAAAGAAAAAGAAATCAATAGCATCATGGAAGCCTCCAGTGGTTCAGAGGTTTTAAGCATAGCTGAACAACAATCTTTCGATGTCATTATATTGGATATTGATATGGGAAGTCCTAATGGTATTGAGGTAACTGAGCAACTTATAGAACAGAAGCCTGAGGTTAATATTTTGATTTTATCGATGCTCAGTATCCCCGATTTTATACTTCAAGCACTGGAATCGGGTGCAAAAGGGTATATAATTAAAAGTGCGGGTAAAGACGAATTGTTAACAGCCATTCGATGTGTTTCCAATGGCGATAGCTATTTTAGTAAAGAGGTGTCAATCAGCTTAATGGAACAAATACAGAAGAATAAGACCACAAAGAAAAAAAAATCGGATATTCCATTATCAAAACGTGAAATTGAGATACTCAAATTAATTAGCCAAGAGTATAGCAATCAGGAAATAGCAGATAAACTATTTATAAGCACACGAACAGTTGATACACACAGACGCAATCTATTAGAAAAACTTGAGATAAAAAATAATGTTGGCCTTGTGAAGTATGCCATTTCGAAAGGCTTATTATAACTAAGCCGGGAATCGTTTAAATCCCCGGTCTTAAAAGAGAACAGACTTGATTATAATACCTTATTTCAGTTTATAGATATGAATCCTAGAGCATTCCCAGTTCAAGGGGGCTATTGTCCCAAAACAAGCGATTATTCTGAATAAAACTAAAATTAAAGAACGATGCATGATGCAAGTCTATTAGCTTTCCGTTTTTCGCAACAACTTGAACCGAACGCTTTTTCGTGTTTAGCTTATTGAGTAAACCGCCAGGGTTAAGTCTTGTTGCCAAACTTTTATGCTCAAAAACCCAATTGCTATAAGTATCAATATATGGCTTTAAAGATGCTTCATTATTAACAAATCGGATTTCAACTTTATTGTTGATATCATTAGACTGAGCATCATTACTGGATAAATATTTATAGCGTTGCTTAAATAATTCCAGCAAATCTTTTTCTAAAACGTACAATGGGGAAGACATACTACCATAATCACCAAAATACAACGATGTTTTATTGTAAATTATCATAACAGTTAATTTGGCAGCATCCCTATTCGCTAAATCAAATGCAGAAAAAAGAGCTTTGCTACTAATGTGGCAGATATCGCATACCAATACATAATTTTTACTCATAACTACAGTTTTAATTTTTATAGAATATCAACTTTATTTGCACTTTCGTAGGATTTACCTACTTTTTGACGGGCTCGCATAAGCCTCATTTTAACAGCACTTTTAGATAGGTTTAATTCAGATTGAATCTCTTTTACTGAAAAGTTAGATAAGTATTTTAGTTCCAGTATTTTTTTATCCTGATAAGGAATTCCATTCAAAATTTTCAGTAACTCCTGCTCCTTGTTTTCAAGTGCCCATTGGTCTTCATTATCTTCGAGTATACTCATTTCAACACCCCAAACAGATTTCTCTTCCAACGATTCATATTGCACCTGTTTATCTTTCTTCAGAGAAGTAACACAATGGTTGTATGTGATAGTATACAACCAGGTTGAAAACTTTGAATGACCTTTAAAAGAGCTTAATGCCGCAAAGGTTTTCATAAAAACATCCTGGCACAAATCAAAAGCATCATCTGTATTGTGGACAAATGAATAACATTTATTAAACACCTTTAAATAATAACGGCTATACAATTGCTCATAGGCAGCGCTGTTGCCATGCTTTAAGTCTTTAATTAAGGCTTCGTCAGTTTTTTTGTTGATGTCCAATTTTTTCATCTTTCATTACATCTAATCGTTTTATTGATGATGTAAATGTAAGAGGTTAGGAAAGTGAAAAACAGAGTAAAAAAACGGATTTTTTATCTAAGCTGAATACTTAGCTTATAGTAAAATATATGAGTAAACCTAAGAGAATCTCGTAGGTTTACGACCATTATTCAATTGCTTGTTTGCTTGAAGCTGTGACAAAAAGAATATCTCCCAAATCCTCGTAACCAGTAAAAACTTCGCTACCACTGTGCTTGGTTTGTTCTTCCATAAAACCGATAATGGTTAATCCTGCCCGCATCGAATGCTCATGTATCATCTTTTTCACCGACACATCCTCATTTGACGGCAAAATTTCTATATTAGACATGGTAATGGGTAATCGGCCATTTTGTACCAATGTTTTGATTTGCTGTCGAGTCAATTCAACCTCATTTTTTTTACATACACTATAAATCTTGACATAACTCTTCCTCCAGTCGGGATGTGACATAATGATAAAGCCCAACAAAATCATCAGGTTTGCATTTAGCACATCGGTTGGTTTAATCCATATATGGATACCATTCTTGAAATGTGTATTAGTATCGGAATCGGAAAACACACAGATATCGAGGTTGCCAGCATGTGTTAAGCTAATATTATCAAGGATATCACTAATGGCTTCACTATCTTTACGTTTGTAATCAAATACCACCATATTGTTTTCCATACCACTAATGCTGGGGCTCTGGATAGCTTGCGCAATAGCACTTGTATAAGATGGCGATATCATACAATCGAGGTAAAGCGAGCTTTTGTTGTCGCTTTGGTCTTCAATTAATTGCTTCACAATCGTTTTAGCTTCTTCGTTTGTGGCTTTTGAGTAATAGCCTTTTAAAAAATGGAAATAGGTGCCAAAACCATGCTTGTATGAAATCCATTTTAATAAATCGAACACCTTACTGCGCGCAAAAGAATTGGTTGAAATACAAATGACTGATGGTCGCCACTCTTCAGCGTCAGCTGATTTGTTTTTATTTTTTTGCAGATACAACTGTATTCGTCGACTCAATTGAAACAATGCTCCTGAAAAGATATTCTGTAATCCGCCTCTTTCTTTATGTACCGAATTCAGATACAAATAAGTCATTATAATAACAATACACGCCAGCAATGCAAACAAAGCACTGATTTTAAACATTATCCATAGGGACAATACAAACCCACCTAAAGAAATCAGCCAATGGGATTTAAACTGAGGCCGATAGGATGGCGAAGCGCCAAAGTGATTAAGAAATGATATGAGACACAAGGAACCATAGGTAATCATAAAAAACATGGATATGATTTGTGCTACAAAATCAACTTCACCTAAGAGAACAAAAAAGAAAGCAATGCTCATGGTCACAAAGGTGGCGTTATAGGGCTCGCTGGTATCACCTTTGCCTCTGGCCAGCCATTTGTTCAGTTTATTGGCTGGCAGACAACGGTCAACTGACAACGCCTGCAATGTGCGCGGTGCTACTAAAACAGAACCAATCGCCGACGAAATAGTAGAAGCTCCTAAACCCAGTGGAATAATCAAGCCTCCTAATAAGGCCACATTAGCCATCGACAACTGGTTTGAACTCATCTCTTCGGACGACAAGGAAATGGAGAACTTATAAATGATGGCAATATAGATGAGCATGCCAATGATGGTGCCTAATAATGTTCCTCTAGGAATTGACTTCTTTGGATTTTTTAAATCACCACTTAAACCTACGCCGGCAGTCATCCCGGTAAAAGCCGGGAAACAGATGGCGAACCAAACGAAGAATTGATCTTGGTTACTGAACACAAAATTAGTTCCACTGCCAGCCTCCACGATAGATGGTTCGCCTGCAAAAAAAAGTGCCAAAGAAATAAATAACACTGCAACAACAATATATAAAGTTTTCACTCCTATGTCGGCCCCCTTTTTAAGAATGAGAACTCCCAACAGCAAAAGTGCTGGTATGCTGATAACCTGTCGAGGTAATGCAATATCATAACTGTTTTTTATCCAGCTAAAAAAAGGCTCAAAAGCTTCGGTAAAGGCAATGACATAAAAAGCGACACTAATGGCTTGTGAAAAATATAGGGCAATACCAATAGTAGCACCAATGTTTAATCCAAAAGAACGCGAAATGATAAAATATTCTCCACCACCTTCAACTCTTGTATTGGTAGCAATCTCGGAAATGGCCAAGGCGGTTGGAATGGTTATTAAATGCCCTAATAATATGATAGCAAGTGTTCCAAAAAAACCGAGATTACCTACGGCCATGCCGAAACGAAGAAACAGAATAGCTCCCAGTATTGTTGATATGGCGGTTAAAAAAACCGGTGCTGTTCCAAACCCTTTTTTCTTCATTGTATTATTGTGCTGGTGTTTATTATTGTATTGTTTAAATAATTAGAACCACTTTTTTCGTTTGAAATAAGCCAGCATCCCTCCTGCAATAAGTACCATCACAAAAATCATCGCCGGATAACTATATTTATAGCCCAACTCAGGAATAAACTCAAAATTGGTTCCATAGATACCAGCAATAAATGTTAAGGGAATAAAAACAACAGAGAAGATGGTTAAGACTCGCATTATATCATTTAATCGACTACTTACTTGCGTGTGATAAATACTTAACTGACCGGTTAATATCTCCTTGTAATTATTTAACGAGTCAATAGTTTGTTGAATATTATTTTGTAACTCGCGGAAGAAAAACTCTTTTTCCTCCTCAATGTATTCGGATTCAGACTTTATCAGATTAAGAATCATTTCTTTACATGGAACGATCGACTTGTGTAAATAAATCAGCTCAATCTTATAACGGTTAATATCGGCCAACATAGAATTATCAACTACACCAAGAATCTTTTCATCCAATGTTTCCACTAACTCTCCAAAACGACTAATAACGTAGCTATAATTATCAATAATGACATCTAACAAAGCAAACAACAAATAATCAGAACCCATCTGTCGGATTTTCTTTTTTGGATTCTTCATTCGTTCCCTCACCGGATTAAAGACATCACCAATGCGTTCCTGAAAAGTTATTAACTGCTTATCTTTCAATATAAAAACGATATTCTCTGTAGTGATATTCAAATCTTCTTCATTGAGTAGCCTAATTAATTTAACGGAAACAAATAAGCAGTTGTCGTATTCTACCACGCGTGGTCGGCTATGAGTGTTTAATATTTCAGAAATAACAATTGGTTCTATTTCCAATATCTCTGAAATTTTTTTCATAACAATTGTATCATGCAGACCATATACATTAATCCAGGAATTTCCTTTAGTTATAAGAGTTGACAGCTTTTCGACTTCCTCAAAATTATCTTCGGTAAGAGAGATGCCATCATAGTTATACAGTTGAATCGAAACCGTTTCGATTTTTTTCTCCCCTCTAAATTGAATACTATCAGGTGATAAACCAATAAATTCCTTTTTACTTTTTAGAAAACGGGCCATATCTGATTACTCATTTAAGATTCCACACATTTTTAGAAAGTTACGCACCATTAGCATTCCCTCTTCACCCGATACCTCAGGATGCGACTGGAATCCGTAAATAGGTTTTGACTTATGTCGGATAATTTCGGTGCTGCAGGTTTCGGAAGTCGCCAGACTTTCAAAGGTATCAGGTAATTCTGACACAAAAAAGGAATGACGCTTAACCAGGAACACCTCACTTTTGTTAAGTCCTTCAAAAATGGGGTCTTCTGGTTTTGTAATTTCTATTAGTTCCTTTTTACCATGATAGTCGGGCATTTTTTTAATACGCCCACGATACGCTACAGCAATAATCTCATGCCCCAGGCAAAAACCTAAAACGGGAACGTTAAAATTTTGCATTGCCACAAAGTTGGAGGTAAGATTGAGTGGTTCGTAAGGGTTACCTTTACCTCCTGACAAAATAATTCCTTTTATTTTTGTTTTAGCCGACAAGGTAATGGGCTGGTTATGGTCGAAGAATACATAATCAAAATCCTGCTCGGCCAGGTATTGGCGCTTAAATTTTTTAATAAAAGCACTTTGGTTATCAATAATTAAAAGCATAATTAAAAAACAATTAGGTTTCTGAATAGTTTTCGTTCTCCGACAGGTATTCAACTTCGCCATGTTTTGAGGCATATGTCTCCTGAACTTTCGGTTTTAAATTATAATCACTGTCAAAATCGTCATCTTCATCCATAATTTCAAGTGCCATGTCAACAGACATTCGTAACAGATACACTCTTTCGTCTGTTTCAAACCTAAGTGCTGAAATACGTTGACCAATATTATCATTAAACCAAATTAAATATTCATGAAATCCATCGGGATAAACAAGTTTTAACTGTTCCTTTAATACTATTGGTAATTTGTGGTAGTCCATAATTACCTTTGGCTTACTAATAATCATTTTCATCTTTTTAATACATTACCAATTTAACAGGTAGGCAAAGACTAAAGGTGCCACTATTGAAGCATCTGATTCAATAATAAACTTTGGGGTACTTACATTTAACTTACCCCAGGTTATTTTTTCATTAGGTACAGCTCCTGAATAAGATCCGTAACTTGTTGTTGAATCTGAAATTTGGCAAAAATACGACCAAAACTTAGTCTTTGATTGGTTCAAATCCTGGGCAAGCATTGGCACTACACAAATTGGGAAATCCCCGGCAATACCCCCTCCAATCTGAAAAAAGCCAATACCATTATTTTTAGTATTATTTTCATACCAAGATGCAAGGTATGTCATGTATTCGATACCACTTTTAGCCACTTTAGGATCCAACTGACCTTTAATACAATATGAGGCAAAAATGTTTCCCAGAGTAGAATCTTCCCAGCCGGGAACAACAATAGGTATGTTTTTTTCGGCTGCAGCCAGCATCCAGCTATTAACCGGGTCAATCTCATAATATTTCTCCAAGTCGCCCGAAAGCAGAAGTTGATACAAATATTCATGAGGATAGAAACGCTGATTGGTTTCGTAAGCATCGCGCCAAATATTAAAAATATGTTTTTGAATCCGCCTAAATGCTTCTTCCTCGGGAATGCAGGTATCTGTAACCCTGTTATAGCCGTTTTCCAATAATTCCCATTCCTTATTAGGAGATAAATCACGATAGTTGGGAATACGTTTGTATGAATTGTGTGCTACCAGGTTCATCACATCTTCTTCCAAATTAGCACCGGTGCAAGATATAATGTGTACCTTATCCTGGCGAATCATTTCTGCTAAGCTTCGTCCCAGTTCAGCTGTACTCATGGCTCCAGCCAAAGAAACCAGCATTTTATTGCCTTTATTTAACTGCGCTTCATATGCAACAGCAGCATCCACCAAACTGGCGGCATTAAAATGCTTGTAGTGCTCAAGCATGAAGTTGGATACAGAGCCTTTATTTGTCATTGTATTTAAATTTATAAGAAAGTAGTTTGTAATAGAGTTTTGCTGTCAAAAAATCGGGTGCTTTGTCGTTAATATTGGGTGCTAATTCAACCATATCGAAACCAAGTACCTTACGTTCAGAAAAAACTTTTTTCAAGAATTTTAATGTAGGGTACCAAAGTAAACCACCAGGTTCCGGCGTTCCTGTTGATGGCATAATAGATGGGTCAAACACATCTAAATCAATGGATAGGTAAACATTGTCGCCCATTTGCTTAATAGCCTTGTCCATCCATTCATCATTATCCACTATATCCTGTGCATAAAAGCATTTTCCGCGATTAATGTATTTTAATTCAGAAGCATCCAAACTACGAATGCCCACCTGAATCAGGTTAGTATTTTTGGAAGCTTCATGCATGGCGCAAGCGTGATTGTATTTAGAACCCAAATAGTGAGGTCGTAAATCAGCATGCGCATCCAATTGCAGCACTGTCAGATTGGGATATTGCTCAGAAAAAGCCTTTATTATGCCAATGCTTATTGAGTGCTCACCACCAAAAAATGTCAGAAAACGCTCTAAGCCCAACTGGTATTGCACCGATTTGTAAATGCTGTTAAACATTTTATCTGGTGTTTCTTCATCTACAATTGAAGGTAAAATATGGATACCCTCTTTGTAGACACAAGAGTTTGTTTCAATGTCGTACAATTCCATATTATGAGAAGCTTCCAGAAAAGCTCTAAAACCATTATCAGCACCTTTCCCCCAAGTACTGGTTCTGTCATATGGAATTGGTTGTAGCAACACCTTAGCATTCGGGAAGGACGCATACCTTTTTTCAATATCAGCAAATGTCTTCATTTAATTTTCACCAACTAATTATTAAACTTGTGCAGGGGCCTGATAACCTAGTATTTTGAACATCTCCTGGGCAGACTGCTCCTCGCGATACACATAATGTTTGTAATTACCTTTGTCGTCACGGTCAATAATTACATGCTTCGGAGATGGTATCAGGCAATGCTTAATACCGCCATAGCCACTGATTGAGTCCTGGTAAGCTCCCGTGTGGAAAAAACCCAGGTACAGTGGTTCTTTGTCTTTGTCACCATACTGAGGCAAGAGAATCTCCTGGTTTAAATCTTCTGAGTTATAATAATCGGAATGGTCACAACTTATACCACCAATATTTATACGTTGATACTGATTACTCCATTTGTTAATGGGCAGCAGAATAAACTTTTCATGTATAGACCAGGCATCTGGTATGGTATTCATCAGGCTATTATTGATGATGTACCATGTTTCAGAATCGTTCTGCTTTTTCTGCTCTAACACCTCAAAAATGATGGCACCAGCTTCACCCACTGTATATTTGCCAAACTCAGTATAAATATCAGGTTCAGGAATACTCTCTTTTGTACAAGCTTCCTTGATGTTTTTTATGATTTCGTTTATCATATACTCGTAATTGTATTCGAAACCCAAATGATTACGTATAGGGAAGCCACCTCCTAGATTGAACGTATCTAAAGATTCACATTCTTTTTTGAGCTCAACGTACAGGCTTAGCGCATTCTGAAATTGCCCCCAGTAATACAGTGTGTCTTTAATGCCCGAATCGACAAAAAAGTGCAGCATCTTCAATTCGATATTTGGATTGTTTTTGATGCTTTTCTTAAAGAAGTCCAATAGTTCATTGTGTGGTATGCCCAGCCTAGAAGTATAATAAGCCGATTGCATCTCCTCATTAATGGCCATACGAATACCCACCTTAATCTTTGTTTTTAGTTTTAGCTTTTTCAACCGCTCTAACTCGGTGATGCTATCCAGTATTAATATGGAATTGTGAAAACCATCAGCTTGCAATGCTACAATTTTAGCCAGATACTCTTGTGTTTTGTACCCATTATGAATAATCTTACGATTTTTATCGAGCTTATTTAAATATGCCAGATGACGAATTAAATCAATATCGTAAGCAGAGGAGGTTTCCAGATTGACATCGTGCTTCAATGCCTCATTAATTACGTGATAAAAATGGTTACACTTTGTACAGTAACAATATTCATATTTACCTGTATAGCCCTGATTTTTAATGGCACGATTGAAAAGATTACGGGCTTTTTTAATCTGGTCGCCAATTTTTGGCAGATAAATCAGTTTAAAAGGCGTTCCATACTTTTCGATTAAGTGTTTCAACGACACACCATGAAAAGTCAAAGAATTATCTCTTAAGTCAAATCCTTCCTGAGGAAAGTAGTAGCTCTGCTCGATTAATTCGAAATAGGTATTCTTCATTTTAGTTATAACCTTTCTTAAATAGTTGTTTTTGATAACTTGTAGATGTCTTTTCTCCGGTCATTTAAATTTGTGACACTGCCATAACGGTGAATATCTCTCAGTAAGTCCAAATCCAAATCAGCAATTAA
The DNA here is from genome assembly GCF_050589845.1 of Carboxylicivirga agarovorans. Lineage (NCBI taxonomy): Bacteria > Pseudomonadati > Bacteroidota > Bacteroidia > Marinilabiliales > Marinilabiliaceae > Carboxylicivirga > Carboxylicivirga agarovorans. The sequence goes on along the minus strand of NZ_JBNGPA010000019.1, from coordinate 15,008 downwards.
TATCATCTCGGTATTTGGTGTTGCCTCGGCTTTCACACCATTAGTAGGAAACTGAAAATCACAAGGGGTAAATACCATTGATTGTGCATATTGAACATCCATATTGTGAACATTTGGTAAATTCCCTACGCTACCAGCAATCACCACATAACATTCGTTTTCAATGGCACGAGCTTGCGCGCAATTACGAACTCTTGAATACCCGTTTTGCGTATCGGTTAAGAACGGTACGAATAATATTTCCATTCCTTCATCGGCCAGTAGCCTTGATAACTCGGGAAATTCAATGTCGTAACAAATTAGAATCCCGACCTTTCCACAATCGGTATCAAAAGTCTTAATTCCACTTCCTCCCTGAAGCGCCCATACTTTTTTTTCATCGGGTGTTACATGTAATTTTTCGAAACGCTCAATACCGCCATCACGTTTACACAAATAACCCACATTATACAGCATACTGTCCACCATCTCAGGCATACTGCCTGTGATGATATTGATGTTATAACTAATAGCCAGCTGTGACATTGCCTGCGTTACACGCTTGGTGTATTTAGCTAACTCTCTTATAGCATCGGCTTCGCTCAAATGATTAAAAGCTGCCATTAGAGGTGCATTAAAAAATTCGGGAAACAAGGCAAAATCGCTTTTATAGCCGCTTAAGGCGTCTACAAAATACTCTGCTTGCTGAAGTAGCTCCTCAATGCTCTTATAAGGTCGCATTTGCCATTGAACTAAACCCGCCCGAATTATCTTTTTCTGAATTGACGCTTTCTTTTGTGGCTTTTCGTAAAATACATTATCCCAACGCAGTAACACAGCATATTCTTCTGATTCAACATCACCTTTTAAATAATTTTTTAATAATCGAATTGGGTGAAAATCGTTTGATAATTGAAAATTTAGAACAGGATCGTGAATTTCCTTTGTTCTAACTCCTTCTATATACTCTTTAGCTGTTATTGTATCAGAGTATTTATGATAATTGGGAATTCTGCCTCCAAACAAAATACCTTTCAAGTTAAGCTTTTCACACAACTCCTTTCGGTAATCATACAAGCGCCTTCCAAGTCGCAAACCTCTAAAGTCAGGTTTAACAAACACATCAATGCCATATAACGTGTCACCATTATTTGAATGTGTATCAAAGGTATAATTACTTGTTATATCCGTATATGTATGATAATCATCTAACTCCGATGAACTCACTATTATTGATAAAGCACACCCTGCAATTTCGTTATCAACCTTAATCACTACCTGTCCTTCGGGAAATATTTCAATCAACTTTGCTATTTTATCTGATGACCAATAGGCGTTGTCTAAGGCATGATAAGAGCTAATCATTACCTGCTTTAATTCAGAATAATCGTCGATGTTTAGGTAACTTAATTGTATGTTACGTATCTCTTTATTCATTTTTTATCTACTGAGAATATTTTGCTTAAAACTTTCTCTTTAGACTCGGAAATGTGATTAGGTAACAGGTTGTGAAAAGAATATTCTTCAAAAGGGATTTATTTTTAACAACACATATCTAAAACATTAGCATTAAACCTTTTTCAGTAAACATTGCTATAGTATTAATAACTTACCTGAAGACTATAAATAGTGTTTATAAAAAACAGGATGCCATTATGAATTTTATTGACAAACAATTACTAACCGATCAAATGCTTCAATTTCAGAATTGGCTAATATCGGAATTACCAATCATCATCTTATTGTTAATCATAGTTGTACTTGCTTTAAAAGTCTTGAAGCTGACAATAAACCGCCTAAAAAAGACGCTGATTAGACGTGCGGAAAAAAGCAAACTAACGGACACACAAGAAGCAGAAAAACGCATCAATACCTTAACAGGAATTCTATACGGTACTGTTAAAATTATTCTTATCACCATCGTTGTGATGTTGATACTTCAAAAAATAGGTATTAACATAGCGCCTATCCTTGCCAGTGCAGGCATCATTGGTCTGGCTGTTGGTTTTGGAGCTCAGGAACTGGTGCGAGATGTCATTTCGGGCTTCTTTATTTTACTCGAAAATCAAATTAGAACCGGAGATGTAGGAGTTATTAATGGAACCGGCGGACTGGTTGAGAAAATTGAATTGCGTACCATTACTTTGCGCGATTTCTCTGGTGTGGTTCATGTTTTCCAAAATGGAAAAATCAACACCTTATCAAACATGACCAAAGAATGGTCGGCCATGGTATTTGATATAGGAGTGGCATATAAGGAAGATGTTACTATGGTAATGAATATTATGCGTGAAACTGGCAGAGAATTACAGGATGATGATGAGTTTAAAACACATATAATTGAACCTATTGAAATACTTGGTCTTGATCAGTTTGCTGACAGTGCTTTGATTATTAAAGCCCGTCTAAAAACGAAACCGATTATGCAGTGGCATATTGGCCGTGAGTACCGTAAACGTCTTAAAATAGCATTTGATAAAAACAATATTGAGATACCTTTCCCACATACTACCGTATACTGGGGAGAAAAAATCAACCCATTGGAACTTAACCTAAAGAAAGACTGACAGTACAATAGGCTACCTACTCATAGACCTTAATAATATCTTGATCCGGAATTAAATTTTCCCTGGTTAAACCTTTTTCATCGTAAGGCAAAAGATTAAGCAAATAACGCATGGCCTCTTTACGGGCGAGTTTCTTTTTATTGCCTTTAATAATGACCCATGGAGCAAAGTTAGATGATGTCTTTTCAAACATCTTCGTTTTGTAATGGGTATAATCATGCCATTTTAATTGCGCCTGCATATCAACCGTACTCAGCTTCCATTGAATCAAAGGATTAACCTTACGCTCTTCCAAACGTCTTTTTTGCTCTTGTTCATCAATACTAAACCAATACTTAATAATTGTAATACCATCTTCGACAAGCATTTTTTCAAGCATCACAACTTGTTCTATAAATGTATGATATTGTGCCTGACTGCAAAACCCCATTACAGGTTCCACAACAGCTCTGTTGTACCAGCTCCTGTCAAAAAATACGATTTCACCGGGATTGGGTAATTTTTCTATATAGCGCTGAAAATACCATTGCCCTTCTTCAACTTCAGTTGGTTTACCCAAAGCTACTATCCGATAATGTCTGGGATTAATAAAGCGGATAAAACGCATAATAGCACCACCTTTTCCGGCAGCATCACGTCCTTCAAAAATAACAAGAACCCTTTTTCTGTTAGTTGTAATCCACTTTTGTAACTTAATCATCTCGGATTGAAGATTAATGTATTCAGGATCGTGCTCCATTGCATGAAGTGGCATATTAGTATAATTTTAAGATTGCTATTAGTACTTTGCTTTTATTTATTTTAGTATTGACTGGTTTCCTAATATCCCTCTTCGGTATTTAGGAAACCAGTTAGTTCAGCATTCTACATTTTTTCATTCAGTAATAACGCAAGCAACAAAGCCCGGTCGGTTACACTACTTCTATATATAAACTCGGCCCATTTATTGTCGTAACCACCCATTGGTCCTAAGCCATCAACCTTGGCACATTTTTTAACAATATTACATATGTTTGATGAACTCCATCGATGTTCTTTTGTCAGGCTTATATCAGTCAGTTTAGATAATTTTTTAATGAGCTCATAGACGTGTTGACTCTCCTCTGATTCAGGCATTGGCAAACGAGAGATACCGCCGTGCAGCTGGCAATTAATCAGCTTAGACTGTTGTTTTGACAGGGCAACAAACTTATTCACTTTTTTATCAATTGTATCGTATTCTTCTTTATTATTAAATCGAACACTAATTTTAGAAGAGCCACTTGCAAATCCTTTAAAAATATTAGTCTTAAAGCTTGTATTATAAGGTGCTAAAACCACATCCGGATTGTTTTTGGAAATGTCAACAATAGAAGCCAAAGTCTTATAAAACAATGAAGAAACCATCGGCACATTATCAGGAGTATTCTTCACCAGTTTAATGTCATAGGTATAATTCGCAGATCCTGAGCGACTGGTAATAACACTGCCTTCTTCATTACCACCATGGAGAGCTAAAATATGACTTGCCAATTCAGCTTTTGTATTTAATATCTCTTTCGAGAATTTACCACCAATCGTTGTGTCAGGCACTACTATTATACCAATTTTCAGTTTTTTTATTAAACGACTAAAACGAAGAGCTTGCAGGGCCAGAATAGTTGTAACAATTCCCCCTTTATTTTCCCAGATCCCAGTTCCATAAAGCTTGTGTTCTGTTGCATAATATGATTCCTGGTCGTCAAGCTTCTGCTGATCATCAATCGATAATACCAACAACCAATCCAGTTTTTCATCATATGAATTTGAAAAATAAGTGACGTTACCTACTTCCAGGTTAGGCAATACCTCCTGCGTAAATCCAAGTGATGCCAGTTCGGTTTTAATTAAGTTAGTGGCCTGGTTAATACCACTCACATTTCGTACATGCGTATTAATGTTAACCAATTTTTCCAATAAGGCTTCTGCCTGGTCATTGCGGCTTCTTATAAAAGTACGCAATCTACTGTGTAAGGGCAGTTTTTTCGAATCAGCATTTCCTTCAATAGGTTGCAAAGCTCCAAAATACCTAATGGCAGCCACATCCAGCATTCGATTAACTAACTTTTGATAGTCATAACCAGCCACCTTAGCTGCATGTGGATAAGAGCCTGAAACGCCAAGACTTGCCATCGAATTGATCTCCAACAGGTAAATATTATCATTCTCATCCAGCCGTATATCAACCCTTGCAAAATCTCTAAGACCAAGTGCCTTAAAAGCATCGATACTGAACTTCTGCATCTTTTCAGTTAACTCTGGTGAAATATTGGCCGGGCATACTTTCTGGCGCGGTTTTTCCTTTTTATCACTAACTGTTTGAATAGCATCCGGATCGCCTTCAAGGTCGATTTCGAGGACAGGAAAAGCCTCTACCGGGTTATTTCCCAACAGTCCTACGCAAAATTCCCTTCCTCTGATGAATTGTTCGACCAAAGCTTGTTGTTGAAACTCAGATACAATAAAATTGACAGCTTCTCTTAAATCTTCCTGGTTGTAAACTACCTTTAAACCAAAGGACACACTCTCCATTTTGGGTTTAACAATAACAGGATAATGAACTGTTGACAAATCATCTTCAGCGCTATTGAACACCCAAAAATCTGGCGTTGGCAACTGATGGTTCTGCCAAACAATCTTTGTCATTACTTTATCTAAAGCAAGAGCATGACCAGCTGGCGTAGAACCAACATAAGGAATACCTAACATCTCAAGCATTGATGGAATATGTGTATAACGACTTTCTCCCTGAATACCATAAGCCATATTGAAAACCATGCCCATTTGTTCGCCATCAATTACCCTTGGCATAAAATGTTGCAATCGTTCAATAATGTACATATTACCATCAAGGATATGCACATTATGCCCTGCTTTCTCAAGGCTTTCTGCTACTCTTTTAACATTAGCCTCTGAATAAAACTCTTTATTCTGCATACCCAGCGTATTAATAACGCCAGTCAGGTCTTTGTTGTAAATAATTGCAATTTTCATCTTAGTTGGTCTATAGAATCATTGTGTTGATTTGATTTAACATGAAGATCCAGTTGAGGAAAAGGTATTATTATATGGTTTTCTGCCAATCGGCGATAAATAATCTTACGGATATCACTTTTTACTTTTTCTATTTCAAAAATATTTTCAGAGTAAAACAACACTTGAAAATCTAAAGACGATGAGCCAAAATCAAGCAAACGTGCTTCAATCAAATGTTTGTGATGAATATCAGGATGTTCAAAAACACTCTTCTCCAGTGTGTCGCAAACGACATGTATATCACTGCCATAACTAACACCCACATTAATTCTGAAACGGGTATTCTTTGATTGATGGCTCCAGTTTATCACTTTATTGGTCGTAATAAGTGAATTGGGGATGATTACAGTTATATCATCTCTGTTAAGCCCTTTTGATGTCCGCAAACCAATTTCCTGCACCTTGACTACATCTCCATCAATTTGAAGGATATCGCCTAATTTGATGGATCGTTCAGACAAAAGAATAATACCCGAAATAATATCGTTAAATGTTTGTTGCAAACCTAAGCCTACTCCGACCAGCAGAGCTGCTGAACCTGCTATCAGAATGGTTACTTTCACCCCAAGTGTTTCTAAGAAGAAAGCAACTGCAAAAGTCCAGATTATATATTTAATTATCTGCAGCAAAGCATACGCTGTCCCATCATCTAGTTTTTTAAATAAACGTTGTTGAATAAGTGCCTTCTTTAGTAACCACAATACTAGTTTAATTAAAATGGCAACTACAACGATTAAAATGACACTATAAACCTTTATGTGATAATCCCCGAAACTAATTAAATCAAAATCAAGTGTACTTTTTATTTCTTCCATTATAGATATCCATTTATTTATTAATCACCACATTTCTGTATGGATAAGGTATTACAATGTCTTCTTCCTTAAATCTAGACATGATAATCTGAATTAGGTCACATGAAATAATAAATGCATCATCATTATTTTGTGCCCAAACATATGCTCTAATTTTTACAGAAAATTCAAGAATTGCAATGGCGCGAACCAGAACTTTTGGAGAACCCTTTTCTATCTGTTCATCAGATCGATTATCCAGAGTCAATGGGTGCTTCTCGGCTTCTTCTCTGATTATACTTATAGCCTTATCAATATCAGAATTAAAGTCGATATTAAACTCGATATGTTTTTTAATCTTTGCATCAGATATTGAACTGTTTACAATCGTCTCATCACTAATAATACCATTAGGTATGATTATACGTCGATTCTCATAATCACGAATAATTATATGACGCAGGGTAATCTCCTCAACAATGCCCTTATATTGAACGCCTATGTAAATAACATCACCTACCCTAAACGGGCGAAAGATTAAAATGAAAATACCACCAATTATATTGGCAAATGCTTTTTGGGCAGCAAAACCAATAATGGCAGCAAAAATTCCTGCACTGGCAAATAGTGCTGTCTTGATATTGTTTAATCCAGGTATTTGTTGAATAACATATATGGCAACAGCTGTGAAAATGATAAAACCAGCAGAGTTTTTTAAGAACGAAAATGATGTTGCATCTGCGGAAACTTTCTTAGCAAATTTGGTCATGAAAAATTTTATCAGTTTCCTAACTATTAAGTTGATTATAAAGGCACATACAATAGCAACAATTATCTTTACATAGGGGTAATTTATCTCCATATTTTGTCAACATTTAATTGTTCTGATAAGTTACAAAGAATCGGAAACATATTACTCTTATGACACATAAAAACGAAAATGGTAACAACCAGGAAGCGGAAAATGTTATCAAAACCAATAAAAAGGAGACTATTGATTTTTGATACAATGTTATTATAGGAAGCAATTGCACTTAATTTGAAAGATAATACTATTGGTTCTGAGAATAAGTTAATTATGAAGCTTAGCGTAGCAATTACGACTTTATCGGGATTAAAGGTCTTAATTGATGAGTTAATACTTCGACAACCAGCAAACGAGAGATTCTCTATGGTAAAGGTAAATAGATATAGTAACTATAAGGACACCAGGCTATTTCCTTTCCTGGAATAGTATTACTAATCTTATAATCGTTTACTTTTAATAATGCAATTATTTTATTCCTTATCAAAGCTATCGACGACAATAGCACCCATAGATGCCGGAAATGAAATAATAATTACCCGTTTTAAAGCTATATCAAAATCTGAAAGTATAGGTAATTTGTTAAGCGCAAACAGAACCACTATTACAACACAAAAAGTAATTAAATAATCAAAAAGTACTCTAAAGATATAAGTCGGTATTCTATTTTTTATCTGCCCCTGATAAATTCCTCGATATGCATAAATACTGATAAAACATAGACTTAACAGGACAATTACAATCAGGTTAAATGTTGGTAAAGTTCTGCTCATATTCCATGCTTCTTCAGCAAAAGCAATTGGTACTGATAATACAGACGCTCCAATTATAAGTTGGCTTAAATCCTCTAAATCCAGTTTCTTTATCATGTAACAAATGTACAGAATAAAGCTATTTATCAAGTTTTTATTTGATGGCTATATAATGAATATTGAAAACTGTATCATTAAAATATCTCCAAAAACTGAAAATTATGTACTTCAGTGGATTTGATATTTTTATCTGTCTGATTTATTAAAGTCGAATCTGCAGTTTGAATTTCAATCTTGTTTTAAATTGATTCAACCTTTTCCTTGGAGTCAGTTACAAAGTCTCCTAATTTATCACATCCGGCAAATATCATTACCAGAAGAAATAGCAATTATACTATCCGTTTCACAACAAGATTCATTATTAATTTGAAAACAGGGCAGACATTTGCCTGCCCTTTATGAATTACATTATCTCAATTTGTTTTGCAGGTTTAGGCTTAACTTCTTCACGCTTAGGAAGTGTAATGTGAAGGATGCCATTCTCGTAATTAGCTCCAATTTTTTCTGCATCAACTACATTCTCTGAAACAGTAAATGAACGTTGGAAAGACTGGTAACTAAACTCACGTCTTGTGATTTTCTCACCATCTTTTTCCTCAAGACGATTTTTCTTTTCAGACGAAATAGTCAGGCGCCCATTGTCATAGTTTACTTTGAAATCTTCTTTGGTTAAACCTGGTGCAGCAACATCGATTAAAAATTCATTGTCATTTTCTTTAACATTAACTGCTGGCAAGGTAGTGTCAGTACTAGAATAGTTAGTTCTATTCCAATCCATCAATTCTCCATCAAAAAATCTATCGAAGATTGAAGGGGCTGATGGAAACCAGTTGTTTGATAATTTTGCAAGTGTCATAACTTTATCCTCCAAAAAATTAGTTCAACAAATTTTAGTAATCTCATTAAGACTTTTTCAAACTAAATGCCAATTTCGAGGGCGTTATCCATTAAGATTTATTTTTTATTGATTTTCAAATAAATAGATTTTGTGATATAAAAAGCAGTATTTACTCAAGAGTCATAATGACAGTTGACACCACTATATCAATGTCATTATGACCACATTAACTGTCAAACATTCCGAAAAGTAAGTGCAATATCATTACATTGAATTAAAGATAACCTGACTTGTTGAAACTATAATAATAACTAGATATTTCCATTATGCTTGCGTCATTCTTCTCCATTTTCACCAAAGCAATATACCAGTAAAAAGTTGCTCGACTTATATTTACGCTTTGAAGAATATCATGGATGGTTCTGGATTTATCTTGCCAAAGCTGGTAATAAGTATAAGCCGTTTTCTTCGCCTCAAGAGTTAAGCCTTTCCTTCTACCACCAATTCGTCCTCTTAATCTGGCAGCCTCATGACCAGCAAGTGTTCGTTCATGAATCAACTCCCTTTCGAACTCTGCAAAACTTGCAAAAATATTAAAGGTCAAACGACCTTATTCAGTAGTAGTGTCAATACTATCATTCAAACTAATAAATTCAACTCCCTTGTCGCGAAAACCAGATACCATATCGATAAGGCGCTTTAAAGAACGTCCCAACCTATCTAATTTCCAAACAGCTACTACATCACCTTCTCTAGTATGTTCTAACACCTTTTCTAGTTCTGGCCTTTCTTATACTGCACTGCAGGTTTCCTGAAAGATTTTAGTACAACCATTTCTTCCCAACGCCACAATTTGCATCTCCAAATTCTGTTCTTGGTAGATAACCTTGTATAACCGATTTTCATAACTGTTTCTTTCAAGGTTAAACCGTGAAACTCTTTTTTAAAACCAGTTTATGAGACTACCAATGCAATTGGATGTTGGGTAGGGTAAAACCGCCTCTCAGAACGGTGGTTTTGTGAGCCTTGGCTATTTCGGTTCGGTTTGTGCCAGCATTATCGGCCTTATTGTGCCAGTAATCTCGGTTCAAATTGTGCCACTTTTGGTAAGTCTAAGGCTTTAATAGATGGTTATTTTTTCAAAATTTCAATGTCATCACCAATTTTAATACAATTACCATCTATATCTTGAATTATAAAGAATTCGTTATTATTTTCATCTTTAAATACTGACAGATATTGACGTATGTATTTATTTGATGCTTTTAAAACTGCATCTTTAACTTTTGTTTTTAGGTTAAAACCATTTGCTATTCTGATCGCTCCATTCCTAATATTTTCTACTTTTTCTTTCAACGGTAAATCAGAAGAGTATTTTATGATTGTATCAAATATATCATGAAGTAACCTTTCTGTTTTAACTTCATCTTTTTTGAAAGCATTGGAAATCTCTTTCTTAAGGTTTGACTCGATCAGTTTTGACCTACCACGAATCTTTCTGAATTCAATATCAATGGTGTCATCTAGCGAGACTATAATTTGGGCTCCATTATACCTGTCATTATTCATGGTTTTGTGCATGTGTAACCCTTGTCCCCACTTGGATTCAATATTATTACCACGGTGATGTATGTCGAATCTTATTGATTGTCCTTGAATTAATGATTTCATATTAAATGTTTTAGCCTGCTATTTTTGCTCGTCTTTAAGACTATCAAGTTCTGATTGAAGTATACTTAGAATCTTATCATTAACGTTTTTAAACTGTTCAAGTTGATATATCTTATTTTTTAAATCTTCCACAATGAACTCTTCGGCCATTTTTTCATCGAGACCTTCAGGATCAAATTTAGGGTGCCGGTCTAGTAATATTTTAATTGTAGACAAATCATGATCGTTTTTGGGGTCAATAGTGTTTTTAATCCATTCATCTACCTTTTCACATTCAACTCCTTGTATAGCCTGGTTTAAACTGTACTCTATCAGAATCCTTGCTACCTTATCAATTTTACTAACAACTTGTAGCCATTCAGAGGTTGTTTTTGGATCTGTAGATTCATTTAACACGAGGGAAGAATCTGATTCACTAATCTTGTTAAAATAAAATGGATTAGGAGTTTTGTAGTTTAATTGCGTTAGAAAATCAAAAACTTCCTCGTAATGCCGTAATGGTCTACTGTTGGGCGGCAGCTGCCACCTGTGTTGCCACAAATTTATAATTAAATCGTGGCATTCTTTTTCTACATCGCACCTCTCTGAACCTGTCAGTTGTTCTGCTTCTTTTATTTTTTTTGCAATATAATGTGCCATCCACCTAGAAAGTGTATCTACACTATTGTCTAAGCCAAGTTCTTTAACAAGAAGCTTACCTAATTTGATAATATCCTTTGTTATTTCTGATTGATCCATCTGGTGATAATAAGAAGATTTTATATGTTGGTTTTGTGTATTCATGTTTGTCACTTCTGTACTTATAGGTAATATCGCGTTTAATACTAACCTTAAATATTACTTCACAATTAAGTCTTTTGCAGAGGATTTGAAGGAAAGATAATGAAGCTTTTAATTTTATTCCTTTTTGTGGAGGTTCATCCTCATTATATGCTTTGTAGCTACTCCATATATCGCAAATTAATACAGTCTTTTCTAATGCCTTCGAAAACCAAATTTTCCCCTCATCACATGGGTGTAATGAATACATATTCTTCAAATTGTCACTAATGTCGTAAGGGGGATAATAGATTTCGTTAGCATGTGGATCCATATCGTCTAATCGCTTAGATATTTCACAATTTTTAATCCATCCTTTTAATTTAAAAGAGCCGAAATCAACTTCTGCTCTTTCTTCATTATAATATGGAAGTTTGTAGTCATAAGGATCCTTGCAGGTACTTAAAGCATTTAATAATGAATCTGAAGTTTCTTGTGAAACTAATGCTGTATTAATGTAATAATTTTCAGTTCGTTCGTTATCAATCTCATGCCATCCTCCATGAATATTAATCCAATTTTCTTCTTGATTCTTATCAATTAGAATTCGCATAAAGTCATCTTCGGTAATGTCAGACTTCCACGATTCAGAATTGTTTTGGTTTATCCATTCAGGTCGTTGAAGAGGTACAGCACCTCTGGCATCTGCCAACCACTTATCATCAGACCTGGTAAGTATATGTCTATTGAGCCATTCCTTCCACACATCTTCATACCAATCATTACGTTGAATAATTGGCATTTTACTAAGTAACTTAGCAGCAACTGCCATCATAGAATGGTAAGAATAATAGAAATCTAAATTATCAGATTTTGGATAGCCGCCATGACTATGATATGTATCATTTTGTCTTGTAGATCGATTCCATAGATTGACCCGTGGATCATTATTATAACCGCCAGTTGTTTTAATATTCCATTCGGTTAATAAAACTTTAGTTGCCAGTTCTTGAACTTGTTCACTTGATATTCCGAATACTTCACCCAAAGGCTCAAACCAGTAATGATCAAAATCCCATGAAAAGTGAAATTCTAACTCTTGGTTAACTACTCCTTTTTTATGCCAATAGCTCTTTGTTTTATAAAAATGCTCTCTGTCTTCAATTGGAAATTGACTCTTGCCTACCTTTTTAACTTCTAATAAGTTTTCATTATTAATTAAGGATGGAAATGAGTTGCTAAGATTAATAATTATTTTCGCAGCGTAAATATTGATAAGCAAATGTTCTTTATTAAGCGCTAAGTCAATTATGATATCCTTGTAGTCCTTTAATATATTTGGTTTTGTAATAGATATCCTTGCCAATGCTATAAGGAGGTATACCTTAGCATGTAAATGGTAAAATGGGTATTCTTTGTATCCAAATGCACCAGCATCTTCACTAATTAACCAATTCATTAAAGAGTCGATGATCTGGCAACAATTTAGCTCGGATAATTTTCTAACACAATGAGCTGCACACCACCTCTCATTGGCTCTAGGAGAACCTAAACTAGACCAAATAAAACCTGCAATATTTTTATCTAGGTCATTATCTACGAACAACGATCTATTCCATATTCCATCTCCAAAGCTATCATCTATATGAAGTTTAACTCGTTCTAAGGAATATTTAAGTACTTCATAGGATTCCTCAGGATTAAGTAATGCTGTAGAGGTTTCTATAAAACCAAACAGAAGATTTGGATCATTAATATCTCCATAATTCGCTAAACCATTTATTATTCCCTCCAATAGTTTTAATTTGTTAGTCTTATCAACTTTAGCTTCTTTAAGAAAGCGGTTGAGGGAATATGAGTTAGCCAGATTTGTTGCATATGAACACCCAATTTTCAGTAATAAAGAAGGTAACTTTCTTTTATAACTTACTTTTCTAGTCCATTCAGTAGGCAGCACAGAAAAGAACTTTGTTAACTCGTAATAATCAATAGATTCGCTACTAATAATATTTTCAATAAACTTATAAATATCATTCTCAGGAACTCTGATTGTTGCTTCTTTCCAAAAAGAATTACTCAGGTTTAGCTTACCTTCATTGTAGGAGTCGTCAAATCTTTTAACGGCTTTTTTAAGATGGTATGGACAGGTTAGATCCAAGTTATTGAATATATCATCCCAATGTCTTTTATTATTAGTTCTATTGTTTTCAATAAACAGTGCTGGTTCTTCTTCCTCTGATGATTCTGGAATTAAATCTGTATTCTTAATTAATGTCTGATTGAAGAGATTGTTGTGAGCCGCTAATTCTCTCAGTTTTCGCCATCTTGTATTTTCTGCACCTTCATTTTCTAAATTGAATACTGAATCCTTTAGAATACAATCCTTAGTTGATTGGATATTTGATTTATTAATGCAAATTGACGCTAGCTTAACTATGTCATGATCTTTAAAAAATGGAGTAAATGTCCATCCTTGTTCAGGACTAATAGTACCTGACTCAACTAAGTCAATAATTAGATAAAACAATTGTCCATCAAACCAACCGATATCTCTTTCTCGCCATCTGCTTAACGCAGATATTGCTATGTTGGGATTAAGCTTCCCACAGATTTGAACAGCCTCGTTTCTATTCCAGTATTTTTCTCGTGCGACATATTCACCAACGACTTCAGCGGTTCTAATGAAATCATAAGCTATGTGTCCTTCAGTGTTGCCAGCTTTTGATGTGTGATCTGCTAATGCTGCAATAGCTTCCCACCGTTGTACAAGTTCATCTCCAAACTTTAGAGTAATATTTACTGCCTCTTCGAAATATACACTTGCATCATCAACTGATGTAACTATAATAGCTCTTGCCAAAGAAAGATACCTGTCGGCTATTTCAGTGGAGCCTTCATTGTTATTATCTTTAATAAATTGAAAGATCTTTGCTTCAACTTCATGTTTTATGAAAAATAAATGAGGAAGTCTATTGGCAGCCCGAAGAAGACGTATTCTGTCATTGAACCAAAATTTATTGTTACTATCTAACTTTGAACAGATTTGATAGATTTCATCTTTTGTTCCTACCTTAAAAAAAGTTATTATGGAGACAATTAGCGATGAAACTTCATATGGAATTGGATTGTAATGAAAGTATACACTATAGTGGTCCTTTCCGGAGTCTTCTAGAAGTTTTAAAAGTTTGCTATAAAAATGTTGATTTGAATTAGAATTAACAATAAAATCAAGATGTAGTTTATGCCATGGCAAGAGATTATTGATAACACTTTCAATTTTTTTTATCTCCTGATCATTTTTGTGTTTTTTGTTTTTTTCTAGCCAAACTTCTGGTAATATATCCTCAATTTGCACTTGTTCATTAAAATATGTCTTCAGTGCAACTGCTCTTAAGAACTTACTTCTTTCTTCATTATGATGCGCACTGGCAACTACAGGTGTTGCTCTCTTTGATATATAATGGTTTAATATTCTTAAAATTTGCTTTGGTGGTAATGAATGAGATGTACATGCTTCAAGGAATGATAGAATGGCGGGGGTAATATTATCATTATGTGTATATTCTGCTCTCTTTAATCTGTATCTTGAATGTGTTAGTAGAAGTGTAGGTCTTCAGCTTAATTTGGACAGATTGGTATAAAAGTTAAGAGATGAATTCTTAATTTATCAACCAATAAAAGTTCAATAATGAAACAGAAGAAGCAAAGTGCCGAATCAAAGATTAAGGA
>NZ_JBNGPA010000018.1:0-121801 GCF_050589845.1 Carboxylicivirga agarovorans | reverse complement strand
TACGACACAATAGAGGCTTATGTGTTTCTTATTACAAACATACAGCCTTTTTGTAAGGAGGAGAGCTGATTTACATGATGCATAGATCTATACGTTTATAAAACTTCTTTTCGAACACTAAAAGGCAACATCCCAAGGAAATTAAAAGAAAGGCATTCAGGCTGTAAGCCTGCACAAATTAAATGTTTCAGACTTACAGCCTGATAATTACCTCTATAATATATCCAAGGGGCGATGCCCCCTTGTACTAAAGTGTAAGTCTTTCAGCCTTTTATGCAATAAACAAAAGCTTAATGCTTAATCCAGCTGGAAATGATAGGTGATGGTTCCCTGCGCATAAGCATTGGCTTTTTTATCAGCATTGAATATAGCACGCATAGCCGCTGCTTTTGCATTAGCCACTAATTTACTTCGAAATAATATCGAATCCACCCAGCCTGTTCGTAGGCAGCTTCATTTTTGAGATCAAACTTTGACAATCGTGCTGCCTCTTCAGCAGCTCGCCTTGCTTCCCTGTTGTTGAAAAGCGAGGAGCCCTTCATTATTGCAACAGCAGAAACAACCTTACCATCACGGTTCACCTTTATTTCAACAACAATAGTACCTGACTCATTAATATTATGGCTTGGTTTTGGAAGACTCAAAGCCTTTCTTCCACCAAGGCCAAAGCTTACTCCCTTATCACCCAATCCACTTCCGGTTCGGTTTTTAGAATTCGGGTCACCGGTTACATGGCCCTGGTTGCCACTTCCTCCTGTTTCACCTTCTGAAGTGCTTTCGCCACTACCTTTTCCACTGAATGCACCGGATACGCGGTTGCGAGCCTCTGCTGCCTGTCTGTCCTGCTCTTCTTTCTTCTTTCGCTCAGCTTCCTCACGCGCACGTTGTTCGGCCAGTTCTTTCTGGCGTTGTGCTTCTTTTTCTGCTTCTATCTGGCGCTGACGCTCCTGTTCTTTCTGACGTTCTATCTCCTTTTCACGTTCGATGCGCTCCTGTTCTTCCCTTTGTTGGCGCTCTTTCTCCAGGCGATCTTTTTCTTCCTGCTCCTTCTTCTTTTGCTCAGCCGATTTCACGACTGGTGCTTCATCGAAATCCTGTGTCTTCACCTCATCTTCAGGCTCAGGTTCTGCCGCTTTAGGCACCGGTACATTTTCCACTTTAGGAGGCGGAGGTGTATTAGGCTGTTCAACAGGTTTAGCCTGCGACTGCTTGGGTTCAATCTCACCTTGCCCCAATACTGTATCGCCAAAATTGACCAGTATCCCCTCTTCTTCCTGTGGAAGAGTTGATAAGCCAAAGAATATCAACAACAACAGTACGGCTATGTGAAAAATTGCCGATCCGATAATACCGTATTTTTTATCCCTGTCTTCCATGGTTTATTTTCCCTGAGTGGCCAATATCAGTTTATATTTATTTCGTATCGCAATATCGCGTATGCGTCCTACCACCGAGAATGGTACGGATTCATCAACATGTAATGCAATATAGGTATCGGGACTTACTTCAATGATCTCTTTTAATCGTCGTTCTATCTTCCAGAAAGGCAATTGTTCACCCTCGACAAAATAGCGCAAATCAGCTGTAACTGAAATCGTTGTATTAGGCTTGGCCGATACCTGGTGATCACTCTTTGGCAGCACCATATCCTTGATGGCCTGAGGCGTAACCAGTGTAGAGGTGATCATAAAGAATATAAGCAATAGAAATACAATGTCAGTCATGGATGACATACAGAAACCAGCTTCTATTTTACTTCGCTTTTTTAGTGCCATTACCTAATGTCTAATATTACTTTAATGCCATTTGACTCAGCTATATCCAAAACACGGGCCACATTTCCCGTTGCTGCATTTTTATCGGTGCGCAGCTTAACAATGGTTTTATCATTGCGGTTAAAAGCAGCGATCAGACCTGACTCAATGGCATCATCTCCAACGCGTTTTCCTTCCACGTAAAACCTCCCTGATGATGTAACACGCACACTCAGGTATTTTTCAACCACCACCTTTTTAGTTGCCTTTTTCGGTATCAGTAACTTAATGGCATTGGGATGCACCATTGTTGACGTAATCATAAAAAAGATCAACAACAGAAACACAATGTCAGTCATCGACGACATGCTAAAGGCCGCGCTTATTTTAGTTCTTCGCTTTAAAGCCATGCTTAATGCGCTGGTTCGTTTAATAAATCCATAAACTCCATGGTACGTGCTTCCATTTTAAACACGACCTTTTCAACCTTCGCCACTAAAATATTGTATGCAAAATAGGCAATGATACCAACCACCAAACCAGTTACGGTTGTTACCATGGCGGTATAGATACCCGATGACAATAACTGCACATCAATATTATTACCGGCATTAGCCATGTCAAAAAAAGCTTTCACCATACCAATAACCGTACCCAGGAAACCGATCATGGGAGCGCCACCTGCAACAGTTGCCAGTGTTGGCAAACTTTTCTCGAGGCGTGAAATTTCAAGGTTACCAACATTTTCAATGGCAGTATTTACATCACTCAGAGGGCGACCAATGCGCGTCACCCCTTTTTCAATCATCCTTGAGATTGGAAAATCGTGCGACTGACACAGCGCCATTGCCGATTCAATTTTGCCGTCGTGTATGTAATCTTTAATTTTATTCATAAACCCGGCATCTTCCTTAGAAGCCCGGCGAATAGCCATGTAACGTTCGAAGAAAATATAGACCGCGATAATCGACAGTAACACTAAAGGAATCATGATAATACCACCGGCCTTGGCCATTTCAAAAAGATTCATGCTTTTTTCAGCACCTTCAACCATCTCTTCGGCAATAAGATCTTCGGCATTTGCCTGAATGAATAAAAACAAATTCATATTTATATTTTTTAGTCAATCGTAATATGTAATAATTAAGCAAGAACTTAGTCTTGATTTTTAAAAATCTGCACTAAAATAGACAAATCACTTTTTAAATAAGAACGAAGATAGTTATTCTTTAGTCTCTTCTGAACTACTCTTCTTTTCTTCGTCTTTGTTTTTGCCTGAAATTTTCAGCCAATACTTGTGCATTAATTCTTCTAAAGTGTCAAATTCTTCTTTAAACGAAACACCCACACCCTGTGTGGTAGGGGATGTATTGGTTGAATAAACCAGGTCATTATTGGTTCTGGTATAGGCTTTGGCACGTATACTACCAGAGTTATTCAGTTTGACCTCAACGTCAAAATCACCAATTAAGTTACTGGGGCGTGTTTGGTCCTTGCCGTATCCTACGTTTCCGTTAACAACCACACGGTTATTAAACATCTGTGTCGACAAAGCCACTTCAACCTCATCATCACTCAGCTCACTGGCAGGCCTGTAACTAACGCCTATATCCACATCACGGCTAATTTGCGACAACCAATGACTCAACTGGTTGGATAACATTTCGGTAGTGGTTACCAAGGCAGCATTGTTACCAGATGCGACCCCACTATTGGGTGCACTTGTTTCCTGGGTATAGAATTTATTAAGAACAAGCAGTGACAAGACCTGGCGATTGGTTTCCTCTTCTGTATTGATGTATGAATCAATTATGTTTTGGTTATTATCCTGGGTAGAAGGTGTTTTTATTTCAAATTTAACATTCGGCCTTGTCAATCGATCTGTTAATAACATATTACAGTGTACCGGTATTCTTCTTCCGTACTCTTTCTGTGCTTCTTCAGAAAAATCACCTGTCAGATCAAGTAAGCTTGTTTTAAGTTTATAGGTCGCATTCAGATCAATTATCGCATCATATGGATTCCCATCCCAATGGATGGACGATCCGCTGTTAATGACAAACTTCTTGTTCAATACATTTTGAAGGGTAAACATATAGTCTCCGTCATCGAAATTAAAATCACCGAAGAACACAATACCTCCCTCTTTATCCATTTTTATTTGCAGGTTACCATTCCCACGTCCTTTCAATATATCACCAACTTTCGAATCAAATATAACCTGGCAGCGTGCATCCGGTGTAATATCCAGATCCATGCTTACCGTCATGCCGGTCAGGTCAATTTCGTATTCATCAGATAGACTAACCGTTCCATTTTCTTCACCTTCCTCCTGTTTTGAATTAACAAAACGAATAAAACTACTCTCTTCAGCACTTTCTTCATCGGTAAGAGGTATAAAAAACTGTGTATCTTCCATGGTGCGCCCCCCAATATCTATCACCAGGTCTTTGGTTGTACCGGTTACCGACATATTACCATCGGCATATACCTCACCATAATACAATGGATTATCGGTATACTTCGTATCCATAACCAGCATATTATTGGTGATCAGGCGCAGGTCATAGCGCATATTTCTGAATGCCTGGTGCTCGATTGTACCATTAAAAGTTCCCTGCTTACCATTTCGGTCAGACAGCTTTATACCTTTAAATTCCATCAGGTTGGGCTTAAACAACACCGAATCGGTAATTGAATAGGTGGTTTGCAAGAGGTCAACATCAAAAAGAGCTTTATTAATATGCAAAGCACCCAGCAATTCAGGAGCCGATAAAGGACCCGTAACAGATAGTTTACCACTGGCATTACCTGACAAATTTTGCATGACCTTACTCAGGTACAGGTTCAGAAAGCCTATTTCAAGACTATCTATGTCATAATGAAGATCAAGACTTTGCTGTTCCAGATCTATCACACCACCTCCATTTAACGGCTCTATATTTCCTTTGGTTACATTGGATTCAATCTGTATCTGATGCTTTTTAGGAAGATAGTCGGCAATGATCTTAAAATCACCCAAGGCATCATTGTTAAAATGAAAATCATTAACACTCAGGTTACCACTTATTACAGGTGAATTATATAATTTCTGAACATCAAGAGTTCCGTTCAGGAATCCCTTCATCTCAACTTGCTTCACATCCTGGTAACCAACCATATCAGACAAATTAATATTCTGAAAATGGACCCTCATACCGTCTTTTACATGGCGGTGTACAAAA
The DNA here is from genome assembly GCF_050589845.1 of Carboxylicivirga agarovorans. Classification (NCBI taxonomy): domain Bacteria; kingdom Pseudomonadati; phylum Bacteroidota; class Bacteroidia; order Marinilabiliales; family Marinilabiliaceae; genus Carboxylicivirga; species Carboxylicivirga agarovorans. The sequence continues at coordinate 116,823 of NZ_JBNGPA010000018.1, read as the reverse complement.
CCGTTGATTCCAATCTCCTGGTTTCCGTGATGAACCCTGAAGTTCTTAAGTGAAAAGCCATCGGGATGATAATGCAGTGTTGTTGACTGAACCTCCCATAGGCTGTCACGCACCATTACATAGGAAGGCAGTATTTGCATAGTGGCATACAAGCCATTGTCGCGCGAGCGTAAAGATGTGGCTGTTAATATGGATCCGCTATTGGTGTACTCATCCCAGTTGTTCCAGAATACATTAAACTCAAGCGTGTCGTTATAGGCGCTTTGGTGCAAACTCAGGTTTTGAAAAGAGCCTAGGTTATTAATATTCAAATCTTTTAAACGCGAAACAACAGATAATTTGTTATTGCTGGTTGAAGAGATGTGTACTTCGGGTTGAACTGCCTTGATGCCCTTGTAGTTGAGATACTGTATTTCAGCTTCCACATCGATTTCGCCTGTTGATGTATTATAATTCCCCAGCAACAAGCCATTATCTGACACATCGATATCAGGATTAAACAGCGTGATAATATCAGATATCCGTTTAAAGGTGCATGAAAACGTAAAATCATTTTCCTTACTCTCTTTCTCTTTGATATTAACCTGCTTTTTTAAAGACGGCAAAAAATTAGTCATGCTTTGTTTAAGCAAATTTCCTATGTGCGTAAAATTATAGACTCCAACCAAATCACCCTCAGCAATATCCGACTGAAGAACAATGCGTTTTCGTTCTCCTTCCCTTACCGAGATAAGCAAGAGCGAATCTACAGCGACCTGTTTCTCTTTGTATTGATAGTCAAGGTTTCTAACATTAAGAAAACCAACAATATCATTTATATCACCTCCCGCTATTTCAGTTTCTATATCGGCTGTCAATACAGCACCTTTGTGCTTTTTATAAATATTCAGCTGATCAAGATTTATTTCGGTAAGGTGTGCTATAAAACTAAAATTAGGTACTTCACCTGACAGATCGATCTTACCATTGAATCCGAGCTGTCCGTTAGGATCATCGATTAAAAAGTCGCCATCAAACTTATCGTTGGCAAACAAGCCGTTAAGTCTTATGTTTTTATAAGCATAATCATTAATGGTAATAGTATCAACCACCCCACTTAAAAAGGCACTGTAATTATTAGCCGATTGCCGACGACCATTTATTGCCACTGACATGGAAACATTACCAATATATTCTTCAGCCCCTGCCAGCTTGCCAACATTAAACTGCTGCGTTGATAAGTTACCTGAAAACACGAGGTTATCAGCGGCATCTATTTTTAAACCTATATCAGTATTGATTTTCCCAAGGGCAGTATTAAACTCACCATATGCCACAAGGTCAGTAACGAAACCGGTAAAACTACCTGAATAAGTTATCTGATCAAGACTTCTTATCGCCTTTGGTAAGTGAAGGGCCTGCCCTTTCACTCTTGAAAACAGGCGTTCCAAATCTCCAGGTGTCGTTTTAAGGTGCCTTACGTTCAAGTAAATAAATGTCTGGTCAATATCAGGTAATCCATCAATGTCAAAGCTAGAGTTGATTTGAGAATGCGGACCAAACTGAAGGCGCACCCCCCGGCCTCTTATATTGTCAAGTGTTCCGGTAACCAAACCCGACAATTGAATCTGAGGGAATCTTACATTCTTTCCTGTTAAAAAAGCTATATCTTCATCATTGACTTTAGAGCGATCAACATCTAAGTAAAATTGTCCGAATCTGTTAAAACCCTCTTTATCCGGATGCATCTCAATGTCGAATGAATCTATTTCCAGCGATGATTTTTGTGTTTCAAGCAGGCCATCGTCAAATGTCAGGTGCGATTTATTGAAGCTTAACTGTCCCTCAGCCCTGTCAACATTAAATCCTACTGTACTTTTAAATGACAGTTCATTTAAACCCAGGTGCCACAAGCTATCCTGATGAATATCATTTATTTGCATCAACAGGTTTGATACTTCCACATGCTTGCCCAAAGAGTCAATTGCATAACTTAACTTCCCATCATCTATTCCCAGCTTATTTAAACTGACATTCCAGGCACTGCCATCACCTTTGGTTGATTGCCCAGGCCTTAAAGCATCCAAAAGAAACGAGAAGTTATACAGCGAATCCTGTTTCTTGACATTAATATGTGGAACAGAAATTTGGAGATCACTTAGATACAGGCTTTTTCTCCTGAAATAGATAGAATCGATATTAGCCGAGATTCGTTCAATTGACAGAAGTGTATCAGCACTTTGATCAAATACCGTTACTTCGTCCAGGACAAGGGTTTTAAATGGGCGCAAATGAACCCTTTTGATGGAAATTTCAGTATTTAAGTCTTCACTAAGTTCACTGGTTATGTAGTTTACAACCGTAGTTTGAACTGAAGGCAATAATAAAATGGAATATAGCATTAGCGGTACTATTATTAGTGCCGCCAAAACATACAATCCTATTTTGATATTTTTTTTTATAATTTTACCCCGTTTTTAACTCACCAAAATTAAGAAAAAGGTGGGAATTTTGATTTGAACATGAATAATTCTATCTGACATTTTTATGAGTGCGATTATTTTGGGAATTGAGTCATCGTGTGATGACACTTCTGCGGCGGTTTTTAAAGACGATGTTATTTTATCAAATATAGTTGCAAATCAAGATGTTCACAAGGCTTACGGGGGTGTTGTACCGGAGTTAGCATCACGTGCACATCAGCAAAATATCATTCCTGTAGTTGAAAAAGCCATTAAAGATGCAGGTGTTGAAAGAAGTGAAATTGACGCCATAGCATTCACCCGCGGTCCCGGATTAATGGGTTCATTGCTTGTTGGTACTTCTTTTGCAAAGGGGTTTGCACTGGCTAACAGTTTACCTTTAATTGAAGTAAACCACCTGCACGCTCATGTGATGGCACATTTTATTAAGGAGGATGAAAATGATACGGATCAACCGGAGTTTCCATTTTTGTGCCTGCTTGTTTCAGGTGGTAACAGCCAGATCATAGTTGTTCGTGATCATCTGAACATGGAGATCATTGGCCAGACCATTGACGATGCTGCCGGTGAAGCCTTTGACAAATGTGCTAAAATAATGGGACTCCCTTATCCCGGCGGACCACTTATTGACAAGCTGGCCCGGGAAGGTAATGCTGAAGCATTTAAATTCAGCAAGCCCAGGATTAAGGATTACGACTACAGTTTCAGCGGATTAAAAACCTCGGTACTATACTTTTTGCGGGATGAGCTAAAGAAGAATCCTGATTTTATTGAAGAAAACAAAGCAGATATATGTGCGTCATTGCAAAAGACCATTATTGATATTTTAATGGACAAATTAGTAAAGGCGGCTAAAGATACCGGTATCACACAAGTATCTCTTGCAGGTGGAGTTTCGGCTAACACAGGATTAAGAAACAGGCTGACACAACTTGCTGAAGAGAAAAAATGGAAAACCTTTATACCTAAATTCTCGTACACAACCGATAATGCGGCAATGATAGCGATAAACGGCTATTACAAGTATTTAAAAAAGGAGTTCATTGGACAAGATGCAGCACCATTTGCCCGGACTGAATTCTAGGAAAAATAAACAGAAGAAATTGAATATTTAAACAATGAATTCAGTCATTAGTCAAATTAATCATTTCTTTTAGCCTATTTAAGTGCTTGAAATATGTTTTTTTATATTTTTGCCAAAGTTTTAAATTAATTTAGTGAGAAGCAAGTTGTATATAAAGCAAACAGGCTTTGTTGAAAAAACTGTGGGAAACGAAATGGTGGTTGTTCCACTTGTTGGAACAGTTGCTCAAATGGAAAAAGTTTTCTCACTTAATGAAATAGGTTCTTTTATATATAATAACCTGGGATCGAAAAAATCAACAGGGGAAATAACAGAGTTGATTTTGAACGAGTTCGAAATAGATAGAGAAACAGCACAAAAGGATGTGGAACAATTCTTAGAGAAAGCTGTTGCTAATGGTGTAATAAAAGAGCTATAAAGAGAAGCTAATTTGGGAATGACGATTAAACGAAAATATTTCAAACCTGACATCGAGGAGCATTGTAATGACCTGGATACCTGCCTTTTTATGGCCAGTATCGGAGACCCGGTAGATCCTCCTTTTCCTGCAGCGGCACCAGAGTCATCGCCAGAGGCTGCTCCTCAATTTGAAAATCCATCAGCCGCAGACTATCCTTTTGGTGGCGATAGTCCAGATTTTTCGAATATGTAAACATGACCAAGTCAGAAAATACAAGATATTATTCTATCGGGGGTATAAGATTTAAAGTCAATTTCTTATCCCCCTTTTTTGTTTTCGACAAGCAAGGTGGAAGTCACCTTTTTCAGGAAACAGAAATAAGCAAGCAGGTAACCTGGACATTGAACTTTCGTTCAGATGATGAAAAAACACCTGAAAACTGGGAACAGGTCTTTAAAGGATCAGAAAAATTCAAAGAAGATCTGCCTTACAAATGGAGCATCATTAAAAAAGGTGCTTTAGAGGGCATTTATGTATGTTTTGAGGACAATGAAATTATAAAAGAGACAGTTGCTTTTGTTGATATCGATAAGAAGCTAATCGACATCAGGATCAACACAGGCAACAATAACAAAGTTACCTTTGACCCTTTCTTCCATCCATTTGGCATACTATTATTGCAATATATTGTGCACTACTACGGTGGTTTTGTTATACATGCATCAACGATCAATTACAAAGATAAGGGATATCTCTTTTCAGCAGTATCAGGAACTGGCAAATCAACCATGGCAGGATTGTGGTATAAATACGGCGCCACTGTTATTAATGACGATCGTCTGATCATACTTCCTGATAATGGCACTTATAAGGCTTACAATACGCCAATGCCCTATTATCAGGACAGAAGCAAAGAGGTCAAAATCCATAAGCTATTCTTAATCAAGCAATCGCCCGACAATTATTTAAAGAAACTACCGGTTTTAAAGGGTGCACTGGGGCTTATGAGCAATTGTATGCAATTTCAGTACAATAAAGAACAGGTGCAGAACAGACTTAACGCACTCATTGACCTGTCTGAGACATGTGGTATTTATGAATGTGGTTTTAAACCGGATACAGAGATCATTGACTATATTTTAAATGAATTTGGCCAATAAAAACATACAATTAGCGCTCATTCAGCTTCTTAGTGAAGGACAAGAAGTTGAGGTTCCGGCCCATGGCATGAGTATGTTTCCGCTGTTGAAACCAGGCGATATTCTGTTGGTCAGTCCGGGCAAACCTCAGAAAGGCGACATTGGAGTCTTTATCAGTCAGAATAAACTCATTGCCCACCGTATATATGCCTTAAAAAACAAAACTTATCATTTTAAAGGGGATGGACTTATCCATTCTGACCCACCTGTCAGCAATACGAATGTGTTAGGTACTGTTATTGGCCGACGACGAAACAATAAGTACAGCAACTGTAACAAAGGCTGGTTTCTGATATTTAAAAAGCTGATGCCTCATTGTACATTCATTACCGGTCGTTTGTTTTTTTATTCAGGAAGAATTCGGGCAAAACTCAGCTAAAAACATTGGCTGAATAATATGCAGACGGGCGATTTCATGGTAAAAATGCCATCGGAAACATCAATAAATCCTGCAATGTGCCAAGTCCCTCTTATTTTTATGTTATTTTAGTGTTTTAATCATCACACCATTCATGAAACCTGCCAATAAGCTCACATTAAACCACCTGCTTGAATCAATACGAATTGTATATAAAAGTTCGCCCAAATGGACTTTTATCAATGCACTGGTGACTGTGATCAGAGGTTGCATGCCTTTATTGCTGCTTTTTGTTGTCAAACAATTGATAGATGTTGTCGGGCAACAAATAAGCAACTCCGGTTCAGACACAGAATTACTATACTCCACACTTGGTTTAACAGCGGCATTCTTTCTGATCAATTCGCTTAGCGGCTCTGTCAGCAGCCTGGTACGAGAGCGTCAAAGTCATTTTGTGAATGATTACGTGCAAAACATCATCCACAAAAAGACGGTTAATATTGACTATCGTTATTTTGAGGATCCCAATTACCAGAATATTTTTTACCGGGCCCTGAGCGACTCCACCTTTCGTCCTGCCCGTGTCTTTTACAGCCTTTTACAACTTATGCAAAACAGCCTGACCATCATTTTAATACTGGCTGTACTGAGTAATATACACTGGAGCCTGGTTCCGGTGTTAATCGTTTCAAGTGCCCCCATATTCTATCTGAGAATATTATACACACGCAGGCTTTATCAATACCGTAAGAAACACACTGAGGACGAACGTCGGGTTCATTATTACAATCGCTTACTTACAGCAAAAGACTTTGCCAAAGAGCTTCGTGTTTTCAACCTTGGAAATACCTTCAAAACAGAGTATGAGCGATTTAAATATGACCTGAGAGATAAGCAATGGTCCTTATCTAAATCGAAAACGATAAACGAAATATCTGTTCAGTTATTTGCAACTTTCATCCTGCTATTGATAATTGGCTTTGTGATAAAACAAACCATTGAAGGCGGTATTAGCAGTGGAACAATGGCCATGTATTTCCTGGCTCTTCAGAGAGCCTATTCTGTTCTCCAGGGTTTACTTGGAAATTTAACTTCTCTGTATGAGGACAACCTGTTTCTGAAAAACTTTTTTGAATTCAGAAACATTAAGATCAAAGAAGAAAAAGCCACAGAGACGTTTCCAACGCCAATTATGAAGGGCATAGACCTAACAGATATTTGTTTCAAATACCCTAATTCAGGCAAACTTGTTTTAAACAATATCAATCTACATATACCTAAAGGTCAGACAATTGCCCTTGTCGGGGAAAACGGAAGTGGAAAAACGACACTTGTCAAACTGCTATGTGGCCTTCACAAGCCTGATAACGGACAAATATTGGTAGATAATCGTAACTGGAATGAAATAAGCAGTGAGCAGCTAGCCAGGAACATCTCCGTCATCTTTCAGGATTTTATGCTTTACAACGTGAGTGCTGAAGAAAACATTCTATTCGGAAACACACAAAGACAATACTCTGCAGAATCAATTCACACAGCAGCTGACAACGCCGGTCTTCATGGCATATTCACCAAGCTACCGAATGGTTATAACACTACTTTAGGAACCCTCTTTAAAGACAGTCAGATGCTGAGCCGCGGAGAATGGCAACGAACAGCCCTGGCACGCTCCTTTTACAACACTGACGCACAGGTCATCATCCTTGACGAACCAACCAGTTCGCTTGATGCCTTTACCGAGGCAAGTTTAATAGAGCATTTTAAAGATATTTCAAAAGATAAAACCGCTATTATTGTCAGCCATCGCCTTTCAACAATTAAGCTGGCCGACATGATTGTAGTAATGAAAAACGGGACAATAGCAGAAGCTGGTAAACCCGAAGATTTACTGTTGCAAAAAGGTGTATTTTACCAGATGATTGAGTCTCTTAAATAGCTATTTAATTACAAAAGTAAGCCCACCATACACTCCAAATGAATAGGGCTGGAAGTTATAATCATCATTTGAACTTACCGAGTTTAGAAAGTATTTTAAACGTGGCTCTACATTAAGATGTATCGACTTATAGATTGGAACGTCAACACCCAAACCAATTGAACTGCTTAACACAAATGATTTAATATCATCTGTTTCACCTATTTTACGTTCCGAACCACCATCCAGAGCATAAGCCGCGTTATCAACCAGGAAGTTGGAACTTATACCACCTGCAACTGATAAATATGGAAAATTCTTAAATAAAGAATAGCGTGCCATCATCGGAATTTCAATGTAATCGAGGGTTTGCTTAAGAGAGCTAACTGAGCTTTCAAAAGTATTTGAAGCTTCCACTAAGTTGTCGGTAAGAGGTTCTGCGTAGGCCTGAGGACCGGGTTTTGTAATCCTTACATTGCCCATTGAATTGGATAAACCAGCACTAATAGCCACATTACGGCTTAAAAAAGCCTGTTTATAAGACTGATAAGAATAATCATTACTTACTTCCTGACCCACCTGGGCATATAAAACGCCAGTTTCAAAACTCCAGCGCGATCCGGTGTTAACCCTCACCTGCAAACCACCTCCCAAAGAATTAATACCATTCTCATTCACATCAACACCCGAGGCCGCCATTACTGATTCATTGCCGCCTGATGTCATTTTGGAATTATAGGAAGGAGAAAGAACTCCTCCTATGCTTATGGAAGTCTTCTTTGATGACTTTGCAAAATCAGATGGTGCATTTAACGGATTATATATTGAATAATACACTTTTTCCTGCCTGATATGTAAATCGGTATTCACCTCATTAGTACCAGCAATACTAACAGCTGAGATCGAAGCTATATAGTTTGCTATAGCGGCATCCTTATTAACAACATGGCGATCTTCTAAACTGGGTGTAGGAGCAGCTGAGTCATCAGCGTTCTTCAACACTTTTTCAGGGATTTCAGGAATTACTGCTTCATTTAAATTAACCTGGTTTTCGATATATGTATGCTTGCCGGCTTCACTATTTTGTTCTGCGATTTCAGTTTTCTTAGCTGCCATTACTTCGGCAGTTTGTTCAACCAACGGTTCGCTTACCCGGTTAAGCAACATGAACGATACAGCCATTAAAGCAACAATGCACGCTGCTGCCACGCTTCGCCACATTATCAATACAGCTGCCTGACGCCTCTGCTTATTCATGTTTTTTTCAATTGACTCCCAAACATATGCTTCAGGAGCAACCTCATGATTGCTTAAACCGTCTTTGAAAACTGTATCTATATTTTTCCCTCCGTTTAACATACAGCCTGTTTTTTCTCTAAAATTCTGTCCTCAATATTCTTCTTTAGCCATTGTCGGGCCCGTGCTAAGTTTGATTTTGACGTACCAACAGATATTCCTGATGTTTCAGCAATTTCAGCATGAGAGAATCCCTCCATCACGTACAGGTTAAACACCAGCTTATATTTAGGCGGTAACTCTTGTATCATTGCCATCAGTTCATCCTGAGTAAAAGGCACCTCATATTCATCACTTACGTCATCATCAGCTAACAATGGAAAATCATCAACCAACAACTCGGGTTGTTTTTTACGGTAAACTTCAATAACGGTATTGACCATTATCCGTCTCACCCACCCTTCAAACGAGCCTTTAAATCCGTACTTATCTATTTTACTGAATACTTTGATAAACCCTTCCTGCAAACAATCTTCAGCTTCTGTCTTGTCCTTGCTATAACGCAGACACACAGCAAACATCTTTGCAGCAAACAACTGATACAATTGCCTTTGCGCAGAAGCTTTACCTTTCTGACAACCTTTTATTATGTCGTTAAGATTATTCACAGCAATTAACTCTCACTAATTAAGAGGCATGATTATTAAACTCTTGTAATCAATGAAACATTGCCGGTTTACCAATTGTAATTCCATCCCATAGATTAAGTATTCGATAGTGAAGATGGAATTTATAAGAAGTGGTTGCGTCCTGTTCCGATATTATCAGAATTTTTTCCGCGCTCTGTCCATTTCGCGTCCGGCATCTTTCATTTTCAGTGTTTCGCGCTTATCATGTTGTTTCTTTCCCTTGGCAAGTGCTATTTCTATTTTCACAAAGCCACGGTCATTGAAAAACAAGCGAATAGGAACAATTGTCAAACCTGACTCTTTGGTTTTACGCTCAAGTTTCTGAAGTTCTTTTTTCGTTAATAAGAGCTTTCTTTCACGTTCTGGCTGATGATTATTAAATGTTCCGTAAAAATATTCAGATACACGCATACCTTTCAACCACAGTTCACCTTTCACAAAATAACAATATGAATCAACCAGGCTGGCCTTACCTAAACGAATGGATTTGATTTCGGTACCAGCCAGTTGAATACCAGCATTAAAGCGTTCGATTAACTCATAATCAAACGTTGCTCTTTTATTTCTTATATTTATTCTTGATGAAGGTAAACTCATAAGGTCAGATTACTTATATATACAAATAAGCGATGAATCAGTGTTGGCAAAAACAGAATTAAAACACCAGCGATAAAAGTCATCCAAATACGTTGCTCCTTTGCAGTATTAATGAGAACTGAAACCGACACCCATACCAGGTAAATAACGTACAGGTTAATTATGCTTGCTATTACAATGGTTTCAGGCACCAGGGCAGCGACACTGCCAGTCAGGTACATTACTCCCGACGAATAAGCCACCAGTTGAAATACGGCAGCTTTTTCAAGGTCTATTTTGACAACAGGCAATAACTTGACAAGTAAATAATAGCACAGGTACAAGCCAAAAAAGTAAGATGAAAAAGTAAATACGGCCTCTTTTAAAGCCGATTCAAAATCTAACTCCTGATGACTTATTAAATAACCTACAAATACCGCGCTTGTATATAAACCAATTAGTGGAAAATTAAACTGTGCCAGTATTTCATTAATTGATTTTCTTTCGTTGAAGATCATCTCCCATTCTTTACGTGGGTTAATGATCAACTCTTTCAATCGTCCAATTAAATTTTTATACAACACGCTTAAACTAATCGCTTCTTTACTCATTAGCTTTAATTTAGTTCAACAATAAACAAATTTAAACCTGGGTGCATATTGTCTTTATCAATGCAAAAATAACAATTTTATTCGACTGCCATGACTTCACCCTTGTTACGGGTCATAATCGTTGGAGCCATTAGCATGTTTTTCCTTTGCGAAGTAATTCAGGGTAAGCCCCAAAGCATAATATCATCATGCAAAAAGTATTACTCGCTAATTTTTGTTACTTTTGCCCATTGAATATCCAATCTGCATAGTCTCAGAATAGGGTGATTAGATTAAATGTATGGAAGAGTCTTTTGAGCACGTAGTTTACTCCAAAAATGTTATTGAATTTGTTACTGTAGCAAAAGAATACTGCACATTTTTGGAGACAGCTGATGAAATGAACCGCAAGCAGTTTATTACGGTGGCGACCCGAATTATACCACTGCTATACCTGAAAGCTTCTGTTTTACCTAAGGTTGAGCCAGAACTTGAGGAAAGCATTGAAAAAACAGTTGACGAAATGACTTATACGCAAATTCAGGAAGGAATCACTGCCAAACTTGGTCGTTTTAATGATTACCTGGAAGTATTCAATGCCGATATGCAAAGAAGCGACACTCCTGTAATTGCCTTTATTGGTGAAGACATGGCGGATATTTATCAGGATTTAAAAGATTTTATTTCAGCATACAGATTGGGTGTTACTGAAATTATGAATGATGCGCTGGCTGATGTCATGACTAATTTCGAACTTTACTGGGGCCAAAGAATGGTTAATACATTAAGAGCCCTGCATGCCGTTTTGTATGGTGAAGATGACATAACAGAAGAAGAAGGAGAAGAAGAGTTCCAGAAAAGCCAGCAGCAAGAGAACTGGTATAACCGGATGCAGCAAGACTGGCAAGATGAAAACCCCGAAGAAACCCCATTACTCTAATATCATAAATCCCCAATAGTATAGATGGAGAAAACCATAAGCAAAGAAGAATTAAGCCAATTACCCCTAAAGCACTTTGAAGGACCGGTTGATGTTGTTGAAGATGAAAACGCTGTTAACAATCTTGTTAAGGAGCTTGAACAACATGCAATAATTGGTTTTGACACAGAAACGAAACCCTCATTTAGAAAAGGTAAAATTAACCAGGTATCATTGCTTCAATTAGCCAGCCCTGACAAAGTTTACTTGTTTCGTTTGAATAAAACTGGTTTTCATCCTGCTTTAATCAATTTATTGTCCAACCCTGAAATTAAAAAAATAGGTGTTGGCATTCGCGATGATATAAAAGGACTCAATCGTATAACTGAATTTGAATCGGCCGGTTTTGTTGAAATACAAGATCATGTTAAACGAGTTGGAATAGAAGATACAAGTCTCAAAAAACTGGCCGGTCTGGTATTAAATTTCAGGGTCAGTAAACGTCAGCGCCTCTCCAATTGGGAAGCACCACATCTAACCGAAGGTCAGGTATTGTATGCAGCAACTGATGCTTGGGTGGCCCTTGAATTATATTACAATTTATTAAAAGAGTTTCCGGCTGTTAAAGCTCAAACTATATAAGAAGCAAACGTTAATGTCAGAAAGACCACAATTAGTTTTAAAGCAAGGAAAAGAGCAGAGCTTAAACCGTTTTCATCCCTGGGTATTTTCAGGAGCAGTTAAAGGCGTTAAAGGCCCCGAATTAATAGAGGGTGATATTGTTGAAGTCCTGGATAGCCAGGAAAATTTCCTCGCGCTGGGCCATTATATTATTGGTTCCATCACAGTTCGTGTCCTTAGCTTTGAACAGGAAGAAATTAATTATGACTTCTGGAGAAACAGAATACAGAAGGCCTACGAATTAAGACAGGCTAATGGATTGGTAGCTGATGAAAGCACCAATGCTTATCGTTTGGTTCATGGCGAAGGCGACTACCTGCCAGGATTAATCATTGATTTTTACAATGGTACAGCCGTTGTACAAATGCATACCGTTGGTATGTACCTTGAAAAAGATACTATTTCAAAAGCGCTGCAGGAGGTGTTGGGCGACTCATTGATATCCATATTCAATAAGTCGGAAGGAACAATGCCATACAAAGCTGATGTTGAGCCGGTCAATGGCTACATCTATGGAAAAAGCTCGGAAAAAGTAGCATTGGAGAATGGCCTTAAATTTAAAGTAGATTGGGAAAGAGGTCAGAAAACGGGTTTTTTCGTTGATCAACGTGAGAACCGATCACTGATTGAGCATTACAGTAGAAACCGGGAGGTTCTGAACATGTTTTGCTATACAGGAGGGTTCTCTTTCTATGCCATGCGAGGCGGAGCCAAGCTGGTTCATTCAGTTGACAGTTCAGAAAGAGCCATTCATATCACCAATGATAATGTAGAACTGAATTTTCCTGGCGACGAGCGTCACGAGGCCTTTGCTGTTGATGCCTTCAAATACTTGAATAAGATAAAAAACAAATACGATCTGATTATCCTGGATCCACCCGCTTTTGCAAAGCATGTTAATGTTGTTAAAAACGCCTTACAAGGTTATAGGCGCCTTAATGCCAAAGCCCTTGAACAAATTCGCCCGGGCGGTATTCTGTTTACATTCTCATGCTCACAGGTGATAACCAAGGAACAATTCAGGACGATGGTGTTTTCGGCTGCTGCCAGAGCCGGACGTAAAGTCAGAATATTGCAGCAGCTGACCCAACCGGCCGACCACCCTGTAGATATATATCACCCGGAGGGTGAATACCTTAAGGGACTGGTTGTTTATGTAGAATAATGAAACTGTAAAGAGAGAATATTGGAATTTAAAGATTTTGGATTTTCAGATGAGTTGCTAAGTGGCCTTGATGCCATGCGTTTTGAAAAAGCAACACCTGTTCAGGAAAAAACCATACCGGTCATTAAGGATGGTAAGGATTTGATTGCCTGTGCTCAAACAGGAACAGGTAAAACAGCAGCTTATTTGTTGCCTGTACTTGACAAATTAATCAGGAATGGCCACAATAAGATCAATGCCTTAATCCTTGTTCCAACACGGGAATTAGCTATTCAGATCGACCAACAAATGGAAGGTTTCGGCTATTTTCTTGACATCTCTTCAACAGCCATATATGGCGGAAATGATTCAGGAGAGTGGAACCGGCAGAAGAATGCCCTGACAACAGGGGCTGATATTGTAATCGCAACACCTGGAAGGTTAATACAGCACCTTACCATGGGTTACGTAAAGATGGATACACTTCAGCACCTGATACTGGACGAGGCAGATCGCATGCTTGACATGGGATTTTTTGATGACATTATGCAAGTGGTTAAATACCTGCCTGAGAAACGCCAAACGTTAATGTTCTCTGCAACTATGCCTCCTAAGATCAGAGAATTGGCAAAAAATATTTTAGTAGATCAGGAAGAGGTTAATATTTCCATAAGTAAACCTGCCGAAGGTATTTTGCAGGCGGCATACATGGTTTATGACACGCAGAAAATCCCGCTTCTTAACACCCTGTTGAAAGACAAAGATCTACCCAGCATCATAATATTTTCATCGACCAAACAAAAGGTGAAGGAAATAGCCCGTTCTCTCCATAGTAATGGATTTAATTCAAAAGCGATCAGCTCCGACCTGGAACAGGCTGAACGTGAAGATGTGTTGCGTGATTTTAAAAATCGCAATGTACAGATACTGGTTGCAACCGATATTATTGCCCGTGGTATTGACATTGAAAAAATAGATTTGGTTATCAACTTTGATGTACCACGTGATGCAGAAGACTATGTGCACAGGGTTGGTCGAACTGCCAGAGCCCAGACTCAAGGCGTAGCTATCACGCTTATCAATGACAAGGAAATACTTGAATTCCATAAGATAGAACGTTTGATAGAAACTGATGTTTTTAAAATTCCACTTAACCCGGAATTGGGAGAAGCACCAGTCTATAACCCAGAAGAACTTCTTAAGAAAAGAAAAAAAGGCGGGCCGAAAAGAAAACCTTCGGGCAATAAACGTAAATCGTTCAAAAAGAAGCCTGAACATAAGTCTAAGAAATCTGACAATTAGAATTATACTGTTTAAGTTGCATTCTTTGTTTTTTAACTAACAGCAAATTAATTAAGGTCATTATTATGCAGTTAAGCCAAATCATTGCGTCCGAACTTAATATTTCATTAAAAAGCGTCCAAAATACCATAGCTCTTCTGGATGAAGGTGCAACCATTCCGTTTATCAGTCGATACAGGAAAGAAATGACGGGTAGCCTGGATGAATTGCAGGTTGGCAATATAAAAGAGCGCTACGAAAAACTACAAGAGATTGAAAAGCGCAAAGAAACCATTCTGAAATCAATGGATGAACAGAATGTTTTAAGCCCTGAATTAAGAAGAAAAATAGAAGAGACTTTTAGCTTGACCGAGCTGGAAGATATATACCTCCCTTTTAAGCCCAAACGTAAAACACGGGCGGTGAAAGCAAGGGAAAAAGGTCTGGAACCCCTTGCTAAAATAATGATGAAACAATATGAACGTGACATTGAAGATCGTGCCGCTTCGTTTGTTAATGATAAGGTAGCAGATACTGAAGAAGCCTTACAAGGTGCCAGGGATATAATTGCCGAATGGGTTAATGAGCATAAGGTTGGGCGTGAAATAGTTCGTTCAGTATTTGACAAGGAAGCTCTTATAACATCAAAAGTTGTTAAGGGCAAAGAGGAAGAAGGTATTAAATACAAGGACTATTACGACTGGAGCGAACCACTTAAACGTTGTCCTTCGCACCGTTTTATGGCGATGAGAAGAGGCGAAAAAGAAGGGTATTTAAAGCTATCCGTATCTCCCGATGCAAATACTTGTATCCATCGATTGGATCGTTTTTTTGTTAAGGGTAACACCAGTGCATCAGAGCAGGTGGCTGAGGCGGTGAGCGATGCCTATAAACGTTTATTATCCTCGTCAATTGAAACAGAATTCACCAATCTTTTCAGTGAAAAATCAGACACTGAGGCAATTAAAGTATTCGCTGAGAATCTTCGTCAGCTGTTACTGGCCTCCCCCCTTGGCCAAAAGCGTGTTTTAGCCCTCGATCCGGGCTACAGAACAGGTTGTAAAGTTGTTTGTTTGGATGCCCAGGGCAATCTAAAAGAAAACAGTACCATATATCCCCACGCTCCGCAGAATGAATATCAAAAATCTGCTAACACAATCACATCACTGGTTGATAAACATCAGATTGAAGCCATTGCCATCGGCAACGGAACAGCATCGCGTGAAACGGAAGCATTTGCAAAGGGTCTTCGCTTCAAAAACAAGGTGGATATATATGTTGTAAGTGAAGATGGTGCATCGGTTTACTCAGCGGGTAAGGCCGCACGTGAAGAATTCCCCGATCATGATGTGACAGTGAGAGGTGCTGTATCAATTGGACGTCGTTTGATGGATCCCCTGGCTGAGCTGGTTAAGATAGATCCCAAATCAATTGGAGTCGGACAATACCAGCACGATGTTGATCAGGCACAATTAAAAAGATCACTGGATACCGTTGTCGAGTCCTGCGTTAACTCTGTAGGTGTCAATTTAAATACCGCCAGCAAACATTTATTAACCTATGTTTCAGGCCTTGGACCACAGCTGGCTCAGAATATAGTTGACTTCAGATCAGAGAACGGAGCCTTTGATTCGCGTGAAAAACTTAAAAAAGTACCTCGACTGGGAGCTAAAGCTTTTGAACAGGCTGCCGGATTCTTACGAATAAATAATGCTGACAACCCACTGGATAACACTGCTGTTCACCCAGAGGCATACAAAGTTGTTAAACAAATGGCTAAAGATCTTGGATGTAGCATCAACGATTTGATTGACAATAAATTGCTCCGGGACAAAATAAACTTACACAGCTATGTTTCAGACAAGTTTGGATTACCTACACTTAACGACATTGTGAAAGAGCTGGACAAGCCGGGGCGTGATCCGCGTAGTGAAATAAAAACTTTCGAATTTGCAGAAGGCATTTACTCCATCGAAGATCTATACGAAGGAATGGTTCTACCGGGTTTGGTCACCAATATTACTAATTTTGGGGCTTTCGTCGATATTGGTGTTAAGCAGGACGGACTGGTTCATATTTCACAATTGGCTAACAAATACGTTAGCGATCCCAACGAAATTGTAAAGCTACAACAACAGGTCAAAGTTAAGGTTGTAGAAGTTGACCGACTAAGAAAACGTATACAGTTAAGTATGAAAGATTTATAAAGGAGATTTACTCCTGTAAAGATTGAGGAAATCCATAGTGGTTTCCTTTTTTTATTTCAAAAAAGCCATTCCCTTGTCACCCATTTCAACCATTGAGGTGTCTATATCAATACAAAAGGTTTAAGTTAAGAGGTGCTCATCTGGCGATATCAAGTGCCTCTTTCTTTAAATTCTACCCTTAAAAACAAATCTGAAAAATGGAGTAAAATGGAAAGTGTGATGAATAACAGCAGTCAGGCATTCACTTCGTTTGACAAATGTTCGATGTTCCAGACTGGTGAAATTGTATACAATGCCAACAGTAAAGCTAAAACGGCTTACCTTGTAAAAAAAGGTATGGTTAAACTATACAGCGTAGGTGCCAAAGGAAATAAACAAATAGTACGCATGGTACGTGAGGGAGAAATTGTTGGCTATTATTCTCAATTTACTAATGAACCAGAGATCACTGGTTGTGAGTGCATGGTTAACTCTATCCTTTGCGAGCTATCGGACAACAGTTTGCAGAATGCTTTTAAAACTGACAGCAACCTGGCATTTATGATGCTTCAGAAGGCTTGCACAGAAATAAAAGAAGCCTGCACATCAATAATTGATATGAGTCAGAAAACCGTTCGAGGCAGAGCTGCAAATATTTTAGTTAAGCAAATGGAGCTGTTTGAAGTTGAAGAAGGTCATGACTTTCCTATTCGCATATCACGCACAGACATGGCCAATTGGATTGGCACTTCCAAAGAATCAGTAAGTCGCTCTCTTAATGATTTCTTGCGTGAAAAACTGATCGATATGAATAAGGAAACAATCAAGATCCTTAATCTAAGAGGATTAAAGCGCGTAAGTATTATCAGTTAGTTATTGGTTAAAAGCAGATCATGAACACATATTACCTGGATTATAAATTATCAAAAAGCGGCATTCGCACCATTCATAAAGCAGGCTGCCATGCAATGCCTAAAATTGACTCCTGCCTGCTTTTAGGGGAGTTTTATTCATCCAGTGGTCTATACAATTATACGACAGACCAATTTCCACAATGGCGAATAGAAAAGTGTCAATGTTGTGAATAGAATCAGAATCCGCCAAATGGGCGGATTTTTTTTATATGTGACCATATCAACAATTATAATTACACATCTGTTAGTAAGATAAACTAAACAGATGTGTTACACTGCAAAATACCTGCTTGAGAAAGCACTGAAGAGAGCCAGGCATTATGGTGTGAAAGAGGATATTGTACGTTATGAGGAAGAATTAAGGAATTTCAAAGATTTTGAGAAAGTTTCGGGCTTTACTCACCCTGAAATTATTATTTACACCAATCAAGAGCCCTACCACCCTGTTCTTTCATATTGGGGATTAATTCCGCACTGGATAAAAGATTTAAACCAGGCACATGACATCTGGAATAAAACCTTAAATGCAAGAGCAGAAAGCTTGTTTGACAAGCCTTCATTCAGAGATTCGGCCACTCATAAACGTTGCTTAATACCAGTTGCCGGGTTTTATGAATACCATCATCAAAATAAAACAACCATTCCCTATTACATTACATCGAAGGATGATGAACCGCTGATGCTTGCAGGCTTATGGAGTGAATGGTTAAACCCTGATACATACGAAACACTCAACACTTGCAGTATAGTTACTACCTCAGCCAATGCATTGATGGCTAAAATTCATAATAACCCTAAGGTAAAAGAAGCACGTATGCCATTAATACTAAGCGAAGAAAAGCAAGACGTGTGGCTTGAGGCGTCGAGCCGTGAGAGTTTTGTAAGTATAATAAAACCTTACTCCCAGGAAAAGATGAAAGCTACCAGGTACAAGGATATAAAAAAAGCTCCACAAACCGGAGCTTTACCTTTTAACTTCGATGATGATAATTAGTTAATCAACACCTTAATTTCACGAGCTACCTGCTGATTGTGTTCAAAAGCAAGGTTTTTATGATTAACCAAATCCACAATGGTTCCAATAAAGCATAAACCGGCAGTAAAGAAATATAGTATTCCCATTCCTATGTGATTAATAAAAAAGCGGTGAATACCAGCAAAACCAAAGAATCCTAGTAAAGCGGTCAATAATATTGTTTGCGGATCTTTGCGACGACCACGATAGATAAGAATAAAATTTTGTGCTTGCTCTTCATTCATATCTTTTAAAAGAGAATCAAGAAAAATAGCTTCTTCTCCTTCTACTTCTGGCAATAAGGTGTAAATTTTGTTCATAGCATCTATTTTATGTTGTAAAGTTTATATCTTTTTTCAATAACTTAAAAACTCTGTATAGCAAGACAATCACAGCCAGTAAGGCCAATGGATGAGAATGCCACGAATTAACAAATTGCCCATGAAACAGGAAGGTAATACTACGACCTAAGCCACAACCAGGGCAAAAATCAAAACCCAGATTTTTAAATATACAAAGAGTGTAATGCGTTGCCTTATCAGGTGAAGATAACGCTAGTGAAACAAGGGCGATTAACCAGAAATAAGCTTCTAAATGGGAGTTTCTATACTTATAGGTTACTCGTTTCACACTTCACTTGATTGCAATAACCAAAAATAGTGATTTTTCTGAGTTGATAATAATATAACGCCCAGTTTTTAATGATTCTATGCTTGCAATCGCATTTTTAGTTTAAAAAAGATAAACAAGCCATGAATTTATTACCGGTATGAAGTTTTATGAATGAACAATATATCAAACCATTAAACGCTATACAAAAAAAGCTCCGAAACATAAATGCCTCGGAGCTTAATACTATCATATAATGACTTATTTCTTAACCCAGTTGTCATATTCAAATTCGCAGTTCACCCAATTTTTATCGATCGTAATATAGGTTTCGGCCTGCTTATCCTTAATCCACTTGTCTAAGGTTTCCTGCCGCATGCTGTTTTCCAGCATTGACTGAAGTAACTGGTAGTCTTCCTTAAGGTTAGCCTTATGCGGGTCTGATTTACGCTTTAGCTTGATCAACCTGAAGGTTTCCTTTCCTTTGCGCTCATCCAACATGAAAAATGATGGTGAGATATCTCCTTCTTCCATGGTTTGCAGCTCTTTGTTGATGGCTACAGGAATCTGGCCCATTTCAAATTTAGAGGTACCGGTTTGTGGATTGACCATCTGTCCACCACTTGTTCGCGAATCCTTATCCATTGAAAAACGTAAGGCAGCCTCTTCAAATGACATTGTTCCATCGGTAATTAAACCACGGATGGTATCCAAACTGGCCTGGGCTTCCTTTTTCGCATCTTCAGTAACCTTTGGTTTAATAAGGATGTGGCGACAGTTGATACGCTCTCCTTTACGGTCAATTAGCTGGATGATGTGAAAACCAAATTCAGTTTCAACAATCTTTGACACCTTCTTTTTATCCTGCAGGTTAAATGCAACACTGGCAAATTCAGGTACTAAACCTGAACGTGGCATCCAGCCTAACTCTCCTCCTCGTGTTGCCGATCCTTTATCTTCAGAGTAAAGCACTGCCAGGGTAGCAAAATCACGTCCTTCATTAACCTGCTTTTGGAAATCGCGCAACTGCGCTTTCACACGGTCTATTTCTTTTTGTTCAACCCGTGGATGCAGCACAATTTGTTGTAACTCGAATTGAGTTGGCACCATTGGCAAACTATCTTTAGGCAGGTTACGGTAATAACCCCTGATGTCGGCGGGTGTAACATTAATGTCTTTGGTAATCTCCTGCTGCATGCGTTGAGTCAGCATTTGCGTGCGAACCATCTCCATTTGATCACGCTTTATTTGCAACAGTGACTTGTTAAAATATTCTTCCAGCTTTTCTTTGTCTCCAATTTGCTGAATAAAGTAGTTGATACGTTGGTCAACCTGGTTAACCACCTCGTTTTCTCCAACTTCAACACTATCAAGCTTGGCCTGGTTCAATAATAATTTACTGATCAGAGCTTGCTCAAACAGGTGACACTTTAAATCCCCCTGATAGTTAGCGCCTTCTACTAATGCTTGCTCATATTGGTGTTCAATATCAGATTTCAGAATGGCGTTATCTCCAACTACTGCAATTACCTCATCAATAACGTTAGTTTGGGCCTGCAGTGTGTTGAAAGAAAAAAATATTGAAAGTAGTAATGTACTTATCTTAATGAATTGCTTCATATTCAGTAATTTCTTATTCTTTATCATCTTATCATTCAGATGCATTGCCTGTTTATTATCTCTCCAATAATAATGCATCATTCAAGGCAAATGCAAACCTACATAATTTTTTGCTCCTATTGTAAATTGTTAATCAATTTTTAGTGCCTAACAGGTTTATGTTTTCAATGCTATCCAGTTTTTTGCACTTTAATCAGCTTAAATATGTGAATCCGATCGTAAGACCCGTGATCATTATGCCATGTAAGTTACATATATGCTTGCTATGTGTGAATATTACTATTCAACTCAAAGACTGAATCACTATCAGGGGATGTATTAATAAAAAGTAATGTTCTTGTTTTTTAATGCTTCTTCGTACAGATCACTTTCTAACTGCTTTATAAATTCAAGGCGTTTCTTATTGAGCAGGATGGCTTTAATTTTTGACTCTACAAATTCAAGCGGAGCCACTTCATTACTCAACTGAAATTCCTTAATAGAAAGGAAATACTGATACAAAGAATCAGTTGTATGGTGATAAGAATTGTTTTTGATGAATCGCTCTGTTCTGTTGATACTTTCAGGTAAACGCTTGTTTATTTCATCAAAAGTCAGCCAGTGATCAAGAAACACCTCATATTTTTTTGCATTTTGAAAACAGTAAGCCTCTAACTTTACAATATCTTCAGAATCATCTGAACGATACCATTTTTTTAAGTCATCAATATTAGGTGCTGATTGCGGAACAATAACAAATACCCCTTTAATAATGGGTTCAGATAATTTAAAATTATCCTCCATTTCGGTGTAGTAGTTTCTAATCTCAGAACCAGTTATCAGCGGACTATACTTTTGTTCCAGCATCTTTTGCTGATACTGGTGAATGAGCAAGGAACGACGATATTCCTCCATCAATGCTGCCACATCCTTCTCTTCAGGCGTCAGGTTCAGTTCTGCTTTACCCAATAAAAGTTCAGAGCGAATCCAGCGGTTAATATAATCCTGTGCAAAAATAACACTGTCATCTTTTGACAAACTATTGGGAACAGCGTTGGATAACATGCCTTTGGTTAACACTGTCTGGTTGATTTTAACCAATGGTTCATCTGCTTCCTTTTCGCTATTACTATTACAACCAACAATGGTGATCAAAGCCAAAATAACAAGTACTGATATGCTGTTAGAATATCTTTTCATTCTTAAAATTAATTGATCTTATTTTGGCTAAAATATATTATTGTTCATTAAAAACAAAAGTGTTAAGCTGAGGATTGAATTTTTGCTTTAATCCATCTATCCAATTACGTTCCAGTTCTTCCTGATAATCTGAAATTACCCGGCCACGAACTTCAGTTAATGGCTGAATGCTTTTTTCCTTTTTCACTCCTAAAGGTAATAAATAAGGATATGTAGAATCAATAGCTGCACCCTTCTTTTTCCATATCTGAGCATCTAACATAGGTTCATCGCCATTAAAAAAGCGGCCTTCTTTTACTTTTATGTTTTCTGCCAATGACGGAGCAAGGGAATCAATCTGCATTTCAGGGTTTTTCTTCACTACTTTTTTCAATTGCTTATACGTCTGTTTATCTTTACAATAAAGCAGGCGTCCGTTAAAATGCTCCTCTAATATGTAGTCGTTCTTATGCTCTTCATAATATCGCACCAAACCGGTGCTATCATTTGATGCCTTGTTCCAGACCTCCCTTTGGCTAATTTCAAATATTAACAGACCGTCATGGTATTCATTCATCAAAAACCTAAACTCAGGATACTTACTTTCCAGCCTTGCTTTTTCATACTCAATTAACTTGTTATCAATATAATCGTTCCATATCTGGCTAAAATTAGCCGGTGTTAATCCGGCAGATGGAATATTGAAAGGAAACGCTTCATTTGCCAGGTCAGATGAGCTTATTACCTGATCATCAAAGGAAGCCGGTTGCAGTGCTGCACTGCTAAGCTCAGCGATCAATGCTTCTTTTCCAGTTGCGCTGGCTTTAATAACCAATGATTCTAATTGCGCATAGTCCGATTCATTAACGGTATAAGTATATTCCTCTTTTAAGCGATCAATGGTGGCTTTTTTCCCTGCAAAAGCCCTTTCATCACGCTTTATTTTCTGCATAATTTCTTCGCGACACTCATCAAGTGGTTTTACTGGTCGTACATCGATACGCTTAATAATATGCCATCCAAATTGTGTTTTTACAGGTTCAGATATATCACCGTTATTGTTCAGAGCAAAGGCAGCATCACTAAATTCAGGAACCATTCGTCCGGTTCCAAACCATGGCAATTTACCGTTGTTGGCAACTGTTTGTTTATCGTCTGAAAACTGAGCTACCATGGCATTGAAAGATTCTCCATTCATTAGTTTCCTGTAGATGGAATCAATCGCTATTTTTGACTGGTTTTGAACTGTCGGATTGGCCCGATAAGGAAACGCTTTCATGATATGCGCTACCAGTATTTCGCCTTTATTTTTTCGCTTATCGTGTACTTTGATCAGGTGATATCCAAAAGCCGTACGGGTAATTTCTGACACCTGTCCTACAGGGGTACTATATGCAGCTTTTTCAAAAGGATAAACCATCATGAAAGCTCCGAAATATCCCAGATGTCCCTTATTAGGGGCCGAAGGACCTTCTGACAGCTCCATCGCCAGCTTCCCGAAATCTTCGCCATTATCAAGTCTTGTTTTGATATCTGCAATTTTTTGATAGGCCTTTAGAGTATCCTGAGGTGTTGGTGATTTGTCAAGCTCAATTAATATGTGAGAGGCATCCACTTCATACATCATATGCTCATATGCTTCCTTTACCACCTCATCTGTTGCTTTCTTATCGGTCAGGTATGGTTTAGCCAGTTCATTTCGATAATATTCCAACTCCCTTTTAAAGGATGGGACAGTATCATACCCCTGGGCAATAGCCTCTTCAACCTTAAGCTTGTAGTTTACGAACAAGTTAACGTATTCGTTCTTACTAACCGGCTCTTGAGTGAGAGAGTTGTTTTTATTGTAAATGTAGTTAAACTCTTCAAGTGAATATTTTTTATCACCAATGGTCAAAACTGTTGTGTCCTGAGCTACGACTCTGCCAGCTATAAGTGCAAATAGTAGAAAACTTAATAATCGAATCATTCTTTAAATCCCTAAATTGTTAATCTCGTTTTACAAACGCATGTAAAAATAGTTTATTATGGCAAAATGATGGAATAATGCATAAAGAAAGTAAAATCCCCGGCTGTTAACTGAAGCAACAACCGGGGATCATTCATTATAAATACTAATGCATGTGCCTTTAAGGGAGGCTATTAAAATCTATCACCGGCTGAACACCAAGGGCGTTTCGTTTATGGTAGCTGTCTATCTGGGTGGTTTCATTAAAAAAACCACAATTACGCATAAAGAATATGCCGTTCTCTACTCCTCCTGCATAATCCATTCGCGATTCTTTTCGGGCCGTAGCATCGGCTGTAAACTTCGCTTCTGTCATCTCATACCAGTTACCTTTGGTATCATACACCCATTGATTGTTGTAGTATGCTTTTCGGCTTAGGGCACCTGTTTCGGTATGAAAATTCTCAAGAAATGAATATTGACTGGTTAACCATGTTTGGATTTTTGGTCGCTTGAAGCTGGCAATAAGTTTCCAGTCATCCAATTCGGGGCCCTTAAACCAGGCCGTATATTGTGTGTAACCATCATCCAGCGGTGTTCCCTTTAACAAAAACTGATAGGTATTTCCTGTAATCCAGTTGTACTTCCAGTAACTCTGGCCACCTGATCCTTCATTGCCAAATTCACCGGTAGTTACTCCATCACCTTTGCGAACCAGTTTAATCTTATCTTCATCCGGTATCGAAGATGGGTCATCGGTATGATAAGGACTCCATACAGAAAACAATACGCGGCGTTCCACATCAGAGTTAACCTGAAAACCGAAATAACCTTCACCAAATCCGTTGGCCATGTAATATGAACCTATTACATCTTCGCCTTCCGGCACTGTTATTTCATTATAGAAATACTCAATATCAGAAGCCTGTTCAGGCACTTTGTAGCTTAAGTGAACGGATGGACCACGACGTCCCCAGTAATATTCTTCATTCACATAATACATCTTGCCCGATGTCGCTTCACCTCCAAGTGTTACATCCTTTATTTCGGCAAATGTGCCACCTTCTTTTGACAGACCTTCCACTTCAACATAGTGATAGCCCGGCTCTGTCACTTCAAAAGTCCCTGCAAAATGATTGCGTAAATCCTTTCCGGAAATACTAAGCTCCTTTGCATCATCATTCACAGTAATTTTAAGCACAGAAACACCTGAATTCACCTTTGCATTAATACCGACATGCAGTGAACCAGCTTTAGGTAACTTAAAGTAAATACGATACTTATCTGATTTATCGCTCCAACTTTTGATGCCTTCATCAGCGATCGTCTGACTGCCTTTGAATGGGTTATCAACGACCCAGGTATTGCCGCCGGCAGGCACCCGGATATTCATTGCGGGAATATTCTCCGTTTCCGATTCTTGTTCGTCTTTACTGCAGCTTGTACATCCAATCAGGAGCATACAAACGGCAACAAAGAGCATGTATGATGCTATTCTCATAAAATTTAATTATTAAGACCTTTTCAACAACGGCCCTATCAATGATCAATAGAGCCGTTGCAAATCAAGTAAATTAGTTAATTGATAAAACTGAATACTATCCGACTGACAATTGCTTATCAGAATCAGCTTTTTTAAGATTGCGAACGCCGGTTGTACCACCACCTTTCAGTGTTAGCTCCAGCGGCTTATTGGTTTTCCATTTACCGCGCGTAAAGTCAGGTATTGTAATAGGCTTAGAACCATTAGCAATTGACCATTCACTCAATGGTGTAATGCAACTCCAGGCAGCGGCATCGTATACATCCATGTCCATTGGCAAGCCATTGCGCAGGCAGTCAATTAAACGCCAATCCATCATAAAGTCCATTCCGCCATGGCCACCAACCTGTTTGGCCATTTCTCCAATACGTTTTACAATTTCTGGTGTATACTTTTTCCACAACTCTTTCATTTTAGCGTCATCGGCCACATCATGACCAAAAGCAATGTGTTGCAACGGCCACTTTTGCGCAAAACATTTCGTACCGCTCAACATATGAATGCGCGAATACGGACGAGGTGAGCTGATATCATGCTGTATCATCATGGTACGGCCTTTAACGGTGCGTATCATCTGCATATCCATGTTACCGCGCATTTCTTTGCCGATGAATTGTTGCAGATCAGGTCGATCAGGAGCAAGCTCCTTAATGCGATTAGCCAAAGTAAAATCGTCCGACATCATGGCTGTAAGGTAATCCATCCTGTCGCCACGGTTAATATCCATGGCCTGACATATCGGACCTAAACCATGAGTAGGATAAACGTTGGCCTTACGGGTATTTTCGTGCAATCGCCATAGTTTGTCATAAGCACCGTCACCCCGAGGTTTGTCGTCCTGTGGTTTATTGAAATGCCAGTAATCTAAATCGTGAATATATGCACCCTCACCATGAACCAGATCACCAAAAGCACCCTGACGAGCCATATTCAATGTCAGCAGCTCAAAGAAATCATAACAACAATTTTCCAGAATAACGCAGTGTTTCTTAGTTTGCTCCGAGACCTCAACCATTTCCCAGCATTCGTCCATTGTTTTGGCTGTTGATACCTCGACAGCTGCATGACTGCCTCCGCGCATAGCTGCCAGCGCAACCGGTACATGCCATTCCCAGGGAGTAGCAATGTAAACCAGATCAACCAAACCACTATCACATAAAGCTTTAAAAGCAGTATCACTACCCGTGAATTCCTTGGCTTTTGGCAAACCAGCTTTAGCCAATGAAGCTTGTGCACCATCAATAGCCGCCTGCCGAGTATCGCAAAGGGCGGTTACTTCAACACCCTCAATAAAACCCATTCGATCAACAGCTCCAATCCCCCTGTCACCAATTCCTACAAAACCCACACGGACCTTATCAAGTTTAGGTGCAGCATAACCGCACATGTTAAATTCCATTTCAGGCACGCGCTCTGCGTTTTCACGTATATAAGCAACTGCTTCTTTCTCTTTAGGACGTGTATTACATCCTGCCAGTGGAGCTGCAGCAGCAACACCTGCCCCCAGCGCCATATTCTTTAAAAATGATCGTCTGTCTGATCCCATAATTATGTTATTTGCTACTTTATTGTTGCACAGAAAAATGTTAGTATCAATTAAAAGGCGACAATATTTATCGCCTTTTAATTACATATCTAATCTACGGATTTTGCTGTAAATCGCCCGGATAACGGTCTATTTCAAGCTGTGGAATGTACTCTACAATGGCATTATCATTAGGAGTAACAGTCATTTTCACAACATTATCGGCTCCACGATCATGTGTTCCCGGGTAATGACGGTCCAGAGTTAATCCATTGCGGAAGATGTCAAACTTACGGTGACCTTCAAACATCAACTCCATGCGACGTTCCTCAAGTACAAGGTCAAGAACTGTTTTACCAAGAGGCAAATTATCGATATCCCAGGTTGGTATACCCGCCCTTTGACGCAGGACATTAATGTCGCTAAGAGCTAAATCTCCATTACCTTGTTTGGCATATCCTTCAGCACGGTTCAGGTACATTTCGGCCAAACGTGAGATGGACGGCGACCAAAGGTGAGCCTGCCCCTGTTGCTTTGAACACTTCAATACATAGTACTTTGGATAGCCCTGACGGGTTTGCATCATACGCTCAATATCAACATACTGCTTTTCACCTTTCCAGGTAATGAAATATTTGGTTTCACCTTCTACTTCTTCTGTTTCAACATGCGTACCTGAAATATTTTCATCAGGTTCCGCCAACTTCCACTGCCCTGCATCATCAACCACCAAACCGGTTCTGAAGTATGATTTAATATGGCTTCCATCTTCTACCTCTTCAACAAAAATGTACCACATCGGATTCTTCACTACAATTGTTTGTCCACCTTCAGTGTAGCTTGCTTCAGACTCGTATTGAGGTTCGATAAATTTAATACGCTGATCCTCCGGATTCTGATTCAACAAGTCGCGAATAGGTTTAGATGCATACATTTCGCCCCAACCTGCACCATCAACATTCGCATACATACTTCCAACAGTATACCATCCGTTGTATAGATAATCTTCGTCCTTTACAAACTTCACTGCCATGATATTCTCAGTATTTTCATCGGGCGAATAGGTGAAATAGTTGGAGATATCTGAATTTCCAAGCAAGGTAAATCGACCGGAATCCATTACATCAGTGGCATATTTAATGGCATTTTCATTATCACCCATGTATAAATAAACGCGAGACAGTAAAGCCTGGGCAGCCTCTTTAGTAGCATAGATGCTTGCCTTATCCTCAGACATCAGATCAATTGCAGCCAGTAAATCTTTAACGATTTGATCATATACCTCTTTCACAGTTGCCCGTGCCGGTGTGTCGTCAGGATCTGACGTTAGCTTTAAAGGCACTGCCAGGTTGGTTTCGGGACTTTGAGCATATGGTCGGCCAAAAGTATTGGTTAAAGTCAGGTATAAAAATGCTCTCAGGTAATGGTCCTCTCCCAATATCTGATCTAATTCAGGAGAAACACCTGTTTCATTAGATTCAATCAAACGATTGAGTGTTACAATTATTAAATATGACTTTTCCCACAAACGCTGAGTATGATAGTTATCAATTACGCGGTTGTAATTATATAAGTTCATTAAGCGATCAGAAGTTGTGCCTGATAATGCAATATTATCACCACCAAACTCAGGCACATAATGGTATGGCTTATAAAAATACTCTTCTTTCAGATAGGCATAGCAACCATTGGTAACTGCAGCTAAACCATCGGGTCCTGTTACCTCCTCACTGGAAACCGAATCGTAAGGAATGGTTTCCACTTCACAACCTGTATTGAATAACAGAAGTGCTGACAATACAATTAATATATAATTTTTCATTTTCATAGACTTTTTAGAATTCGATATTAAGACCAAACACAATGCGCTTCGTTAAAGGATAGAATGAACCATCAGCATCTCCATCTTCACCAACTTCAGGATCCATACCAGAGAAATCTGTAATTGTAAACAGGTTTTCGCCACTCACTGATAAACGAGCTGACTTAAGTTTAATGCGTTCCAACAGGTTAGCTGGAAGGTTGTACCCCAGCGTCAGGCTACGCATTCTCAGGTAGCTTCCATCTTCAAGATAACGCGATGAAGTTTTGTTAGACATACTGTTACCACCTGCTATTGATTGCGGGTGTGTGGCATTGTCACCAGGTTTCTCCCAACGGCTCCAACCATCATGAAGGTTCATAACATTGTAAGTAGGATAAGCGCCATCAGCATCAAAATACTCACGTGCCTGATGATAGATCTTATTTCCTTTTACAAAACTAAAATTGGCGTTGAGTGAGAAATTCTTGTAGGTCAGGTCAGTTAATAAACCACCAAAGAAATCAGGAGCTGATGATCCGACCAATTGACGTGTCGCTTCGTTCCAGTCAGAAGTTGTTGATACTTCAGTACGATCGGTTTCACCATCGCCATTGTCATCAAACTCTTCTATTTTCTCCCAAAGAGGAGCTCCTGTTTGTGTATCAACACCAACCCATTTACGCATGAAGAACGAGTCCATATCCTCATCTAAAGTCAAGCGTTTATAACCTCTGTCAATCGGCTGGTCTTCAAATACCTCTTTTACCTTATTTCTGTTTAAACCAATATTAAAGTCAGCGTTCCAGCTAAAATCAGTTGTCTTGATTATTTCAGCACCCAGCACTACTTCGATACCTTTGTTTTCAATCGCGCCAACATTCAACCACTGATTCTTAAAACCGTAAACAGCCGTTGATAAAGGCACATTGTGAGTTAAATCAGATGTTTGCTTATTATACCATTCAACAGTTACGTTAAAGCGATCAAACACACGCGCATCCATGGCAATGTTGAAAGACTTTACTTTTTCCCATGTAAACTCATCATTACCCAGTTGATTTGGAAAAGGCACAGGTACACCATTGTATGAATATGTAATAGGATAAATATCCCAGTAACCATAGCGTGTCCCAGGCAGGTTACCAACCTCACCATAACTTGTACGCAGTTTTAAAACATTCACCCAGTTGATATCCTGCATAAATGATTCTTCGCTAAGAGTCCACCCTGCACTAACGGTATAAAAGTTTCCGTATCGCTTGGAAGGACTGAAACTTGAATGTCCATCACGACGAACAGAGAACTGTGCCATATAGCGATTGTTATAAATGTAATTGGCATTAAACAGGTAAGACTGCATTTTCCAATCAGATTTTTGACCACCAATACTTAAGGCTTCACCTGCAACATCCAACACTTCAAAACCACTAGGAATAGACTTTCCTTCTGCATTAAACGCTTCATATAAATAATCGCTATACTCATATCCGACAAAAGCTGTCACATTATGAAGTCCAAATGACTTGTTGTATTTCAATAACTGGTTGGTGTAGCGTGAAGTGGTAAACGTTTGTCCATTGTAAATACGTCCTTTATCACCTTGTCCGGACTGTGATTTAGGATCGGTATATGTCTCGGTAAGGTGCGTATTATAGCCAATATTATTGTTTGATGTAAAGGTCAGGTTGTCGTTAAATTTATAGTCAAAACCAAAGATACCTTTTACACCCAGCTGTTTACCTCTTGCCCAGTTCCACTGTAAATCATACAGGTAGTTGCTGTTATCACGGCCAATCCATTCACTCTCACGACCTGTTTTGATCGAACCATCTTCATTGTATGGATTATCCCAGGGTAAATTGTAGTAGGACTGATATAAACTGCGCTGGCGGTTATCATCATTCCAGTAACTTCCTGAAAGCTTTGCATGTAACTCCAATTTATCATTTATGGTGTAATCAAGGTTAAAACGAGTTGTATAGCGCTCATATTCATAACCACTAACGGCTCCTGTTTCATTGTAGTAATCACCAATGATCGCCGTTCTCACCTTGTCATTTCCCCCCATATAAGAAAAGGTAAAATTCTGGGCAACGCCCGTTTGAGTAGCAAGGTCAATCCAGTCAGTGTCTGTATTTAACAAGTCCTCTGAATAATAATCGGCTTCTGTATTGAACGTACTATGGTAATCGTATAATTGCTGGCTGTTCATCATAGAGAAGTTACCATCATTCAAAGTACTTAACCCAACATTAGCTGAAGCCGTGAACTTGTTCATGCCTTTCTTGGCAGTTTTGGTGGTCACAATTATTACACCATTGGCAGCACGAGACCCGTACAGTGCTGTCGCTGAAGCATCTTTAAGGATAGAGATCGACTCAATTTCACTGGGTGACAGCTGCGAACCCGTTCCTGACACCACACCATCAATCACCCATAGAGGATCA
This sequence comes from Carboxylicivirga agarovorans, assembly GCF_050589845.1. Classification (NCBI taxonomy): domain Bacteria; kingdom Pseudomonadati; phylum Bacteroidota; class Bacteroidia; order Marinilabiliales; family Marinilabiliaceae; genus Carboxylicivirga; species Carboxylicivirga agarovorans. Next base: position 85,520 of record NZ_JBNGPA010000018.1, on the reverse strand, counting down.
ACTGAGCCAGAGAATGAACCTTTACCACGGATACGAATTTTAGGGCTCGATCCCGGACGACCGGATTCGTTAACCACATAAACACCGGAAGCCTTACCTTGCAGAAGCTGTGAGACGCTCGGTGTTGTAGCATCTTTTAGCTCATCACCCGATACCGCCTGTACAGAACCTGTTAGATTTGACTTCTTTTGCGTTCCGTAGGCCACAACAACGACCTCGTCAACTTCTTCATAAGCAGACATTAATGTTATATCAATGTTGCTTTGACCGGCAAAAGCTATTTCCTGGCTTTCCATTCCAATGAAGGAAAAAACAATGGTTTGCGCATCATTCGGCACTTTTAGTTCATAGCGGCCTTCAACATCAGTTATTGTACCCACTGAATTATCTGATTTAAGATAAACAGCGGCCCCCGGTAGCGGATCTCCATTAACATCAACTATCTTGCCTTTAATAACCTTTTCATCTTGTTGAATATCAGACTTAGCTTTAGGAGCAGATGGAGTAATTATTACCAAATCACCTTCCTTAACCGTAAAGTAAATATCTGTTCCCTCGAAAGCCTCTTTCAATACGGACTCAAGCTCTGCATTTCGCTTGGTAATGTTGATCTTTTTGTTGACATCAACAAGGTCTGACTTGTATAAAAAGCGATATGAGCTTTGTTTTTCAATGGCATTAAAAACCTCTTCCAGTGAAGCATTTTTAAGCACTACATTGAGTCTTTCTTGCTGTCGTGCAAATAGATTTGTACTCGACAACAGAATGCCCGCAATCAGCAAAGCTGTGACTTTCCACCTGTTAACAGACGTTAAAGCCCTTTTTAATCTGTTTTTTTTCATAAATTTGTTATTAGTATTAAGAATTATTCTGAGCATCTTTTTCTCCGGCCAGGGATTTGGGTGCTCATTTTTTTAATAATTTTTCTTTGGGGTAATCTTTATTTTCCTACCTGATGACTCAACATTAAAAGGTGTAGCAATAGCAAAATTATTCATCACTGCCCACACAGTTTCTTCATTGATCTCTCCAGTATATTTTTCAAACAACAGACTCTCATCGACTTCTATTTCAACATCATACTGACGCTCGATCTTTTTAACCAATAAGTAAAACGGCATGTCTTTAAAAGTAATTACACCTTGTTTCCATGATGATACTTTATCTGATTTTGCCGTTTCCTTCACTTTAAAAACACCACTCGTTTTATGGTAATAGGCTGTTTCTCCAGGTTTCAGAAAAGTTCCGTTTACCATATTGTTATTCGCACCGGCAAAACGAATTTTTCCTTCATCCAAAACAGTGGTTACCATTTCTTCATCGGGATAACATGATATATCGAAACTCGTACCCAACACTTCAATGTTAATGCTAGCCGTTTTTACAATAAATGGATTTTCTTTATCGTGTTTTACTTTAAAATAGGCCTCTCCTTCTAATTCGAGCTGACGATTAGCACCGGAAAAATTGGATGGTATCCTCAGCCTGGTATCGGCATTAAGCGTAATGTGTGTCCCGTCTGGCAAAGTCAATTCAGACATCTCACCCCTTGGTACATATGTTTCTGTAAAAAGCATTCCTGCATCCTTCACCTGGTTGGTCTGATTCAGCATCATTGCAACACTAGCGATCAACAAGGCGAACATAACTACAGCTGCGACTTTATATATATTTAAGCGCAGGGTCAAATGCCTACTTACCTTATAATCTTCCTTGCTTTTATTGAGCCTGTATAAAAATAAATTCGTATCGCTCTCCTGACTTGCTTCTTTTTCTCCCAGTGATGTTGATACCGCCCAGAGGTTCTTTTGCTTAATAAACTCTTTTTTCAGCTCTCTGTCATTTTCCAAAGCTGTGTAAAAACGTTGCTTTTCACTTTCGCACATTCGGTCAGACAGATATTGTATGATATGTTCTTTGTTCACGTGTATGTTTTTTTCGCCTGTTCAATGGTATAACACGCTACTATCGACTACCCCCCAAAGAAAATTCCTTTTTTTTTAAAAAAACACACAACTTACACCTAAAACCCTCTTTTCATTATACTTATAACTATATTTATTTTTGATCGATTCAGTGTATAATAATAATACCGTCTCCTTAAAAGAGTAATTCCAGGCTCAATATCTTATGTACCACCCCTGACAAATTGATATCACAACCTTTTTTAACATTACGAAAACAGCTATTACAACAATTCTTTCTACTTTTGCGCCCTGAAAAATCAAGTTGCATCATGATTACAGTTTCTGATTTAGCCATTCAGTTTGGCAAAAAACCTTTGTTTTCAGACGTTAACCTTAAGTTTACGCCTGGCAATTGTTATGGATTAATTGGTGCCAATGGCGCCGGCAAATCAACTTTTCTTCGCATTTTATCCGGGGAATTAGATTCTACACGGGGAAATGTCAAGATGGAACCTGGCGAACGTCTGTCTGTACTTAAGCAGGACCACTATGCCTATGATGAATTTACAGTATTAAATACTGTGATGATGGGCCATAAAGAATTGTGGGAGCTGATGCAGGAAAAAGATGCCTTGTACATGAAAGAAGACTTCAGCGAAGAGGATGGTATGAAAGCCGCTAAGCTGGAAGATGAATTTGCTGCAATGGATGGCTGGAATGCCGAAAGTGATGCTGCTGAGCTATTAAGTGGTCTTGGCATTAAAGAAAACCTTCACCACCAGGAAATGAAAAACCTTACAGGAAAAGAGAAAGTTCGTGTTCTTTTGGCACAGGCCCTGTTTGGTAATCCTGATAACCTGCTTCTGGATGAGCCGACCAACGACCTTGACCTTGAAACAGTTCTTTGGTTAGAAAACTATTTGGCCAACTTTGAAAATACAGTGATTGTTGTATCTCACGACCGTCACTTCCTTGATAATGTATGTACAGATATTGTTGACATTGATTTCAACAAAATCCGCATGTTCTCAGGTAACTACAGCTTCTGGTACGAATCGAGCCAGTTGGCAGCCCGTCAGCAAGCGGCACAGAACAAAAAAGCTGAAGAGAAAAAGAAAGAACTTCAGGAGTTTATTTCACGCTTTAGTGCAAACGTTGCAAAAAGTAAACAAACGACTAGTCGTAAAAAGATGTTGGATAAATTGAATGTTACAGAAATTCAGCCATCGACTCGTCGTTATCCTGGTATTATTTTCCAACCTGCCCGTCCTGCGGGTGACCAGATATTACGTGTTGAAAACCTGAGCTACTCTATTGATGGAGAAGTAATGTTCAAAGACGTGACATTTAATATTGAAAAAGATGAGAAAGTAGTTTTCATCTCGCGCGACAACCGTGCAGTTACAGCCTTCTTCCAGATTATTAACGGAGAAAAAGAAGCTCAAACAGGTAACTTTGAATGGGGACAAACCATTACCAGTGCCTACCTTCCAATGGATAACACCGATTTCTTCAAAAAGGAATTAAAGTTATATGATTGGCTGGCGCAGTTTGCCAAAGATACTTCAGAAGACTATATGCGCAGCTTTTTGGGGAAAATGTTATTCTCCAATGATGACATTGAAAAGAAAGCCACGGTACTGTCAGGAGGTGAGAAAATGCGTTGTATGATTGCCCGCATGATGATGGAAGAACCAAACGTATTGATTTTGGATCACCCGACCAACCACCTTGATCTGGAATCCATTCAGGCCTTTAACAACAATATGAAATCTTTCCCCGGACAGATTTTAATGGCATCACATGACCATGAGTTTATTCGTACAACATGTGGACGCGTTATTGAGTTAACACCAAACGGCATTGTTGATAAACTGATGGATTTTGAGGAGTATCTTGCAGATGAAAACATTAAAGCTGTACGCGCAGGCAAATACAATTAAGCACACAACAAACCGATATATTTACAAATAAGGGAAAGGGGTAAAATGTAGCTATTTACCCCTTTGTTTTATTTATTAGTTAACAGTTCATTATTCAAGCGGTGGAAGAATGACTCTGTCAATCACATGAATAACACCATTGGTTCCCTGAATATTAAGTAATGATGCGATTAAACCAGCTTCCCGGCTATTTGCATCGGTAATGGTCGGACCGGTTACATCAATGGTAAACGAATCGCCCTGTAAAGTTGGCACACTGGCGGGACCAGCAGGCAAATCACTTGAGTACACTCGCCCTTCAATAACGTGATATAGCAGAACCTGCGTTAATAATTCAACTGGAATGTCATCCAATGAATTAAATTCAGGACCTAATTCTTGAAGTAAAGCAACAAAAGCATCGTTGGTTGGAGCAAAAACAGTAAATGGTCCACCTGTAGCTAAGGTCTCAGCCAAATCAGCTTTTATCACAGCGTCAACCAATATCGAAAAGGCTTCGTTACCCTGGGCTATTTCAACTATATTCTGCGTCGGAGGTAACAGCACTTCATCAATAATGTGAATAATTCCATTTAAGGCACGAATATCGGCATATTGCACAGTGGCATCGTTTATCATCACACCATCACTCAGGTCTACCTCAACAGCTGCACCGTTTAATGTTGGTACAAATCCATTACTAAGCATTGTTGATTTAACCTTTCCCTGAACAACGTGATACAAAAGAATAGTTTTTAACTGATCAGTCGGCACTTCACGGATACTCTTAACGCCAATTTCATCAAAAAGTTTCTTAAAAGCTTCGTCGGTAGGTGCAAACACAGTTAGTTCATTAGATACAACTGTTGTAAATAAACGTGTTTTAAACAGTGCATAAGTCAAATTTCTGAATGTTGGGTACGTTCTCCAACGTCTTTTCAACTCACCATCACTATCGCTGTCAAAAAAGTCAGGATTTTCGGTGATCATCTCAAGTGTCGTTTCAATATCATACATCTCCTGCTGACCATTCTGCTCAGGCGATACTGTGTCTTCATTCTCACATGCAGTAAAAACGAATAAAAAGGTTAATGATACCATTAGAAAAAGACTACCTAACCTTGTGTTCCTTGAATTAATCGCTCTTTTCATATCTCTAAGTTTTAAACGTTTGCAAGAGGTAAACCGAGCGATTATACTTTTGTTTAGCTTTTATTGTTTTTTATTAAACATTTGTAGTGAGAATATTTGCAATTCAACCCAACAGACCTTTAAATGCGGGTAATTCAGTGTCTTGTTAATTATTGTTAAAAATTCATTTTATCTCTCTTTATCTAATTTTAGATAAACACTTTATTCCTTCCGAACAGTGTTTGTTATTACCGTGGAATCATTGGGGATAACTGTAATATCACTGTTGACAGTTGTAAAATAAACATATCGCCCTTCATCGCAAAAGCGATATACCTTACATCCATCGTGTTCAAAAAGGTATGAGACCTGGTAATCGGCATTGTTTGTGGCTGGAGCATGGCTGATTGGCTGTTGAATGGTACATGCATGCAGCAAGCCAGCTGTTAGCAGCAAAACAAGGGAGTAGCGTAACTTATTCATAAGATAAAATTTAAGGGTTAAACATTGTCGGATCGCAGCAAACTAAATACTTCCAGATCGAAGTAAGTATGTTCATTAACCCGTTCTCCGGCGCGCTCAATTCCCTCAAAAATAAAGCCAAGCTTCTCAGGTATTCGTTTGCTCCGCTTATTTCCGCTTGCGCATTTGATTTGTATCCGATTAATACCAAGCCTGGTAAAGGCATATTCACTCAAGTATCTTACACAACTTAGCACAATTCCCTTCTTTTGAAATGGCTCTGATAACCAATAGCCGATTTCGGTCTTACTATTGGCACGGTCAGTAGCTTTAAAGCCCACTAAACCGGCAAAATCATCATTATACCAAATGGTGAATATCAACTCTTTTTGATCGTATGGAACATTGCTTACTGCTTTAATGAAATTTTCGGTATCTGCTTGTACTTTTGTGTGAGCAATAAAAGGAAGCCATTGACCCAAATAGTCACGCTGCTGATCAATTGTATTAAAAATGACTGCTGCATCCTGCATTTTAATTTCACACAACTTAATTTGCTGATTAACTTCAAGTATCATAATCGAAAATTTAAAGATAAACAAGATAATAAACTTTAGCGTCATCATGTTCTCATGCTCTGTCGGTCTCTTATGCCATGATGATTTAACAGCAAGTTAAATTTTACCAGGAACTGCTGATTAAATCAATATTAGAGGTATTTTATTTTCCTGATTAACACTATTTGTAATAATCAGTGTAAATTTGTGGTTGATGTCTTTGTTTTTTTTCGTTTTTTTGCCTCACAATAAATAATAAACACACAAAAATGAAAACTGTCCTTGGCTACCTTCTTACGCCTGTTTTTCACCTTTACTTTGGTTTGATACTTGTTATTTTTCACCTGCCGCAGGTTATTGGCCATAAATTATTTGGCGATCATGCCAGAAGAAAAGTCGTCGACACCCTCAACTTTTTTCTGGTTAAAGGTCTGTACCTTATGGGCTGCCGGGTTAAGTTCTCTGGTTTTGATAACCTGCCGGAGAACCGACCAATCATTATTGTTTCCAACCACCAGAGTTTGTATGATATACCTGCTATTGTTCACGGTTTCAAAAAACACTACCCGAAGTTCATTTCAAAAATTGAGTTGGGAAAAAATTTACCAAGCATCTCCTATAACCTGGTCCATGGCAAATCGGCACTGATCGATCGTTCCAATGGGTCTCAGTCCATTAAAGAGATTTTTAAACTTGGTCGTTTAATTCAGGCTAACAATTATGCGGCATGTATTTTTCCTGAAGGTACAAGAAGTAAAACCGGTCGTGTGAAAAAATTTAAAATACCAGGCATAAGTACTCTATTAAGAGCGGCACCTGATGCTGTTATTGTGCCATTCGCTATTGACGGGCATAGTAGAATGATGTACAAAGGAATGTTTCCTTTAAAATTTGGAGAAAAAATTTCGTATACAGCCCTTGAACCAATAGAGCCAAAAGGTAAGGATGTGGAACAGTTGGTAGCTGATATTCAGTCATTAATTACAAACGAACTCAAGCGTTAATACTGAATATATGACACGTATGTTCTAAAATACTGAAATATAAAGAGAAACGACCTCAGTGTCGTTTTTTTTGTAGCCATTAATAACGTATCTTCGGTAACTTAATTAACCATATTTATTAATGGACATATTGAACAAACACACATTCCACATACCGGTATTGGGTTTGGGTTACACACTGGATACACCGATTAATGTGGCACCGTTGGGCATTTCATCTGTAATATCGTTGGTTGACGACAGACTAATGGAACAGATGCGAGAGTTCTATTGCGAAAAGTTTGACATGCCTTTTAAAGCCATTTCTGAGAAAGCAGAAGACTTTAGGGCTAAACGCATTACATCTTACCTTAATATGGTAGATGATATTGTTAGTAAAAAAGTCTCAGATCTTAAAAAGGCTGCACACGAAAAGAGCGAGGAGCTTGAAAAATACTTCGATATGCTGCCTGATTTTTCTACCATCAAGGAGAAGTTTAGCTTATCGGAAAAAAGCCGTCAGTTAAGAGAAGAGCTTGGCAACTGGATACAGGAACATTTGCCGGTTGGAGACATTGATGTTAACATCATGACTAAGCTGGATAAAGTCAATACTAAAAACGGAGAAGAACTGCCCATTGAATACAACGATGCTCATGCTGCCTTAAGAGGCTTTGCCAACAGCCAGCTTAACTCGTCATTGGTATTGTCTGCAGGCATGAGTCCGCGTCTGTATAGCTACCTTGAAAAGTTCAAAGACTTTTTCCCTGATATTAACGGTCAGCTTAAAAAGAAGATCATTCTTAAAGTAAGTGATTTCCGCTCAGCCCTGGTGCAAGGAAAAATGCTCGCTGCCAAAGGCCTGTGGGTATCTGAATATCGCATTGAAAGTGGTGTTAACTGCGGTGGTCATGCTTTCCCTACCAATGGTGTTTTATTTGGCCCTATCCTCGATGAATTCAAAAAGAACCGGGATAAGCTGCTTGAAACCTGTAAAGGTGTATATGAAACGGCGTTGGCTAAGAAAGAGATAACAGCACCCAATGAAGTGCCTAGCATCAAAGTAACTGCACAAGGAGGAGTAGGAACCAATGAAGAGCACAACTTGTTAATGGAGCACTATCAGATGGACGGTGTTGGCTGGGGAACTCCTTTTATGCTTGTACCTGAAGCTGTAAGTATTGATAAAGAAACACTTGACTTACTAAAAAATGCCAAAGAAAAAGACCTTTACTTCAGCGGTCTTTCTCCATTGGGCGTTCCGTTTAACAGTGTTAAATGGGCCAGCATGAGCCGCCAGCGTCTTGAAAACGCAAGCAACGGCAAGCACGGCATGCCATGTACCAAACAGTTCTTAAAATACAATACTGAGTATACTGAGAAACCAATTTGTACAGCATCAACTCAATACAAAAATAAGAAACTAGCTGAGTTAAATGAGCAAAACCTTTCTGAGGAGGCCTTTCAAACTGCCTATGACACCATTACCGAGAAGGAATGTTTGTGTGTAGGATTAGGTATTTCATTACTTGAGTCGAAAGGTATTGAGGTGGGTCCGACAGATAAAGTAACAGTTTGTCCGGGGCCTAACTTAGCTTACTTTTCAAACGAGGCCAGCCTCAAAGAGATGGTTGATCATATTTATGGCCGTATAAATCTGCTTGACAAACGCCATAGACCTCATATGTTTACTAAGGAATTAAGCATGTATCTTGATATCTTTAAAAAACGTGTTGAAAGCTTTTTATTAAAGCCTGATGATGCGAAAGAAAAGAAACAGTTAACAGCTTTCCAGAAAAACATTACCGATGGGGTTAACTATTATTTTGACTTGTTTAAGGAAAAGAAAAAGGAAGTGGTAACTGAGATTGAGCAATTAATCGCCAGGTACCCGATATTAAAAAACGAATTATAAGGTCAATTGCCACACGGGTTCGCTCGTGTGGCTTTTTTAAATCAATTCAATTTCCAATATCCTTTTGGTTCTGTTGCTCACTTTAAAACGGTCATCAATGCGCTTGCCCAGAACCCACACTATTGCTTCACCACTAAGCATCAGCCATGCATCCTCTTTATCTTTCAGACTATACTTTTCATCAATAAAGAAATCGCTGACCTTTTTAAAACCACTCATACCCAAAGGCATAAAGGCGTCTCCCAACTTCCATTTCCTTACCAACAGTGGCAACTCCACAAGATCAGCATCAAGGTGTATTAATTGCGGATTACGTGAGAACTGAAAGTTATCGGGCTTAATATATATTCGCACTTTGACAGGTAAAACATCACTGTTTTCACCCTCGTCAAGCCAAAAATGCTGCACACCAATTTCCTCAACTGGAAGGACCAGCAGATTGTGGCGATCCTTAATTAAACGATGCGTTTCGCTGAAAAACTGCTTACCGGACAAACCATGTAAATGACCAATTACTTCCCCAACCACTGATGAGTTAAAACCATAAGGGCGCAATACTTCAAACAATAAGGAGGCATAATGCGGGTAATTCTCTAACTTGGATATTGGGATGATTACTTTATTATCTTCATCAACAACATCAGTTGCGATAAAACGCTCCACTTCACTTTCAAGCATGAGTTCTGCATCTTTCAAATGCTCAAGATTTGACTGCATGGTTTCGAAAAAAGCAGGATTGATGGATTCCAGAACCGGTACTATTTCATGCCTTATTTTATTGCGGATAAAGCGTGTATCATCATTCGACACATCGTGGCAATAGTTGATCTGATTACTGTTGCAATATGCTTCAATTGCCGTTCTGGTGAAATCGAGTAAGGGACGAATAACCTTACCATTTCGAAAACTAATACCGCTTAATCCGCGAAGTCCTGTACCCCGCACAAGATTCAGAAAAAAAGTTTCAATGGAATCATTACCATGATGCCCTGTTACCACAGCCTGATAATGATGTTCTTCCACTAACGAATCAAACCAATCATAGCGTAACTCACGGGCTGCCATTTCAATAGAAATTTTCTTCTCTCGGGCATAAATCTTAGTATCGAATGTCGTTTTGTATAATTGAATATTGTTGGCCTCACAAAAAGCTGCCACCAATTGCTCATCAGCATCCGAATCGACACCCCTTAACTGAAAATTACAATGAGCAGCAGCCAGCTGGTATCCATTCTCATCCAATAGATGTAAAAGCGCCATTGAATCAGCTCCCCCACTCACAGCAACCAGTAACCTGTCAGATGTTGAAATGTGGCATTTCTCTTCTAACACTTTAACAACAGCCCGGGTATTTAGCTTATCCATTTTACCACTTATTCTTTAATATTAAACACTTTCATTATGGCCGAGGCTTTTAAGAGGCACTCTTCATATTCTTTTTGAGGCTCCGATTGATTGGTTATGGCCCCTCCCACCATAAAGGAAGCACATTGCTTTTTTCGATTGTACAGTATGCTTCTGATAACCACATTAAAATCAAAATCAGCTTCAGGAGTAACGTACCCGACAGCACCGCTATAAACACCACGTTTGCTGCTTTCATATTGCTCTATTAGCCGCATGGCACTGATCTTGGGTGCCCCCGTCATCGAGCCCATTGGAAATGATGTTTTAATAGCGTCAATCCATGTTTTACCGTCTGACAACTCGGCCGAAATAGATGAAATCATCTGATGCACCTGCTTGAACGAATAAATACCACACAGTTCATCAACCTTTACAGTTCCTCTTTTTGCCACGCGCGACAAGTCATTGCGAACCAAATCCGTTATCATGATATTTTCAGCCTGCTCCTTCTCCGATTTACGCAGATACTGCTTGTTGGAGTTATCTATAAACCAGTTAGGATCGCGGGGCGATGTCCCTTTTATTGGCTGCGATATGAGCCGATCCCCTTCCTTTTTCAGATAACGCTCAGGCGATGCTCCCATCAAAAATTTATCGTGGTATTTGATAAAAGAGGCGAAGGGTGTTGGCGATACTTCCTTCAAGCGTTGAAAAACACACTGCGGCGTCAAATCAATATCCTGAATAAAAAACTCCATACAGTAGTTCAATTCATAAATATCACCTCGCTGTATGTGCCATAAAACCTTACCAATTGCTTCAAGGTATTCTTTATGCGAAACCTGATGATTCAGCTTAATGTTCTCCAGGGCATCTTCAGTAAAGCATGCACTGTTCAAATCATCTAAAAATTCACGAGCTGATTCCTCGGTATCATAATCAGTGAGATAACCGAGTAACCAACTTTCACCATCGTTTAAAAACAGGTATCGCGGCCGAAAGAAATACATTTCAGGCATTTCAATTCGGTCGGGATTATCAGATTCCAACTTCTCCAATTGATTCTTAAGATCATAGGAAAGAAATCCTAATATCCAGTCTTTATGCTGATCGTGAAATAACTTCAACTGATGAAAATCGTTGGTACACTCTCCCACACTTTGCAAACCAGCTATAAAATCATAATTCCGCTTGCTTTTAATACATGCCTGAGCTTCAAAACCGTTAGCATCCAATATTACTGCGGCTCCTTCATTTCGCGAAGCCTGACATATTTGCTGTTTAAAAAGATTCTCATCACCCGGATGTATTTCGAGGAACTTGCGCATTTTGCAAAAGTAAGAAAAAAAGAAGTGACAGCTATTTTTCTCAAGGCATGACTCTAATCATAAATAGCATCGACTATGCCCTTGCAACTTCGCTAAGCGATATTTTCAACAATAGAAATCAGTCACAAATTCAATGAAGAAATGGAAAATAATCAAACTGTTTTTTCCGAAGCAGAGATATTCACAGAGGTGCAAAAAAAAGCACCTCCACTATGGAGGTGCCTTATCAGCTCAGTATATAATTTGATTACTTGTTACCAAGGTAATCGGCAATTCCTTCCTGAGTGGCTGTTAAGCCTTTGTCACCCTTGTGCCAGTCGGCAGGGCAAACCTCTCCGTTCTCTTCGAAAAACTGCAATGCATCGACAATACGAATAGCCTCTTCAACGCTTCGGCCCAGTGGCATATCATTAACAACCTGGTGACGTACCAAACCTTCCTTGTCAATCAGGAATAGTCCGCGGTAAGCCATTGGAGTACCGTTAAATACAATCTGACCATCGTCATTGTAATCATATTCACCAGCTAATACATCATAATTTTCAGAAATTGTTTTGCTATTATCTGCCACCAATGGATACTTCACACCTTTGATACCGCCGTCTTTCGGATCAGTTTGCAACCATTTCCAATGAGAGAATTCTGAATCAACAGAAACACCTACCACCTCAACATTGCGCTGTTCAAACTCTTTCATTTTATCCTGGAAAGCAATAATTTCAGTTGGACATACGAAAGTAAAATCAGCAGGATAGAAATATAAAATAACATACTTCTTACCTTTATATTGCTCCAATGAGAAATTCTCAACAATTTCTCCACCATTAACAACAGCGCTAGCGCTAAATGCAGGGGCTTGTTTTCCTACTAATACAGCCATAATTTTATTATTTTAATCGTTAAACTTATTTCCTTTAAAAGATAAATCACACTTCAAACAAAGTTGTTTTGATGATGTTCAACGATTCTTTACTTTTTTGCTACTAATTCAGAAATTTTAAGAATTACATCCACTGCTTTCTGCATACTTTGCACCGGCACAAACTCAAAACGACCATGAAAGTTATGACCACCGGCAAATATATTCGGACAAGGCAAGCCCATATATGATAAGCGTGAACCATCTGTACCACCTCGTATTGGCTTCACTATCGGTTTAACACCCACTTCCTCCATGGCTTGTTTTGCATAGTCAACCACATGCATCACAGGCTCCACTTTCTCGCGCATGTTATAATACTGATCAGTAATTTCAACAACAGCTGTTCCTTCACCATATTCAGCATTAATTTTATTAATAAGGTGTTGCATTTCTATCTTACGGTCTTCAAACCGATCGCGCTTGAAATCACGAATGATATACATCATTTCTGTCTTTTCAACATCGCCATTGAACATCATCAGGTGATAGAAACCTTCATAACCTTCGGTATGTTCGGGTGTTTCATGGCGCGGCAGCATGGTCATAATTTGATTGGCAATGCGTATAGAGTTTCGCATTTTATTTTTAGCATACCCCGGATGCACCATTCGGCCGTTAACAGTTACCTTAGCTCCTGCAGCATTAAAATTCTCATACTCGAGCTCCCCTATCTGTGATCCATCAAGTGTATAGGCAAACACAGCGCCAAACTTCTTCACATTAAAATGATCGGCACCAGCACCAATTTCTTCATCGGGAGTAAAACCGATGCGAATCTTTCCGTGTTTAATTTCAGGATGTTTGATCAAATACTCGGCCGCTGTTACAATTTCAGCAACCCCTGCTTTATCATCGGCCCCCAAAAGTGTTGTACCATCTGTTACAACCAAGTCCTGTCCTTTGTAGCTTTCTACCTCAGGAAAATCAGCAACTTTCAGAACGATATTTTCTGCTTCATTCAGTTTAATATCTCCTCCCTGATAGTTATTAATAACGCGTGGTTTTACATGCTTACCCGAGAAATCAGGACTGGTATCCATATGTGCTATAAAACCAATAACCGGCACATCTTCATCAATAGTTGCCGGTACCGTGGCCATCACATAACCATTTTCATCCAAAGTAACTTCCTCAAGACCTATTGCCTTCAACTCCTCCGCCAGAGCTTCAGCAAACACCATCTGCCCTGGCGTTGATGGTGTTAAGCCTGTATCGGTATCTGACTGTGTGTCAACAACCACATATTTTAAAAATCGATCTAATACTTGTTCCATATATTTTAAGCTGATAGCTGTTTATATTACTATTCAATTCATCTTGTTGTATCTACAGACAACAGATGTTCCGCACTATTGTTGAACGTCGTCTGCATTGTATACAAAACCCAAGCGTTTGCCAGTCTGCATTTTTGAACTAAGAATCTCCCCGTTCATCTGCATCATGGAAATTATTTTCACATCATCGTAAGGAGGTACCAGCAAATCAAATTCCAGAGAGTACAAAATAGCTGTTTCGATAATTTTTTGCCAATTGTCAGCATTAATTATCGATGTACCAAAATGATTAATACCTGTACCTTTCTGTCTTTTTCCTTCTACAAAATAATGCCCTTCTTTATTGATAAATATCCGGGCTATTAAATAACCGGCATCATTTTCCCTATTATACCTGAATGAATCATGTAAGAAGTTATAGATATTAATAACACCACAGTAGGAGTTATTCTCATTGCCCTTTACATAGTCGCTTTTCCACACTTCATGGTCGCGATCAAATTCAAAGGTATTGGTATGCATATGAAACACCAGCACATCACCCGCCACCTTTAACTGCGATACAAACTCGCCTTTATCTTCAAATAAAAGGTGTATACGTTTATCATCATTACCCAACTGAATATTATACTCTTGCTGTACTTTTTTAAGCACTTCTTTTAACAGATCAAAATTCTTTTTTGTCGATTCAAATACATCTTGCTTAACAACCGCTTTGGACTGAAGAATATTTACAATTCCTTTTTTGATTTCATCGTTAATCATATAAAGTGCTTTTAGTTAAACTTAGTTGAGAGGCTAATTTAAGTTTTTTCGCATAAAAAAAGGGAAACCTTTATCATGGTCTCCCTCTTCTTGAATAATATCATGTAATTATTAATAAGCCCTCGCAAACATTACGCGCTTTTTCGATGGTTGACCTGAATAAATACAAACTCCATCTTCATCAGGCTGATCCAAAGGAATACAGCGAATCGTAGCTTTTGTTTCGTCTTTGATTTTCTGCTCTGTTTCAGGTGTTCCGTCCCAATGAGCCATAATGAAACCACCTTTATCCAATTGAGCTTTAAAATCCTCGTAAGTATCAACCGATACTGTGCTTTCAGCTCTGAAATCAAGGGCTTTCTGAAATATATTCTCCTGAATATCATCCAACAGTTTCACAATATGCTCATCGACACCATCAAACTGCACAACCTCTTTAGTTAATGTATCACGACGTGCCACTTCAACTGTTCCGTTTTCCAGATCGCGAGGCCCTAAGCCTAAACGTACAGGCACACCTTTCAATTCATATTCTGCAAATTTCCAGCCTGGCTTCTTGTTATCGTTATCATCAAACTTCACCTCGATACCTTTGTCTCTAAGCTTAGAGATCAGTCCGCTTGCAGCGTCCTTGATCTTAGCTAATTCCTCAGGTTTGCGGAAGATAGGAACGATCACCACCTGTATAGGTGCTAATTTTGGAGGCAATACCAAACCATTGTCATCAGAGTGGGCCATAATTAAGGCCCCCATCAAACGTGTTGAAACACCCCATGATGTAGCCCAAACATAATCCTCTTTACCCTCTTTATTGGCAAATTTCACATCAAATGCCTTGGCAAAATTCTGACCTAAAAAGTGAGAAGTACCCGACTGCAACGCTTTACCATCCTGCATCAATGCTTCAATAGTATATGTTTCAAGAGCTCCGGCGAAACGTTCATTAGCCGATTTAATACCCTTAACAACAGGCACAGCCATAAACTTCTCAGCAAAATCCCCATAAACATTGATCATTGTTTCGGTCTCTTCAATTGCTTCTTGCTTTGTTGAGTGAGCAGTATGCCCCTCTTGCCACAAGAACTCTGCTGTTCGCAAAAATAATCGTGTACGCATCTCCCAACGCACTACGTTAGCCCATTGATTACATTTGATCGGTAAATCACGATATGACTGAATCCAGTTTTTATAGGTATTCCAGATAATAGTCTCAGAAGTTGGACGAACAATTAATTCTTCTTCCAATTTTGCTTCCGGATCAACTACCACACCGTTTCCATCAGGATCGTTCATCAGGCGATAGTGAGTTACAACCGCACATTCTTTAGCAAAACCTTCGACGTGATCAGCTTCTTTACTAAAGAAAGACTTGGGAATAAAAATCGGGAAGTAAGCGTTTTCATGACCGGTATCCTTAAACATACGGTCTAAAACACTTTGCATTTTTTCCCATATGGCATAACCATAAGGCTTAATTACCATACATCCACGTACAGCTGAATTTTCAGCTAAATCTGCTTTGAGTACAAGATCATTGTACCATTGTGAATAACTTTCACTCCTAGGCGTCAACACTTTTGCCATTTTCTTATTCTTAATTTGTATCCGTTTCTTTACAAGAGGCACAAAAATAAGAAAATTTAAAGCAATTCATTAGGTCGAAACAAGCGATTTTTTAATATTGTACACCACAATTACCTGCATAACCTAATACCAGCGATAGTATTATTGTTTTTTTGAAATATTTTTACATTTTTTAATATTACGGCACGCTTTTTGTTAATTTTATGGCAAATATTAAACCATGTAAATCCGGAGGATTAGTGATGAAAACCTATACAATTTTCGGCTTATTTATAATTCTACTTCTAAGTGGATGTAGTTCTTCACAGTGGGTTGACAGTAGTTATTATGACGATGACCTTTATTACAGCCCCAAGAGCAACCCTGTAGTAGTTGATGATTCATATTCTCCAGTTGAGCAAAACAAAGAGCTTAAAAAAGAGGATAAAAAGGATTTCAACCAACTTAAGAGCGAATACAATAAATCAGATCTGGCTGTTGAAGACAATAGAAATTTTTCACAAATTCAATCAGATTACCTCGGATTACTTGCAAACGATTCCATTGCACAAATGGACTCTTTGTTATATTATAATGAAGAAACCGGTTATTGGGTTAATGGTTTCGCCGGTCCGTCAATGGATCAGGATTATGCCGAACGCCTGATCAAGTTTCATGGACCATTCAATGGTATACCATATTGGTCTCCCCTTTATAACGACATGGTTTATTTTAATAACTGGGACTGGAATGTTTACGTTGATGGCAATTACGCTTATGCTTTTCCAACGTGGAGTAACCCATGGTACAATGACTATCGCTTCAATTACGGATATGGCAACCCATGGAGATGGAACTTTTCTATGAGTTGGGGATGGGGATATCCTTATTATGGATATGGCTACAATGATCCCTGGTGTTCTCCATGGTATAATCCTTGGTACGGACCATATTACTGTACACCATACTGCAATCCATATTACGGAGGTCATTATCCTGGCTACTACCCAGGTGGTGGCAGTGGCGGGGTTGTCCACATGAGAGACTATAAGCCTCGCGGAGGTCAGGCCTCATCAATTCGCCCGGGAGGCAGCAGCACCATAAGCTCAAGCAGATCTGGTGGTGGACGAAGCAGCACAGGCACTTCAACCAACTCCTATCCTAAATCTTCAAACACAAGACAATCATATAGTATTGGCAATACAAGAGTTAACTACAATGGTAATTCAACCAAAACTGTTACCAATACAAATACTGGTCGCACGTATACTTATTCGAACAATCAAAATTCAAATACAAAAAGTAATGCAAATAACCAGTCTGGTTCAAAATCCAACTCAAATGAGCGAGTAGGTACCAGCAGAAGAGGTTATACGCCAAGCTATTCTAATTCAAGAAGCAATAACAATCGCTCAAGCTATAACAGAAACTCAAGTTATACCAGACCATCTACAAGCAAAAGCACTGGCACTTCAACCCGTTCAGGCAGCAGTCGCAGCTACTCAGGAAGTTCGGGCAAAAACTACAATAATTCAGGCACACGCTCTTCTTATTCACCAAGTCGCTCATCGGGCAGCAGTAGCCGTAGCTCTTATACTCCAAGTCGCTCATCAGGCAGCTCCAGCCGTAGCTCTTACAGTTCATCGGGCAGCTCAGGCAGAGTTTCAAGTGGATCAAGCAGCTCACGTAGCTCCGGCGGCTCAAGCAGCGGTGGCTCATCTCGCAGCAGTGGCGGTAGTAGAAGTGGTGGTGGACGACGTTAAAACCTAATCTAATTTACCCTTATAATTTTATCATTATGAAAAGAGCACTATTTTTTATGATAATCAGCGTTTGTTTTGCCAGCATCATGGAGGCACAGAACCTGGACGATGCTGTTCGATTCAACAAAAGAGAGTTAACAGGTACATCACGCTCACTAGGTATGGCTAATGCGTTTGGTGCACTGGGTGGTGATTTGAGCTCACTAAGCATCAACCCGGCAGGTATTGCAGTATACAGAACGTCTGAGTTTGCTTTTACTCCTTCCATATCGTTAAATCAATCAAAAGCAGGCTTTGGAAGTTTTAGCGATAACGATGATAAATACTCCTTCCCTTTTAATCAAATCGGTGGTGTATCAACATACAAGCCATTACGAGAAAAAGACAAAGGACTGATAAGTACGCATTTTGGCTTCACTTATAACAGAACTGCTGACTTCAATGAAAACACATCGATGTTAATTGGTCAGGGAGTTACAGATGGTGACTACAATATTGATGGCCAAATCACAGGGGTACGTACACTATTAAGTGCCATAAGAAATGAGGCACACGGCTATTATGACAATAACGGAAACTTTGTTCCAATTAATGCCACACCTAATCAACTTACCGGAAGGGCCAAATGGGCCTACGAAACCTACATGCTCGATCCTCTTTTTGAAGATGGTACTCATTACTTCAGCCAATATGAAGACGTAATTGATTATGACGACGGAACAAGTACTATTTACAACCGAAATGTAAATGGCATTACACAATACAACATTATTGAAAGGGATGGATATTCCGGAGAATATGGCTTTACTTTTGGTGCCAATATCAGCAATGTCCTTTTAGTAGGAACATCAATCAACCTGCAATCATTCCGGTTCGAACAAACTGAAAGCTTCAGAGAAGTAAACAACAACAGCTTTGACCCTTCAGGCCCACAAGACATGGATTACTTTGATGCATACAATAAACTGAAACAAAAAGGGATCGGTGTCAATGCCAAGCTTGGAATAATTCTCAACCTGCATCCTTTGAGGATCGGAGCTTCTTTCCACACACCAACATTTATGGACGTGGATGAAGAATACTATTCAGGTATTAGCTCGTACTTAGTTAACTACAATCATTACGATCATAAATCAACAATAAGCGAATTTGATTATAATTACCGAACGCCCTACAGAGCACAAGGCAGTATCGCAATGGTTCTTGGTAAATTCGCATTACTGTCTGTTGATTATGAAATGACAGACCACACATCCTCAAAATTCAGCTCAAGCAGTTACGAAACAATGTTTAAAAGGCTAAATGATGACATTGACGAGCAAATGAAAGTAACACACGACTTTAGAGCAGGTATAGAGATCAAACCCATTCCTTATTTTGCACTACGTGCAGGTGCTGCATATTTCGATTCTCCGATTAAAAAAGAGTATTTAGATACTGAACTTACAAAGTGGATGGCAACAGGAGGTATAGGTATTCGAAACAAGAATTTCTTTTTTGATATAGCATATGCTTACAAGTTCAATGAGGACAACTATTATTTAAATACAAGCGAAGGTTCAATGCTAGAAGGACTTTCGTTTGCTGAACCAGTTGCGTTAGAATATCGCAACCACCAGGCCAGCTTTACCTTTGGTTGGAAATTTTAACCTTCTCCAACCTATTCTTAACCATAACAAAGCCGCTTTCCATGTTGAAAAGCGGCTTTTATATTTTTTCAAGAATATACTCTTAGATAATCATACCAGCAGCAACTGTTTCATTGGTTGCTTCATCAACCAAAATTATACTACCTGTAATACGGTTACGACTATATGAATCGAAGAACAACGGTTTGGTAGAACGAATTTTGATACGTGCAATATCATTCATACCTACTTCTTTATCTTCTTCATTCTTCTCAAGTGTATTAATATTCATCTTATATTGAATATCAGTTACCATACAACGAGCATCAGCCGATGTGTGTTTGATCACATATTTACCACGTGGCATTAACGTACGTTCATTAAACCAACAAACCATAGCTTCGATATCCTGACTATTCTTAGGTTCTGAACCATTGTTTTTCTTAATTAACATATCTCCTCGACTGATGTCAATTTCATCTTCCAAAGTAATTGAGACCGATTGAGGGGCAAAACCAATCTCCAAAGGCTCTTCCATCATATCGATTGTCTTCACTTTTGAAGTAAAACCACTAGGCAATACACCTACTTCATCGCCAACCTTTATTGCACCACTTGCAATACGACCAGCATAACCGCGATAATCAGGCCATTCAGCCGACTGGGGACGAATAACATACTGAACAGGGAAACGGAAATCATCGTGGTTAATATCACTGCTAATGTGAATATTCTCCAATAAATACATTAACGTTGGCCCATCATACCAATCCATCACTTCAGAGCGTTCAACCACGTTGTCGCCTTTCAATGCACTAATTGGCACAAAACGTATATCTTTCACCGATAATTTAGATGACACTGCATCAATATCAGTTTTGATTTTTTCAAAAGTTTCCTGACTGTAATCAACCAGATCCATTTTATTGATACAGAAAATCACATGAGGAATTTGTAACAATGACGCGATGTAGGCATGACGCAATGTTTGCTCTAACACACCATGACGCGCATCAACCAAAATCAAAGCCACATTAGCAGTACTTGCGCCCGTTACCATGTTACGGGTATACTGAATGTGTCCAGGAGTATCGGCAATAATAAACTTTCGCTTAGGTGTAGCAAAGTAGCGATAGGCCACATCAATAGTGATTCCCTGCTCACGCTCTGAGCGCAATCCATCAGTTAATAAAGCCAGATTTACTTCCTCGTGCCCTGAACGTTCACTAACACGCTCAATGGCCTCCATCTGATCTTCAAAGATGGCTTTACTATCGTATAATAAACGACCGATTAAGGTACTTTTACCGTCATCTACACTACCTGCTGTGGTGAAGCGTAAAAGCTCCATATCTAAATATCCTGATTCTTTTCCGGACATATTATTGAGTTTTCAGATTTAACAAAGATTAAAAATAGCCTTCTCGTTTACGATCTTCCATCGCTGATTCAGAACGCTTATCATCGGCACGGCCCCCACGTTCAGTTGTTCGGGTTGAAGCAACTTCGTGAATAATATCTTCAAGGGTATTGGCTGTTGACAAGGTCAAACCAGTACAGGTAACATCACCAATAGTACGACAACGCACATCAAGGGTTTTAACCTCTTCAGTTTCCTTTAACTGCATAAATGGAAGCTTGGCTAACCAAACACCATCGCGATTAAACACTTCGCGTTTATGGGTAAAATAAAGGCTAGGTAACTCAATTTGCTCCATATAGATGTATTGCCACACATCCATTTCGGTCCAGTTACTGATAGGGAATACACGGAAATGCTCACCCATGTTTTTACGACCGTTGAAAATATTCCAAAGCTCCGGACGCTGATTCTTTGGATCCCATTGACCAAACTCATCACGGTGCGAGAAGAAACGCTCTTTGGCACGCGCTTTTTCCTCATCGCGACGACCACCACCCATTGCAGCATCAAACTTATGACCTTCAATCGCATCTAAAAGGGTAGTCGTCTGCAACTTATTACGACTTGCATTTACACCTTTTTCTTCAACAACACGTCCCTGGTCAATCGAATCCTGAACAAGAGCTACAATGCATTTGGTTCCAGTCTCTTCCATTACGCGATCGCGGTATTCCAATGCCTCCGGGAAGTTATGCCCCGTATCGATATGCATTAATGGGAAAGGTACCTTGGCAGGCCAGAAAGCTTTACGCGCCAGGTGAAACATAACAATTGAGTCTTTTCCTCCGGAGAATAACATCACAGGATTTTCAAACTGGGCGGCTACCTCACGAATGACATAGATTGATTCCGCTTCCAATTCCTTAAGGTGATTTATTCGGTATTGATCCATAATAAGTTGATTTGTCCTAATATATTATTTGGCCAACATAAAGTCTGTGCCATTTTTTTTCACAAAAACGTCGCCAAATTTAGTGATTAATAAAAGACTATGAAAATTTTGAGAGCAGTGCTTTTAAGGAATTTAACCCTATAAAAAAAGGGTGCTTTACGCACCCTTTTCTGATTTTAGTATTTTGTCTCTAAATCGTCGGTGTCAAAACTTTTATTATACTGTGTCATCGCCCTTAAACTCATACCTACATTTGAGAAACCTCCATCGTGGAATAAGTTCTGCATCGTAACCTTCTTAGTCAGGTCTGAGAACATTGTAATACAGTAGTCGGCACAATCGGCAGCGTCCGCATTTCCAAGAGGTGACATACGGTCAGAGAAGTCAATAAGTCCATCAATACCTTTAACTCCACTACCGGCCGTTGTAACTGTTGGTGACTGCGAAATTGTATTTACACGCACTTTTCGCTCACGCCCGTAAATATAACCAAAGCTTCGTGCAATAGACTCCAGAAGAGCCTTGGCATCAGCCATGTCATTATAACCATAAAATACACGCTGCGCTGCCACATAGCTTAATCCCAACATAGAGCCCCACTCATTAACAGCATCCATCTTGAAAGCTACTTGCAACATTTTGTGAAATGAAATAGCCGAAATATCTAAAGTTTTATTTAGATAATTGTAATCTAAATCATGATAAACCCTCTTTTTACGAACGTTTAAAGACATACCGATTGAATGAAGCACAAAATCAACTTTACCGCCAAGTACTTCCATCGATTTTTCAAAAACATTCTCAAGGTCGGCTACATTTGTAGCATCTGCAGGAATAATTTCTGCCTCACATTTTTTACCTAACTCAACCACTTCTCCCATACGGCAGGCAACAGGTGTGTTAGACAATGTAAAACGTGCTCCTTCTTCGTAAGCCCTTTCGGCTACTTTCCATGCGATAGACATGTCATTAAGGGCACCAAAAATAATCCCTCTTTTTCCTTTTAAAAGATCAAATCCCATATCAATTTATTTTTGAGCGCACAAATATACAGCATATGTTGCACAACACAAGTTTCAATTTTAATAATTCTTTACCTAACCTATTACAACAAGTAACAAGTTAAAAGGTTTTGTAAGTTATAAATACCTGATTAGTTATTCAATAGGGTACGTGCATTCTCAATGGCCGCTTCGGATAAAGTTGAGCCACTTAACATCTTTGCAACTTCCACCACCCTATCTTCATGTGATAATTTTCGAATATTTGAAATGGTTTTGTCGGCCTGGTCAGTTTTAAACACTTTAAAATGATAATCTCCTTTGACCGTAATTTGAGGCAAATGAGTTATACTAATGACCTGCATAGAACTTCCCATTTGAGCCATAATACTTCCCATCTGATCAGCAACCTCTCCTGAAACACCTGTATCAATTTCATCAAATATAATAGTTGGCAATCCTTTGGATGAAGACAATAAGGATTTAATCGACAACATAACTCTTGATATCTCTCCTCCTGAAGCGACTTTATTAATTGGCGCAGGCGTTCCTCCTTTGTTTCCCGCAAATAAGAACTGAATCTCATCTTTACCATTTGTTGTAAAATCGTCATTCAAGGCATGCCTTATAACAAAGTTGGCATGTGGAATACCCAATGCCTGCAATTGTTTTTCAATACCCGACTTCACCAAAGCAAAAACTTCTTTTCTAGATTTTGTAATAGAAGCACTCACTTTATTTAAATTGCTTGTCAGTTTTTCCAATTCTCTTTGTTTAGACTTTAAGTCTTCATCAAAAAAGTTAACCTTGTCGATATTTTGTTGGAGATCATCTTTCAATGAGATCAAATCGGCTATTGATTCGACACGATGCTTTTGTTGCAAACCATAGATAAGATCCAGGCGCTCCTGCACTTTCTGAACTGCGTCTGGATCATAATCTAAGTCCTCCGAACGCGCCTCCAGATCATCAGCCAAATCTTTCAAATCTATTCTTGCTGACTCAAGACGTTTTGTTAAGTCTTCACCATCCGCAAGGTAAGAGCTAATCTTCTCCAACTTAGAAACCGAATCAGCTAACAG
Source organism: Carboxylicivirga agarovorans (assembly GCF_050589845.1). Classification (NCBI taxonomy): domain Bacteria; kingdom Pseudomonadati; phylum Bacteroidota; class Bacteroidia; order Marinilabiliales; family Marinilabiliaceae; genus Carboxylicivirga; species Carboxylicivirga agarovorans. The sequence goes on along the minus strand of NZ_JBNGPA010000018.1, from coordinate 61,655 downwards.
ATCCACAACAGGTGATGGTTCCTGACTCAAATTATTTACAACATCTACCAGGTTAGTCTTAATTTCTTCTGCATGTGACAACTGCTCCAAAAGCTGTTCCAATTCTTGTTGCTCATCAACCTTCAGATTTGCAGAATCTAGCTGCTCAAACTGAAATTGCATGTAATCCAGATCCGCTTTTTGCTTGTCATTTTCCGCTATCATCCGATCAATATCCTTAATAAGCGCTTTATAACTTCTGAATAATTGCGAATAATCACTCAATAAGTTTTTATTGTTCGCCAGGGTATCAACCACCATCATGTGGAAACCATTATCATCAAGCAAAAGATTTTGATGCTGAGAATGCACGTCGATCAATTGAGCACTTATACTTTTCAGGAAACCCAAATTAACCGGCGTATCATTTACAAATGCACGCGACTTTCCCGATGGCAATAGTTCACGTCTTATTATCGTTACATCATCATAATCAACGTCATTCTCTTCGAAGAAATCAACTAAACCATAGTTCCCGATAAAAAACTCACCTTCAACGACACATTTCTGTTCTTTATTAAGTAATGCATTGGTATCGCTTCGCTGTCCGAGAATCAGCGACAAAGCTCCCAACAAAACAGATTTTCCCGCACCTGTCTCTCCTGTTATAACCGTTAAACCGCTATCGAAAACAACTTCAACTTTATCGATTAATGCGTAATTGGAGATTGATAATGACTTAAGCATATTAATTTGAGGATAATATCTTTTCGTATTTCTTATTATTGGCAGGGTCAACTTCCATCAGTAAATCAACAACACGCCCCTTTTCCATTGAGAATGACTCTTCAAATATATTTACCAACTCATCAGACTTAGCGGTAAAAAACACCTGGGTGAAAAAAGAACTTGGTCTCTGGCGATGAACTTTTCGTGTAAGTTCCAGTGCTTTAACAATCTCAGCACGCCCTTCTTCAACCTTATCGCTCATTCTATCCAATCCTTTTCTGTGATATTGATACATACACTGACGCAACGGGCGGTGGTATTCATTCAGAATATTTTCAGTCAACCAGTAACGATTTCGTTGTCCTTCAAAAGATTTCCAACCTGACTCCCTGGCACTTTGAGCACGGTTCACAATTCGTTCCGCCTCTTGAAAGTAGGGTGTACCTCCGCTGTTTTGATAAGAGTCATAATCCAGCCCTAAAACAATATTGGCATAATAAGCCAACACCGCTACTAAATTTGAGTCAAAACTATTCGGATTATACACCAACGGTTCGAATTCAACATATTTAAAATGAAAATCCTGATCCTGATGATTAAACAAAACTGTATAGTAATTTGAGTTATAGACCGGACGTCGAGCCTGAATCTGAAATGAACCTTTAAACTCATCAATCGAGATCACCTCTGCAATATTTATCATGATATTACAGTCTATACGTTCTTCAGGAGCAAATTTATCATTCGTCCATTTCTGATTATTCATGAACTCCATAATAGCCGTTTGTAAGGTCTCAAACACCTTTTTATTGGAGCTTTGCACCTGTGGCGACACTACCTGAACAGCACATTGAAACTCTTGCGCAATTAGCGCAGAATTTATAATCAGGAAAAGAACAATTGCAATTTTTCTCATACTCGTTAAAAGTTAACTAGCCTCCGATATTGAAAAAACATTCAACTAATTCATCAACAACATCGACTGCCACATCTGTTTTAGATTTTAACGCAAATTCCTTGACCTTATTATGTTTATTGATGATGGTAATTTTATTGGTGTCAGAATTAAATCCGGCACCTTCATCTTTTAAGCTATTTAAAACTATAAAATCAAGATTCTTCTTTTCAAGCTTTTTCTGGGCATTAGCCATTGCATCCTGAGTCTCTAAAGCAAAACCAACCAACACTTGCTTGTCAGATTTATCCTTACCCAATGATGCTGCAATGTCAGTAGTAGCTTTTAGCTTAACAGACAATTCATCTTCTTTTCTTTTGATCTTTTCATTCGCTTTAACTAAAGGTGTATAATCTGCCACTGCTGCACACATAATAGCTGCATTCATTTGACTGAACCTGCTCCTACTCTCGTAGCTCATCTCCTCTGCACTTACAACATCAATTCGCTCAATATTTGGATGACATGTTTTGATTTGCGCAGGACCACTAACCAATGTTACCCTGGCTCCTCGCGAAGCTAATTCTTCAGCCAGGGCATAGCCCATCTTACCAGATGAATAATTACCAATAAAACGAACAGGATCTATTTTTTCATGGGTGGGTCCGGCTGTAACAAGAATATTTTTCCCTGTTAAATCCTGTTTCTCTCTTCTTACAAAGAACTCTTTCAGCTGTGATACAATTTCCTCTGGTTCAGCCATGCGACCTTTTCCAATCAAACCACTGGCCAATTCACCTGCATTAGGTTCGATCAGGTGGTTACCATACGATCGCAAGGTATCCATATTTCTCTGTGTTGAGGGATGCTGATACATATCCAGATCCATTGTCGGTGCCACAAACACCGGACAGCGAGCTGACAGGTATGTAGTGATAAGCAAGTTATCTGCTATCCCATTGGCCATTTTGCCCATTGTATTAGCTGTTGCAGGAGCCACAATCATTGCATCCGCCCACAAACCACTATCAACATGACTATTCCAGGCTCCATTCTCAGGGTCAAAGAATTCAACCAAAATTGGCCGCTTCGATAAAGTAGCCATCGTTAATGGTGTAATAAACTGCTTTGCCAGTTTAGTCATAATCACTTGTACTTCGGCTCCTTCCTTTACCAATAAACGTGTTAATTGTGCACATTTATAGGCTGCAATTCCGCCCGAAATTCCCAGAATAAACTTTTTTCCTTGTAGCATACTCCAAAAATAAAAAAAGATAAAAGAGAATATACTATTCCCCTTTACCTTTTATATTTTTTAAAAACAATTCCTGAACATTTGTCCAAAGAGGACAGTCTAAGTTTTACTCAGCCGATTCTTCCCTGTCCGGATTGCGGTGATAAACATTACCCTCTACAAATTCCTGCGTTGCAATACAAACAGGTTTAGGCAAACGCTCATAGAAACGTGAGATCTCAATTTGCTCACGGTTTTCAAATACCTCTTCTAAATTATCAGTATATGATGCAAACTCCTGAAGCTTCTTGTTTAACTCCTCTTTCATCTCAGAGCTAATCTGATTAGCACGTTTTCCCAAAACCACGATTGATTCGTAGATGTTGCCGGTTGGCTCAGACAATTCGTTCTTATCCCAAGTTACTGTCGATACCGGTGCATTTGTTTTTTTGTAGTCGATTGACATATGATAATTTTTAATTTACTGCTACTTCTGTATTATATCCTTTTAGCATCTTATCTGTATCTGCAAAGATACGATCTGCTTTCTTTCTATACTTACCTTCGGGAAATTCATTTACAAATGAATAGTATTCGTCTAAAGTATCACGAACACGTTCTTCTTTCTTTTCCTCCACACTGTTTACAGCCTGAATGTATTTTGATTCCAGAATCAAGAACGATAGCTCTTCTCTGTATTTCGTATCCGGAAAATCCTTCAAACTATTTTGTGCGGCAATCACAGCCGACTGATAGTTATTACCCATGTAATCACCCAAATTGTAATATAACTTAGCGTTAAGGTATGACTTAAACACCAGCTTATCCCTCAACTCATCCATTAAACGTGTTGACTCTTCAACCCGCGCACTGTTAGGGTACATATTAATAAACAACTGAAACTCCTGAATGGCATCTTCAGTTGTGGTTTGATCAAGACGGGGCTTTGGTGAACGCTTGTAATAACAATACGCACTCATGTACTGACATTCTTCAGCATAATCACCGGCTGGAAAATTTTTCACATACTCACGATAGTAATGGCCCGCTGTCAAATAATCATTTAAACCATACAAACAATTGGCATAAGTATAATTGACTTCTTCAGCCTTATCTGTACCCCTGTAAATATTCACAAGCTGTCCCATTAAGGTTGCAGCCCTGGTATAATCTTCTTTCTCATAATAGTTCATTGCCTCAGTATACCAAAGTTCATAATCCTGACTTTTCAATAACTTCTGGTATTTACTACAACTCGTTCCCACAAGTCCTAACAACGCAACTACAAACACTAAGTATTTCAACTTCATATATTTGAATATTATGAGATTCTTATATTATAAATAAACACAGTTAACTTAAAACTGTTTTTACAACGTGCAAAGATAATCTTTAGTATTAAACCTCACAACCCTCTGTTTGATATATTCAACAAGCACAACAGTTTGCACTAATCATCAATGACATTTTCTCAACCAAAGTTTTTACCCTTCAACAAAAGAATCGGACTTCAAGAACAAAACCCCCTAACAGTCTATTATTCAAACAACACAAAACAACAAATGACTCAACAATAGCAACTCAATCAAACATCCTATCTTTTTTAACAAGGTTTCTTTCAAAAAGATAAGATAAAACATTACATTTGCTGCGAAAATTTTAAAAGCTCAGTATAGTGGATATTTTCGATAAAATAAAAGAACATATGGGTCCTTTGGGCCAATATGGAAAAGAAGCACACGGTTATTTCATGTTCCCAAAACTAGAAGGGGAAATAAGTCCAAAAATGAAATTCCGTGGAAAAGAAGTACTTACATGGAGTTTAAACAACTACCTTGGTTTAGCTAACCACCCTGATGTTCGCAAGGCAGATGCAGATGCTGCTGTTGAATACGGTATGGCATATCCTATGGGTGCCCGTATGATGTCAGGACAAACAAGTAAACACGAAGAGTTAGAATCGAAACTAGCTGAATTCGTAGGAAAAGAAGATGCTTACCTGCTTAACTTCGGTTACCAGGGAATGGTATCAATCATTGATACATTGGTGAGCCGTAATGATGTAATTGTATATGATTCTGAATCACATGCATGTATCATGGACGGTATCTTCCTGCATAAAGCTAAAGGTGGTAAGAGCTTCGTTTTTGCACACAACGAAATGGACAAGTGCGAAAAGATGCTGAAGTTCGCTACAAAACGTGCCAACGAAACAGGAGGTGGTATTCTTGTGATCACTGAAGGTGTATTTGGCATGGCAGGTGACTTAGGTAATTTGAAAGACATTGTTAAATTAAAGGAAAAATACGACTTCCGTATCCTGGTTGATGATGCACACGGATTTGGTACAATGGGTAAAACCGGTGCTGGTGTAGCCGAGCACTATGGTGTTGTAGATCAAATTGATGTTGTATTTAATACATTTGCCAAGTCTATGGCCGGAATTGGTGGTTTTGTTGCGGGTACTGAAGAGGTTGTTAACTACCTTCGTTATAATATGCGTTCGCAAATTTTTGCGAAATCATTACCAATGCCAATGGTAATGGGCGCCCTTAAACGCTTGGAAATGTTGCGTGACGAACCCGAGCACAAAGCTAACCTTTGGAAAGTAGTTGAAAGATTACAAACAGGACTTAAAGATGCTGGTTTTAATTTAGGTAAAACTGAATCTCCTGTTACTCCAGTATTCCTAGAAGGAAATGTAGCTGAAGCAACACAGTTAACAATGGATCTTCGTGAGAATTACAACATTTTCTGTTCGATCGTTGTTTACCCGGTAATTCCTAAGGATCAGATTATGCTTCGTATCATCCCTACAGCTGTTCACACTATGGAAGATGTGGATTATACTATTAAAGCATTCCGTGAAGTTCAGGAAAAACTTAAAGATGGCAAATACAAGAGCGATAAGATTGCGAGCGTAATCTAAGACCTCTTTTGATAAAATAAAAAGGGTAATCTGTTTAGATTACCCTTTTCTTTTTATATAAAACTCAACACTAATATTTAAGTCTGATTATCAAACTGATAATTAACAAACCTAAACTGATATACTTTAGCTCAATCCATCGATCAAAGATTAACTTCAGATCAATATGCCCGGAATTAACCTCGCTAGCATTATCCTTCCTGATATCCCAGCCTTTTAGCCTATAATTACCTGTAGAATTCATGTTTACATCAATAAAATCATCAACAGTCTTAAAGAAGCGAACCAAAGTTTCACTCCCTCCTTCCACCTCAGGCAAAAGCTTTACCGCAAATGGTAATCGGTAATATTTTCCATTACTATCTTCGGCTTCAAACAACGTTCTGTCAGTTCCAATTCGCATTGAAAGCCGATAGTAATCATGCTGTGACACAACAGTTGAATAACTAAAAAGAAGGAAAGCGATCATAGATAGAATCTGTGACCAATTGTTTTTAAAGAATCGGAGTTTTGCCGAAACAAATGCTCCCCCTGCTACAAAAACAACAATTGATAAGAGCAATGCTGGCGTTGCCAACATTTTATTCATTATTATACTATCAAAACCATTTGGCTTAAGCAAAACGAACACAGCTAATATTCCCAATGCAACTACTGAAGGTAAGAGCATTTTATGATTTGTCACCTTTTTAGTGACCGATTCAGACATCAGCCCCAGGACCATACCAATTCCTGCCAACAGGAGTACAAAATAAAGATTTTGTGGCCAAAGCAGATTGACAATTCCTAAAATACCAATAATAGGATTCAAGATATATCCAATAACAACTATGCCTACAGCTACGAGGATACCAAACAGATACCCTCTTCGATTCGATTTTTCATCCATATTCTAATGTACTTCGTGATAACCGTTAATAATCGATTTAAAATTAGAAGAAAAAGTTGCGCCAATGGTCGCAAAATAAAGGTGTATCACTAAAAAAAGGCTGGCAAAAAAGCCCGTTCCGGCATGTAATAATGCAGTCAACAATGTCCCTCCAACTCCAAATATATTGTCAACTATAACTTCAGGAAACATTAAGGCCAAACCAGTCAGCATCAGCATAGGATACAATACAAACAACATCAAAACATAGGTCAGCTGTTGTAATGGATTAAATTTACCTTCTTCAGTTATTGGATATGGAGTAGGTTCACCCTTAAATATTCCAATGGTGTAATATTTAATTTGAGTAACCAAGCGAACAAACAATCCATTACTATTAATTCGATAATGTCGTTTGTTGGATGTAAATACAAATGCAACCAGGAAGAATATGTATAAAAAAACGATTCCTATACCTGAAATATTATGGCTTGAAACAGCCAGTTCAAATGGCAATAGAGGATACTCGGGGTTGGAATATTGCATACTTAAGCCTGAAACCAGCAGCACCAGAAAAAGCAGACCATTAAGACTATGCCAGATTCTTACCCAAACAGGATATAAATATATTTTATCACTCATGTTATTTCTTTTTAGATAAGATGATACGTAAACTTGCATGAATTAATAAACCTAAAATCAACAATCCAAACAGAGTTATCGTCACGTAATTCAGAGTCTTATTACGATTCGCCCCTATTATATATCCCTCATTCAGGACAACAGCATTAAAAAAACCAGATTCCGCACGACTCTCTTTAGCACGATGTGCATATAAAGACTCCATCAAAACCGAATTGGAACTATGACATTGTACACAATTTCTTAGAGCTTCCTCTTTTGGTAAAATCGTATGGGCTACAAGGATATCAGACTGTACTTTTGTATGGCAATCCACACACCTAACTTTGTTGAAGTGCCTTGTCTGGTTTGGCAACCAAGAGTGTATGTCGGCCATGCTTTGAGGCTCCTGGTCAGATAACAAGCCGTATTTGAATTTATTATCATGACAACTAAGACACATCCCATTACTTGTCTTCACAACTTCGACAATTGGTTTATCTTCCCTTAATGCCAACTCGTATCCATGAGCATCATGGCACATCCAGCAATTAAAACGTTCATCTGATTTCTTGTAATGAACACTTTCCATAAATGCAGCCTCAATACCCTCAAAGTTAAACTTAGCAAATGTATCGTCACCTCCATGACAATCCATACATTGATACTTTTCTTCAAGTCTTAATTCACCGCTATGGGGAAATGTCTCATACTCCATCGAATGACAATCAACACAGGCAAACATCTTATGTACAGACGAATGTAATTTAACACTATCGATATGATGAAACGGATTGAGTGGTTTCCTGTCTATTTGATCTGTCCATTCATTGTGGTATTCATAAAAAACCTGACCATGACACTTTAAGCATTGGGTATTATCAGCAACATCCTGAGCTAACATACTCCAGCCAAAGCCGGTCAAATAAATGATGAAACAAATTGGTAATATTCGTATTTTTTGAATCATTATAAAATTCACTAATAGATAAAACAAAAAAACTGCCTGCAAAAAGTCGAAACCTTTTGTACGGGCAGTTTTATTAATAATGGCGATTCCTCTATTTTTTTAGAGTACGGATGTACGTTACAATTGCCCAACGATCTTCTTCATCAGGAATTTTCTTCTCAAAATTTGGCATTTCATCACGTCCAATAAAGGACTGGTAATAAATAACACCGTCTTTTTGTGCCTGAAATTCAGCTGTTGTAAAGTCACCCAGATCTGCATCAATACTTCTTGCTTTAGGTCCGTTGCCTTGCCCAATGTTTCCATGACATGATTTACAGTGGCGTGAATAATTCATCTTGCCTACTTTGATCATCTCAGCATCGTCAGCAGCCTGCGGATTCCTCATACTTTGGTATTTAGCAGGAATATCCCAAGGCTTCTTTTCCTGAACAAATGACATTAATACAAAGCTTAACATTACTAACATGCAGCTTAATGCTAAGGACATTTTCATCTTTCTCATTATTTCAACTTTTATCGATTATTAACTAGAAATTCCACAATCGTGTGATATTAAAGCCAAAACGAATGCTTTCACTATCAAACTCACTCAAGTTATGCATATATAATTCCTGAGGCAAGATTCCAAGACCATTTGTCAGGAATATTTGAAATGCATGTGTACTTGTTGACACTTCGTAACCAATTGAAAAATGAGGTTTTGGATGATTCGTAAATGAGGTATGTTGCGATACGCTTTCAATCTTTAACGGAACACCCAATTCAAGTGTTAATGATGATTGTGGACTAAACTTTATACGCCCCCCGAAACCAAGGCCGACTTTATCATTATCCAATAAACTATCTACTGCATTATAATGCGTAAAATTAGCGCTTGCCTGAAGCGATAGCCAATCATTCACCTTTCGGCCGATAATCACCTCGGAGAAATAAGACATTCGGTCAGTAAATTCATAATCTACACCAAATACTTCATCTTCCCTTCCATCTATTGCTGCATTTCCATAAAAAGTTAAGCTTAATGGAATGGTGTTTTCACGTGTTTGCTGAAAAAGCGTGTACTTTGCCTGGAAATCCTGGTATTTCTTTTGGCTGTTTGTACCAAAACCAACAACCAGATTATCCAGAATAGAATAATTAAACCCAATACGAATATTGGCACCTGGTGCCATAATACCAAACACATCACTGATACCATTATCAATAGTACCAAAGCGGTGACTAATCACCATCTCCAGGGTGTTCTTATATTGCGTTACACTTGTTTGATGATTAACCAGGGTACCGGACTCCCATGGAGAACGTACTGGTTTATCTACTTTCTTTTCAACGGGTGCTTCTTCCTGTGCCAATGCTAAGTTACCAGAAAACAACACCAAAACAATCAGGTATAATAATTTTTTCATTGTAATCGTTTTTAGTTATCCTCTGCTCCCTGATCAATCCAGGTAGTGATAATTAATTTCTGGTTACTAACATATGTATAATCAGCGTGCAATCCACTTGAGCCAGGCACCTTAACAATCAAGCTATTATCTGAATTCTCCAAGTCCAACAAATTATTATTAACTAAAGATTGATAAGCTTCACCCTGCTTCAAGCTAAACAAACCACTACCATTGTGGCAGTTAGTGCAGCTTTGCGTTGTCCAAATAGGCTCAACTTCAGCCGAAAAGCTTATTGGCTCTTCCGGATCGATAGGATCACCTTCATCTGGTTTTATAAATTTATAGTCGCATGCATAAGCTACCATAAGTAACAAGCACAAAAGCAACCAAATTCTGTTCTTCTCTTTCATGGAGTTGATAAGTTTAAATTGAGTACTAAACTGATTCTGACAACCTTAAAAGCTGCCTTTAAGAAATTAAAAGCAGCTTAAAATAACTTATCAATTTTGAAGAGCACTTAATGCGCCATCCAATAGATTATTGGCATATGTCTTATTGTGGATTCCATAACTACCGTCATCTTTAACTAACTTATAGTTCCAGAATGCTGCCAATTGTTCTTGTGTATATGTTCCACCTGTAATAATATGGTCGTGATCATCCATAATATTTTGCAGCATCAACTCTGCCTTCAAAGCTTCTAACTTAGCTCTTACACCAGCCTGAATACCGTTAACATCAAAATTACCATCAAGTGATGTATGACACTCAGTACAAGCATCTGTATATGCATAGTATTCTGTCATCTCACCTGTTTCCTCATCATATACTTTACGGTTAAGATTGAAGGCATGTCCTCCGTAATATTCGCCGCCATTTTCTGTTGTTGCACCTCGGTTAATATGACAACTCACGCAATTATGAGCTCCATCCTCGGCATCTGGTGCAAAATACCCACCTTTACCACCATGAATAATCCCTTGCGTTCCATAATGTGGGCCATAATGACCTGAAGTTATTAATTTACTTTCGGTAGAGTTTAAATCAGGAGTATCCGTTCCTCGGTTACGTGCCTGGTGACATTTAGCACATGTGTTTGAAGGCTCACCAACATCAACAGTCACACCATCAAAATAAGCGGCATCATTCATAATCAAACTAATAGCACCTTCATGATTCATTGCATAATCGTCGCGCGTATAGCTTACATGAATCTGGTGACAAGTATAACACGTCATTGCATTTGCTTCTGCATGAGCGCCACCATCATTATTTCCATTCTCAACAGCATGGATAAAGCCCTGGTGTGTGTGACACATGCTACATGAACCACCATATCTGTCACCATAACCAGTTTTCTCAACACCACCTAGATAATGCTTAGAAAACATGAATTGCGATGTCTTTAGCTTAATATCTGCATCATTATTATGACATTCCACACAACCCGCAATTCCATCCACTCCGTTTGTACCATCTATCCCATCAGTTCCGTTTTCTCCCGGAGGGCCTTGTGGTCCTTCTTTTGTACAACTAGTAAAAGCCACCGCCATGGCCATAATTACCAGAAAAATTACTTGTTTAAACTTTTTCATAACATTGGACTTAATGAAGTATTACGTATTTTATTTACAAATTTCTTAAACAATTTTAAACATTAATACTTGATTTTTCACGATGTAACTTATACATTTAATCATTGACATAAATCAATAAATGACATCTATTAACCTGATTACCTAATACTTACGAGAGCACATTCAATTAAAGAAGCCTATCGTTATTTATATTCAATCCAACTAAACAAAAGAACCATATCATTCTCATACACAATCCCATTAATAGTATGGCAACTAAAAATACATAACACACAAGGGTTACCCATTTGCTGATTTAATAAAATATATCTATTTTCAAATTCACATTATTTCATCATTAAAGTACTAGGATGACAAATAAGATTATTGATATAACAGACTGCAACCTATGCCATGTTAAGTTCCAAGGCTTTGACACTCTTAGTGTAGATGAACTAAACTCTTTTAAGGAATCGCATTGCAAAGTCATCTATCAGAAAGGTGAAACGATCGTTAAAGAAGGTACCCGGTGTACAAATATCATATGCATTAAAAAGGGATATGCCAAACTTTACATCAAAGGTCTTGAAAACAAAAACATAATCATAAAAATACTGAAAGAGGGCGATTTCATTGTTAGCCCAGGTTTATTTACCGACAATCGCAATCACTTTTCGGTTAGTGCACTGACTGAGATGGATACATGCCTGATCAGTGTTGAAGCGTTTACAAAGGCATTCCGTAATAACAACTTATTTGCAGAAAACATACTCAAACTCAACCACCAAATAACCAACGATTTATATAGTCAACTAATCAACTTTTCGCATAAAAAAATGACCGGACGGGTTGCCAACACTATTTTATATTTGTCTGAGGTATATGATGCCAAGCATTTTCACACTACATTAAGCCGTCAGGATATTGCCGATCTGTCAAGCGTCTCCAAGGAAAGTTTAATTCGTGTACTTAAAGATTTCAAAGATAGTGGTATAATAAGTATTGATGGTAACCACATCGCCATTAAAGCGCCTTCAACACTCCACAATATAAGTAAAGTTGGCTAAGAGTAAATTTCTTAACTATCAAAAAATCAAAGAGACCATAGTCTATTCTAACTTTTTGGTTGCCTTATCATTAGCATCCATTAGTTTAGTTACAACTATACATGATACTCCCTCTCCCTCCTTACTTCACTTTTTCATTCTATTGATTGCATTTATCGGGTATAATTACATGTACTGGTTAGTTTTTTTCATATCACCATATAAATTAAATCAGGACAGAAGAAAGTGGATGGAGCAATTTAAGCTCCCTATGCTTATTGCAGTATTCTCGACAATAATAACCTGTTATATATTAGTGATTCAAATATTTAAATTAATACGACCAGAGTTCGTCATCTTTAGCTTTTTATCGGCTTTATATATCTTGCCCACAAGCAGAAACATGGGGTTACGCTGGATACCCGGCATTAAAATACTGATAGTAACATCTGTCTGTACACTACTATGCACACTACCATTAAACCCTCTTGATAAAAGCCAGGCAATATCAATTTACAGTTGTATATGGCTGTTTATTTTTGCAATCACTATTCCGTTTGACATCCGTGATACAAATATCGACAACAAAAAAATGAAAACAATACCCCAAATAATAGGTATCAGCAATTCTATCATTCTATCTCAGGCATGTCTGACATGCGCAGTCCTGATCCATTTATCGGCTTTCTTTTCATACCCCTTACTCATTACAAGTACCGCATTCCTTGTAATAGGCCTGGTTGCCTTAAATAAAGTCAGAAATAATTCATCACAAGACTATATCAACCTGAATATTGAAGGTTTACCAATTCTATGGTTACTTCTCAGCTTTATCAGTACACTTCTTTAGAAAGCAAACTCAAGCCCAAGCTTAAAAGCCCAGTTATCTGCCGCATCTGGCAACTGATATTCACCATAGCGATAATGCACTGACAATCCATACTGGAAGATAAAGTTAGAGAATAAATTCTTTAAATAAAGCCCTGATTCATAGTAGCCCTTATTAAATGTTGAAACGCCCTCCGGCGCATCACCAAAGGCCACATTTGTACTAAAAACAATCTCGGGTTTAATGCGATTATCATTATTTAAGGCCAGGGGTATACCGTGCGAAAAATACAAAGCTGCAAACTTATTGGTCCCAAACTCATTCAGCCGCATAGTACCAAATGTATAGGGAACCAAAACAGTAAACGATTTATAGCTTCCCATTGCACTATAAAGCAATGTATTTGGATAATCACCACTCATATAGCCTCCCTCAATGCGAAACGTAGTATACATTGAATTAGCATAATTAAATTGCTTATGTAGCCTTGACTCAAAGTGCTTATACGAATACTTTTCATCTGCAGACTGGCCATCTCCCATTGTAGCATTTAACCATATGACAGGCCAATTAGTGCCGTTAGATATCATGCCTAAAGGAGAATTCACAAAGTTCTCCTTATTGGCCCATTTCAATTTAATACCAACCTCTTTAATGTCAAAAGAAGCGGCAATATCATCATCCTGAAATTTATAGGTCTTTTGTGGCACAATGTCATTCTCGGCATAAAATATACCTGCTTTAAAATACTTAAGAAACCTCAAATCAACACCCGTTGTCCAACCTTCACTTAAATCCATTGTTTCAGTTAAAAATCGACTAAAGCGTTCACTGGACAATGTTTTAACTCCATCAATAAACTCGTAAGTACCTGTTGCATAAACATCATCATGATACTTAATGTAAAAACGATAATCTTTATTTTTATATGGAGTAAGTTCAAACTTCAACCCATACTTGCTTCTTTTATCCCCGAAACCATATGTATAATAACCACCGGTTGAAAACTTATCAGACAATTCCGGACTTGTATAAATTCCAGCTCCCAGTTTCAATCCTTCAAAATCATTATAGTCTATTATTTTGGACAAATCCAATTGGAGCTTACCCATTGGCAGGTAACCCTTTAATAATGAGATCTGCGTTTTTATCAATGCGTCAAGATGATTTTTGCGACCAATGCTATCCAGGATATGATACGTCAATGAATCACGGGCAGTTAATGGTTCATACCTGAAACCTTCTACAGAAGGAGATGAAGGAGATGAGGACACATCTTCCATTGCAATATTGTCGAATTCTTTCGCATCGAAATCCGGATTTGTATTAATAGCCGTTATATAGCTCTTACCTGTTCCTATCATTGGGAAAGGCAATTGCCTTGCTGCCCCGAGACTTCCAAACTCCAAACTACTCTCCAGCTGTTTTGGAAACCACAAACCATTATTTGCGGGTTGATAGTTCTGCCTTATAAACAATCGCATGCCATTCTCCGTGCCTATTGTTGTGGCAGAGACTGTTTTAATTGCCATTGATTTCCCATCGATATGAAATGCACCATTCAATCCTCTAAAACTCTTGTCTGACTTTGGCCTGTAGGAGATATAAAAAACCGAATCTCCTTCAGCATTTGTATATGTTTCCTCTAATATGAACTGATAAGATGATAGCCCGGGCTTCGAGGCAGGATTGAGATACAAATACCCTAAAAGTTTAATGTATTGATTATAAAAAGAAAAAGGTTGCAACATAGCAGGAAATGAAGCTAATAATGGATCCTTTAGACCACTCACACGTCCTGATATAACTTTCTCTTTTCCAATTCCTTTTTTCAGATGCCTTTTCTCTGAAACAGATTCAAATAAGAACAAATAGCTATCTTTCTCCAGCCCCAGCGAATCTTTCAGTTCATTGATCTCTTCTTCATTCAACATCCGGGGCCATTCGTAATCCAGAATCATTTTATGATACATGATACAACTAAATGGCTCATAGTTGTCAGGGTTGTGCGTATGGCGTTTCTCAACAACCTGCCTCATGACTTTTAGCGCCGGATTTTCAGATGGCAATACATCAATTGTTGGCAGGGTATATTTTAAAGGATCAAGATAAATGATACCGTCAGGCGACAAGTCTCTAATTCCAATAACCTTAAGCTCGTATCCAAGGCAGCTTACTTTTAATTCCTTTACTGATAGATTTGTCTGTATTTCGAATCGACCATCAATATCAGTTACGGTACCGGCTCCTTCGCCATAAACGATATTTACAAAAGCTACTGGCTGGTTTGTTTCTATATCAAGCACCTGTCCTTTATACGATTGTATTTGCGCCCAGGAATAAACACTTGTTATGATTAAAAGAAACAAAGCACTCAATATCTTTTTCATTAATCGGCTGATTATGTATTGTTATAATATCGAAATTTAAAAAACAGATATGGAAATAAAAAATATCCCCTGTTATTCGAGATTAACAGGGGAAAGAATTATTTAAGCATTCCGGCTTTTAGTCTGGTCACTTCTTTATCGGTTAAATATCGCCATTTACCTCGCGGAACATTCTTTTTCGTTAGCCCGGCAAAATACACACGATCTAGTTTCATTACCTTATAACCAAGATATTCAAACATACGCCTTACAATACGGTTACGACCTGAATGAATTTCAACACCAACCTGTGTTTTATCCTCTTTCTCAACAAAGCTGATCGCATCAGCATGAATTGGTCCGTCTTCAAGAGTTATACCCTGTGCCAGCTGATCAATATGACTTGCAAAAACAGGTTTATCTGTAAAAACATGGTAAATCTTTTTGGCATTATATTTTGGATGAGTCAGCATTTTAGTTAACTCTCCATCATTGGTTAAAAGTAACAATCCCGTTGTTTGTTTATCCAACCTTCCAACCGGATAAATACGTTGATCACAAGCATCCACCACTAAATCCATAACAGTTTGTTTAGCATGCTTATCTTCCACCGTTGTAACATAGCCTTTGGGCTTATTCAAGAGAACATATACCTTTTCTTCAGGATTCAGTCTATTCCCTTTGTAACGAACATCATCCTTATAACTAACAGTAGTTCCTAGTTCTTTAACCACCTTACCATTAACAGTAATTTCACCTTTCTCGATCAGCTTATCTGCATCTCGTCGACTGCACACACCCGAATTGGCAATATATTTATTTAATCGCATGGTATCCTTTACCACAGGCTCTTTTTGATCCACCTTTTTTGCAACAGGTTTGCGACGTGAAAATTCAGGAATATTTTCTTCTCTTCCCGCTCTTTTAAAAGATTTACCACCTTCTTTTTCATAAGATGGTTTCCCAAATTGCTTCTTTCCGCCCCTTTTATTGAAATCTCTACTCATTCTATAATCAGTTACCTCATTCATGCACAAAACATTGCATGAACATTTAAATAATTTTGCAAAGTTGATAAAAAAGAGTTGAAAAAGAGACTAATAGTTTAAAAATAAAAGTAAAATATAAAATGAAAGAAACAGGACTTACACTACTCAAGCATTCGAAAGTATATGTAAGATTGTTTTTTGCGTTTAATTCAACTAAAAAATGTTTCGTAAGAAAATATTGGCTTTTTAAAAAATATCAACCAAATTTGCATACTCACAATAAAAACGATTGACTTATGACCTTAATAAAATCCATTTCTGGAATCAGGGGCACCATTGGAGGTCGCTCAGGAGAAGGACTTTCTCCCCTCGACGTAGTTAAATTTGCTTCTGCATATGGCCAGTGGGCGAAACAGAGACATAACGGCCGTATCAAAGTAGTTGTTGGTAGGGATGCCCGCATCTCCGGCGAAATGGTTAACAACCTTGTAATCGGTAGTCTTCAGGGACTAGGTATAGATGTTATCAACATTGGACTGGCAACTACTCCTACAACTGAAATAGCCGTAACTAACGAACACGCACAAGGTGGGATTATTCTAACCGCAAGCCACAATCCGAAACAATGGAATGCTTTAAAGCTTCTCAACGAAAAAGGTGAATTCCTAACTGCAGAAGATGGTGCAGAGGTATTAAAAATTGCAGAAGAGGAAAGCTTTATCTTTGCAGAAGTTGATGACTTAGGGAAAGTTTCAGTTAATAACACTTATAATGATTTCCACATTCAACATGTCTTAGACCTTAAGATGGTTGATGCAGATGCAATCAGGAAAGCCGATTTCACAGTGGCAATTGATTGCGTTAATAGTGTGGGTGGTGTGGCTATACCAGCTCTGTTGAAAGCTCTTGGTGTTCAAAAAATAATTGAATTATATTGTGAGCCTAATGGCCAATTCCCACACAACCCGGAACCACTGCCTGAAAATCTAACCGAGATTTCGAAAGTTATAAAAGATAAGAAAGCTGATGTTGGCTTTGTTGTTGACCCTGATGTTGACCGTTTGGCTATCATTAATGAAGACGGTTCTATGTTTGGCGAAGAGTATACCCTTGTTGCTGTTGCTGATTACCTTTTATCACATAAAAAAGGCAACACTGTTTCCAACCTGTCATCTTCTCGTGCCCTCGCTGATGTAACCCGTGCGCAAGGCGGAGAATATGAACCTGCTGCTGTTGGTGAAGTAAATGTTGTCGCTAAAATGAAAGAGAACAATGCAGTGATTGGCGGTGAAGGAAATGGCGGTGTAATTTATCCTGAAAGCCATTATGGCCGCGATGCCCTAGTTGGTATCGGCTTATTCCTGACTCATTTGGCAAAAAAAGGTATTAAATGTTCTGATCTCAGAGCTCAATATCCGGAATACCACATCTCAAAAAATAAAATTGAACTAACCCCTGAAATTGATGTAGATGGTATTTTAAAAAGCATTGAAGAAAAATACAAAAACGAAAATATTAATACCATAGACGGTTTAAAAATTGACTTCCCTGATAAATGGGTACAATTGCGCAAGTCCAATACCGAGCCTATTATTCGTATTTATGCAGAAGGTCAATCAATGTTAGCTGCTGATAATTTAGCACAGACTATCATAAGCGATATTAAAGCGTTGATTTAACAATAATATTTAACAACATTTAACAATAAGCCCGCTAATTAGCGGGCTTTTTTTCGCTCATATCTATAAGTTTTTAACTATAATCGTAGTTGAAAACCTTTTGAGAATTATGAACAATAGAATCTACTTAATCCTAAGTATTGCTATACTGGCAATTATTGCGCTTTTCTTTCTACTCCCAAATTCCGATGATTCAGATATTTACCTGACTACAAAAATTAAAAAGGGCGAATTTATAGCTGAAGTTTATGCTACAGGTCAGCTTCAGACAGAAAACTCCGAACTCATTGTCTTACCCAAGGAAATATCAAGCAGAAACATTGATCTTTATGAAATTAAAGTAACGCATATTATCGAGGAAGGCACCGTTGTTGATTCCGGCAGTTATGTGGCAACACTCGATCATGCAGCAGTTGAAGAATTGAAAACCAAAGCCGATGATGAATTGGAAACAGCTTTAAATGCCTATGAAGATGCCAAAATAGACACCAATTTAAATTTAAGCACTTTACGTGATGAGCTACTGAATGCAGCTGTTGATCTGGAAGAGAAGAAACTAATTCTGGAACAGTCGGTTTATGAATCTCCCGCAGTAAAAAGACAGTCAAAACTGGATGTTGAGCGTACATTGAGGGACCTGGAACAGAAGAAACGAAACTATACGCTAAAACAAAAGCAGGATGAATACAAGGTATACCGCGCTTATGAAAAAGTCAAAAACAGGCAAAATAAGGTTAATGACATCAACAAGTTATTTAAGGTCCTGGATGTTAAGGCTCCCAAACCGGGTTTGGTAATCTATAGCTTCGATCGCTTTGGAAAAAAAATTAAAGCTGGTTCTACCATTAGTCGCTGGCGACCTAAGATTGCTGAACTACCCGATTTGAGTTCAATGATATCTAAAACGTTTATCAATGAAATAGATATCTCAAAAATTAAAACAGGTCAAAAAGTAAAAGTTGGTATTGATGCATTTCCTGAAAAATCGTTTGATGGCGAAGTGATAGCTGTAGCCAATATCGGACAGGTCATTCCTAACGGTGATGCAAAAGTGTTTGAAGTTACCATCAAAGTTGATGGAACTGATAAGGATCTGCGTCCGGCAATGACAACCAGTAATGTCATAAACACTGCGAATTTGAAAGAAGCACTATACATTCCTATTGAAGCTGTATTCACTAACGACTCACTGAGTTATGTATATGTTAAAGATGATGCAGGCAAATATCGTAAGCAAATAATTCAACCGGGAATAAGCAATGAAAATCACATTCAAATAGTTAAAGGAGGCACAGAAGGAGCTATATTATTAATGAATGAACCTGCTGAGAGTGAAAAATTAGCATTTGAAGGCATTGACATTTATAAGCAAATGCTTATGGCGAGTGACAGTTTAAAAAATAATTAACAATGCCAAACCAATGAAAAAATCACCCCATCAAATATATTTACGTTATTCGCATAATGTAATTATCGCCATTGAGGCTATTCTTTCCAATAAACTTAAATCGCTGCTTACAGCGCTGGGTATTATGTTTGGAGTAGCAGCAGTAATTAGTATGCTGGCAATCGGAAAAGGCGCACAGCAAGAAGTGCTGGAGCAAATAAAATTAGTTGGTGTCAATAACATCATTATTACACCGGTTGAACAATCAACTGAAGTTGAAACCAATACCGCTAATGGTGAAAAAACCAAACGAAAATTCTCACGAGGCCTGCACTCTATGGATGCATCAGCCATTGCTCAAACCATTCCATCGGTAAAGAAGGTCAGCCCGGTTGTTTCAATAAATTATCATGCGATAAAGCAGGGTAAAAGCTATCCGGTCACTCTGGAAGGAACATCTAAAGACTATTTTGAGATGTTGAATATCAGGATTGATAAAGGACGAATATTCAGCGAGCAACAAACAGCTAAAGGTGTTCCTGTATGTATTATTGGCAATAATATAAAAGAGAAGTTTTTCAACCAAATTGATCCGATAGGACAGTATATTAAATGTGGACAAGTTTGGCTACAAGTTATAGGCACCATCGAAAAAAGAGACTTTACAACCTCTGCTTCTGATGAAATGGGCATTAGTAGCAGCGACAATAAAATTATCATCCCGATTAAAACCATGTTGTTACGGTTCCAGGATAAAGGAGCCATAAAACCTGAAGTAATGGATAACATGGCTGGTGGTGGCTTCGTGTTTTTTATGGGAGGTAATGATGAAGAGGAAATACCTCAGTCAAGTGGAAAAACCATGCACCAACTTGATAAAATAATTGTTCAGGTTGATGAAACGGAACAGCTATCGGCCACTGCCGATATCATTAAAAGACTTATACTCAGACGACATTCAAACATGTATGATTTTGAGGTAACAGTCCCGGAGCTATTACTCAAGCAACAACAAAAAACCAATGAGATATTCAATATTGTCTTAGGTGCCATTGCCGGAATTTCACTAATTGTTGGTGGTATTGGCATTATGAATATAATGCTGGCATCTGTATGGGAACGTATACGGGAAATCGGAACCCGACAAGCAATTGGTGCCTCCCGTAAAGATATTATTGTACAATTTTTAGCCGAGTCTACTTTAATTAGTATTTCAGGAGGCCTCATCGGCATTGTACTTGGCGTTTTACTTGCGCACCTTATTCAGATAACGGCAGACATTAAAACAATTGTATCATTCTTCTCAATAATTGTAGCTTTTGGCGTTTCGGCAACCGTCGGAATAATATTCGGATACATTCCTGCCAAAAGTGCAGCCAACCAAGATCCTGTTGAATCCTTAAGACATTAAACCATGCGCTTAATAAAATATATACTTTTACTTTTATTAGTCAGCTTTACCGCTAATGCCCAATCGGTACCTGATACTACCAGACAACAAATGCGATTAACACTTGAAGAAGCCATTAACTTAGCTAAACTTCAATCACTTTCCAGCTTCCGGTCTAAAAATATGTACCTGGCCAGCTACTGGGAATATCGCAGTTTTAAAGCTTCACAATTACCCGGCTTAAGAATTAACACCACACCTTTTAATTATAACCGCTCAATTTCAGTGCAATACAACTCTGTTACCGGTGAATATGATTTTGTTCCTGACGAACGCATTTCATCAGACATTGGCTTGTCACTTAACCAGAATGTTACATTTACAGGCGGTCGATTAAGCCTTAACTCTGACTTCTCTCGCATGGAGAATATTGAATCGGGCAATATCAGCTACAGAACAGTACCAATAAGCATCAAATTGAGTCAACCCTTAACAGGATATAATGAGTTTAAATGGCAATCAAAGCTTAAACCCCTTGAGTTTGAACAAGCCAAAAAGTCATTCCTTTCAGATATGGAAGCTTTATCAGAACAGGCTGTGCGCGTTTTCTTCAATTCTGTTGGTGCAGAAATAGATCTTAAAATAGCTGAAACCAACCTGGCCAATGCCGATACCTTGTTCAATGTAGGTAAAGGTCGTTTTCAGATCGGAACCGTTACCCAGGATGAATTACTTGATCTTGAATTAACTTACCTTAATGCCAAGATGTCAAGAACACGCGCACAAGTGAACCTGCAACAGGCCCGTAATACTCTGAATTCATTTTTAGGCTTTGACAAAGACCTGGTTATAATACCACTTATCCCCGATGAAATACCTTCCTTAAAGGTTAAGGCTGAAGAGGCTTTGACACTGGCTAAAGAAAACAATCCTCAAATACTGGCTCTTGAGGGACGGATGATAGCTGCCAATGAAAGCATTGCCAGAACAAAAGCAACCAGTGGCCTTAGCGCTGATCTAAGAGCCAATCTGGGAATTAATAAACAAGCCAATGACATTAGTGATTCTTATTCCTCACCTTTTGGCGACGATCGCGGATTGGGCGTAAGTCTGAATGCCCCAATTATCGATTGGGGAACAAGACGCGGACAGATCAAAATGGCTAAATCAAACAAACAAGTTACAGAAGCAGAAGTAAAGCAAGCTCTTATTGACTTTGAACAAGATGTCATTATGAATATCCTGGAGTTCAATTTACAGGAAGAGCAAGTGGCAATATCTGCAAAAGCAGATACGGTGGCACAATTAGGATTCAATGTCACCAAACAACGTTTTATGATCGACAAAGTTGATGTCTTAAAATTAAATGCTGCCCGTAATAATCTTGATAATGCAAAACGCAATTATATAAACGCGTTATCAAGTTATTGGCGTGGCTATTATATTATACGACAAATCACACTGTATGATTTTGAGCGCGATGAATCATTAATCAAATCGTTAGACTACCTTCTTGAATAGTAATATGAGCAAAAGAAAACTAAGCTTTATTGTAGCCCCAGTCATACTTTTAATTGTCATCGTTTGGCAACCCTGGAAAGTGATGTCGGATTCACACAAGACCGTAACAGTCGAAAAAGGTCTTTTTGAAACATTCGTTGAAGTCACAGGTGAGCTGAAAGCTGAAAAAGCAGTTGATATCACAGTACCGGAGGTAAGCTTTAATGATGAAGTGGATATCTGGGCCATGAAAATCATGAGTCTGGTTGAAGAAGGTAAAATCGTAAAAAAAGGCGACGAAGTAGCTCAACTTGAACCTACCGAAGTAGAAGAAAATCTTACTTCTGTCAATGAAAAGCTTAATGAATTATATACTTTGGTTGAAGATGCCAAAATTGATTCAACCCTGGCATTAGAAGCACAACGTGAAACCATTCAAAAAGAGCGTGACAGAGTATTGGATGCTGAATTAAAAGTAGAGCAATCATCTTTTGAGTCTAAGGCGGTACAACGACAAACATCCATTGAGCTTGAAAAAGCCCAACGATCACTGTCCAAATCCCAGCGTGATCTGATAACCAAAACTCAAAAACACAAAACAATCATTGCCAGAAACGAGAGAAAAGTAAAACGGTATGAAAACAAAAAAAACCTGATGGAGCAACTCCGTAGTGAATTAACTGTAAAATCACCAGCCGATGGTATGGTGATTTATGGTAATGGTTACAACGGACAAAAAGTAAAAGTCGGGTCGCGCGTAGGAAGGTGGATGCCGCTTATCGCAACATTGC
This sequence comes from Carboxylicivirga agarovorans, assembly GCF_050589845.1. Lineage (NCBI taxonomy): Bacteria > Pseudomonadati > Bacteroidota > Bacteroidia > Marinilabiliales > Marinilabiliaceae > Carboxylicivirga > Carboxylicivirga agarovorans. The sequence goes on along the minus strand of NZ_JBNGPA010000018.1, from coordinate 38,482 downwards.
CTGATCTAAACACCCTCATTTCAGAGATGTATGTGAAAGAAATTGACATAGCCAAGATCAAACTTGATCAGCAGGTCAATATTGTAATAGATGCATTCCCCAATAAAACCTTTATCGGACAGATCATTAGTATTGCAAATATTGGACAGGAGATACCGGGGGAGTTTCAAAACGGTTTTAAAGTCAAAGTCAAGCTGCAGAACTTTAAGGAGGAACTTCTTCCTGGCATGACAACGACCAACTACATAATAACCAATCGCATTGATAATACCCTTTTCATCGATAAAAAAGCAGTTTTAGGCAATGACACGATTAACTATGTCGTACAAAAAAAAGGTTTATCATTTATTCGCAAAGAGGTGATAACTGGTCTTGAAACTGAAGATCATTTTCAAATCATTGATGGCTTGAATGAAAATGAAAAAGTTATTCTTGAGTATTCTGACAATATTGGCGATGCAAAACTAATCCGGCTTAACTGACACATTTAACCGGCAATGAACTGCCGTCTTGTCAATCTGTCATTTTTACTGACAGCATTAGCTCATTTTATTTCATTTCACTGTCAATATTGCACAAAACATTGCTGATTTAGTATTGGCACACCATTTGATTAAAAGCTTTCCGTTGAAATGAAATAATTAAAGAATAACAAGATAATTACATAACAATGGGAAAAATTATTGGTATCGACTTAGGAACAACCAACTCATGTGTTTCAGTAATGGAAGGAAACGAGCCGGTTGTGATTCCAAACAGTGAAGGAAAAAGAACAACGCCATCTATTGTGGCATTTGTTGATGGTGGAGAACGCAAAGTAGGTGATCCTGCAAAACGTCAGGCTATTACCAATCCTCATAAAACTATTTATTCGATCAAACGCTTCATGGGATCGATGTACGATGAGATTCCAAATGAAGTAACTCGTGTACCATATGAAGTTGTAAAAGGTGATAACAACACGCCTCGTGTAAAAATTGACGATCGCTTATATTCAGCTCAGGAAATTTCAGCTATGACGCTTCAAAAAATGAAGAAGACTGCAGAAGATTACCTGGGCCAGGAAGTAACAGAAGCTGTAATTACCGTTCCTGCTTACTTTAACGACGCTCAACGTCAAGCAACTAAAGAAGCCGGTGAGATTGCAGGTTTGAAAGTAAGCCGTATTATCAACGAGCCAACTGCTGCTTCATTAGCATATGGTTTGGATAAGATGGATCGTGATATGAAGGTAGCCGTATTTGACCTTGGTGGTGGTACTTTCGATATCTCTGTATTAGAATTAGGTGATGGTGTATTTGAAGTAAAGTCTACTAACGGTGATACTCACCTAGGTGGTGATGACTTCGATGATATCATTATCAACTGGTTGGCTGATGAGTTCATGAAAGACGAAAACATTGACCTTCGCAAAGACCCAATGGCGCTTCAGCGTTTGAAGGATGCTGCTGAAAAAGCGAAGATCGAGTTATCTTCTTCAACTAACACTGAGATCAACCTGCCATATATCATGCCGGTTGACGGTATTCCAAAGCACTTGGTACGTTCACTGTCGCGTGCTCAGTTCGAACAATTATCTGACAAATTAATACAACGTACACTTGAGCCTTGTAAAGTAGCTTTGAACGATGCTGGTTTAACACCTTCTGACATTGATGAAGTGATCTTAGTTGGTGGTTCAACACGTATCCCTGCTATTCAAAAGATCGTTGAAGACTTCTTTGGCAAAGCTCCTTCAAAAGGTGTTAACCCTGATGAAGTTGTAGCGGTTGGTGCTGCTATTCAGGGTGGTGTATTAACTGGTGAGGTTAAAGACGTATTATTGTTAGATGTTACTCCTCTTTCATTGGGTATTGAAACAATGGGTGGTGTTATGACTAAGTTGATCGAAGCTAATACAACGATTCCAACTAAAAAGTCAGAAACATTTACAACTGCTGTTGACAACCAGCCATCGGTTGAGATTCACGTATTACAGGGTGAGCGTTCAATGGCTAACGACAATAAAACCATTGGTCGTTTCCACTTAGACGGTATTCCACCAGCACCACGTGCCACACCTCAGATCGAAGTAACTTTCGACATCGACGCTAACGGCATTTTACATGTAACAGCTAAAGATAAAGCAACCGGAAAAGAGCAGAGTATTCGTATCGAAGCTTCTTCAGGTTTGTCTGATGACGAAATCAAGCGTATGAAAGATGAGGCTGATGCAAATGCTGATGCTGACAAGCAAGCTAAAGAGAAAATTGATAAGTTGAATGGTGCCGACAGTATGATCTTCCAAACTGAAAAGCAACTGAAAGAGTTTGGTGACAAATTGCCAGCTGACAAAAAACAACCTATCGAAGCTGCTTTAGAAAAGCTTAAAGAAGCGCATAAAGCTCAGGATATTGAGGCTATTGATGCTGCAACTAACGAGTTAAACACTGTTTTCCAGGCTGCATCGCAGGAGATGTATAACGCCAGCCAGCAGGCAGGTGGTCAGCCGGGACCTGATGCAGGTGCACAGCCTGGACCAGACGCAGGCGCTCAGGGTGGAAAAGATGATGAAGTAACAGATGTTGACTTCGAAGAAGTGAAATAATTACCACTGACATATATATTATAAAGAAAGTCTCCTTTTTAAGGGGACTTTTTTTATATTTTTGAAACCTGTTTGATAAATTAAAAGTAACAATCAAACACACACCATTTGTGTTTTAAAGACCTGTAAAGAAGTAGTTATAATGAAGTTATTTTTTCTATCAGCCATAATGGCGTTTCTAAGCATTAGTGTATCAGCACAAACCGATGTATTTGGTAATCGCATACCGTCTAAGAAAAAGACCGTTACCCCTATTCCTGCCAATTACAACCAAACTGATGCCAATGGGTTAAAACAAGGACCATGGGAAAAGCGTTACACAGATGGAACGCCGCTATATAAAGCCACTTTTAAAAACAATAAACCGGTTGGCAAATACACGCGTTACTACCCCAATGGCACAATGAGCCTGGAGATAGTTTATGATGAGAATGGCGTTTACGGTAATGCTAAACTATTTAACGAAGAAGGGAAGCTTTCATCTAAAGGTAAATACAAAGGCCAACAAAAAATTGAAACCTGGACGTATTACACTGCCAAGGAACAAATACTGGCTACTGAAGAATTTGTTGATGGAAAACCCCATGGTGAATACAAAGTTTTTTATGACAACGGGGCTATTGCTGAAGTGCTGCACTGGGAAAATGGCAATAAGCACGGTGAATGGCTGAAGTTCTTCGATAATGGAGCGCCATTGTTAAAAGCCAGTTACCAGGATAATAAGCTTCAGGGCAAATATTTGTACTATTTCAAAGGTGGTCAGCTTGAAATTGATGCTAACTACAAGGATGATAAGGAAGATGGTGACTGGACCTTTTATCATGCCGATGGTAAAGTGAATTATGTTTTAAAATACAAAAACGGAGAACTGTTAAATCCTGAAGTGCTGGATGAGAGAAGAGCTAAAGAGCAGAAGGATTTTGAACGTAATAAAGATTCATTAAAAGATCCGGAGAAAATGCGTAATAACCCGGATATGTATATGAGAGGATATTAATGAAACAACTGATAGCCATATTATTTTTTGCACTCTGCTTTAATACGCTTAAAGCACAAAGTGGCTATTGGATCTCTTTCACCGATAAAAAAGATTCTCCATACTCCGTTGAGGTTCCTGAAGACTTTTTGTCTGACCGTGCCATTGAACGACGACAAAAGCAAAACATACAGATCAACGAAGAAGATCTGCCTGTTAACCCGTCATATATTGATAGTCTGAAAAGAGCCGGCATTGAAGTAAGGCACACAAGTAAATGGCTGAATGGAGCAATTGTATTCTCAAACAATACGCAACTGATGGATACCCTAGACCGGGTATCATTTATCAGCCACGTCGAAAAAACAAAACCCGCCACAAGCAACTCCGCTATTCAAAAGTTTGAAACAACTTCCCCCCTTCTTAAACGTACGACTGTAAGTAGCTACGGTGAAGCATGGAACCAGGTAAGTACTGTCAACGGTCATAAGCTCCATGAGAAAGGCTACAATGGTGAAGGCATGCTGATCGCAGTTATTGATGCAGGGTTTTATAAGGTTGATGAGTTACCGCTCTTCCAGCACTTATGGAGCAACAAGCAGATCGTTGGCACTAAAGACTTTGTTAATCCTTATTCTGATATTTATACGGAGCATACGCATGGCATGAATGTGCTTTCCATTATTGGCGGTCAACTGGATGCTACATATACAGGCACAGCGCCTGCTGCTTCTTTTTGGTTACTGCGAACAGAAGACGCGGGAACCGAGCATCCAATAGAACCGGATTACTGGGTTTGTGCAGCTGAATTTGCAGATAGTGCCGGGGTTGACGTCATTAATACATCACTTGGATACTATGGGTTTGATTCTCCGTCAATAAGTTATACTTATGATGATCTGAATGCTACAACGCGTGCCTCACGAGCATCTGATATTGCCTCGTCAAAAGGAATGCTGGTCATAACAAGTGCAGGCAATGAAGGCAATAGTAACTGGCGATACATTGGAGTACCTGCCGATGCAAAGCATTGCCTGGCTATTGGTGCCATGACGGCAGACAGTGTTAAAGCTGGATTCTCATCATTTGGTCCCACTCCCGATGACCGCATAAAACCCGACGTTACTGCAATGGGGGTTTCTGTAGCAGTACAAAGCTCTGCCGGTGATATTAGAACAGGAAATGGCACATCATTCTCTGCTCCTGTTATTACAGGGCTGGCAGCCTGTTTATGGCAATCTCTTCCTGATAAAACAGCAGCTGAAATAAGGCAGTTAATAATTGACAGTGCTCATAAAGCTAATGATCCGGATAATGAAATGGGCTATGGTATTCCTGATTTCGACACGGCTTACAGCGTTGATATTCCTAAGAATATCACAGACAATGCGAAATGGACCGTATCGCCTAATCCTTTTAAAAACCAACTTGTTTTAGAGGGTCATACCGATGGGCAAATAAGCGTTTCCATTATTGACCTGACCGGCAAGACTAAATACAAAAGGATGCACAGCGGTCAACGAATCGTTATTGGCGAAGTAAGCCGCCTGCCACATGGCATTTATATTGTAAGCATCGAAAACAAACACTTCAGACAGCATGTTAAAGTGATAAAAAGCCATTAAAACTATGTCGCAAAAGCACCTTAGCCTGTTTGAACTCAACCAGAACGTTAAAGAGCAAATAAAAGATGCTTTTCCGTCAAGCTATTGGGTTGTGGCCGAAATAAGCGAAATTAGAACAGTAAGAAGCGGGCACTGCTACCTTGAACTAATCGAAAAAGATGAGGCTTCAGACCAGGTAAAAGCCAAAGCTCGGGCTACAATATGGGCCTTTACCTACCGCATGCTAAAACCATATTTTGAAACCACTACCAAACAGTCATTAACAGCCGGGTTGAAAATACTTGTAAAGGTAAGTGTTGAGTTTCAGGAAGTGTATGGGTATAGTTTAAACATCAAAGATATCGACCCTACGTTTACACTGGGTGATATTGCGCGTCGAAAGCTTGAGGTGATCAAGCAATTGCAGGAAGATGGTGTTATGGAGATGAACAAAGAGACTCATCTGGCTGAGGTACCTCAGAACATTGCCGTTATATCCTCTCCCACCGCAGCAGGTTACGAAGACTTTATTAATCAGCTTGAAAATAACCCGGGCAACTATAAGATCTACCACAAATTATTTCCGGCCATTATGCAGGGTGACGAAGCTGAAAGCTCTATTATCACTGCCTTTGATCGCATCTATGAGCATGAATCGGTTTTTGATGCCGTTGTGCTTATACGTGGCGGAGGCTCAAGTGCCGACCTGATGTGTTTTGACAATTATGAACTGGCCCTTAATATAGCTCAGTTTCCTTTGCCGGTGCTTACTGGTATAGGTCACGAAAGAGATGAGTCAGTGGCCGATATGGTGGCACACTCGCGCTTAAAAACACCAACAGCTGTTGCTGAGTTCATTATTGACCGCATCCAAAACTTTGATGCATACCTGCTCGATTTAAAAGAGCAGTTTATGAGCTCCACCAAACAGCTTATTAATGACGAAAAACATCGTTTTGAAGTGGCAGCTCTTAAGTTTCAGCCAGCGGTCAAAAGAGCATTAGCACAAAAGAAACAATTTCAGATCGATGCTGCCCATCGCCTGGCTTACACGGTCAAAAACTACTTTCACAAACAACAAAGCTTTTTTGCGCACGTTAAAGAAACAGCCAATTACCTGACAAAAAAGCAGGTTCGCTCAGGCCTGCAGAAACAGGACTTTTATGCTACCCGCTTAAAACTTGAAGTGGGCGCTTTTATTAAAAATCAGAAGCAAAAAATGGCCCTTGCGCAACGCACAATTGAGTTAAGCGATCCCAAGACCATTCTAAACAGGGGGTATTCCATTACTTTCAAAGGTAAGGAGCTGATAAAAAGCCTGAAAGATATAAAGATAGGCGATGAAATACAGACACATACCAAAGAAGGTGAAATAATTAGCCGAGTTGAAAAAATAAGCCCTGAAAATTAAAAATATGTGCCTCTCTTTTTATATTTTGTGCTCTGTTTAATAAGCCTAGCACTTTTTTTGATGACAACCAAACTCTATTGGAAAAGAAAATCCATCTTTGCCATATTCATAACCGCCTTGCTGTTGGCCTGCTTTACTATAAACGCCCAGGAGCAAACAGAGCATAAAGCCTATCAGCTCATTGCTAATGCTGAAGAAGCAACGCTCACCGATGAAGTCCTTAACTATTGCCAACAGGCAATTGCCGCAATTGATAATGGTTTAGACGAAACCCTGCAATTCGATATTTACCAAAAAGTGGCGCTTGTATTATATGACAACAAGCAATATGACCTGTCAAAACAATATTATAACGAGGCTTTAAGCCTGGACAGATACATAAGTGATAAAAACTTAATAGCTAACGTATATGATTACCTTGGCTGGATAGCAAGTGCCAACAATCAATTTGAAGAAGCCATTGTACACTTTAAAAACGCACTTAAACTATATAGCGAGACCAACAATCTTGAAAAATCAGGTAATGCATACAACAGCATTGGAGCAATGTACTGGTACCTTCGTAATTATCCAATGGCACTCGATTGCTTTGATGATGTTTTAAGAATAGGTGAAAAAACAGAAAATTCGGCCTTAATTCGCAAAGGACTGACTAACAAAGGGGTTATACTTAACACATTGGCGCAATACAGTGAGGCGCTGGCATGCTTTGAGCAGGCACTTGAAATAGCACTCCTCGACAATGACAAAAGTAACCGGGCTTCACTGCTTAATAACATCGGCAATATCAATATTGAGCTTAATCGTAACGAAACTGCCATCAAAAACTATAAGAATGCGCTGAAACTATATACCGAACTGGGCAACAAAGATGGCATTAGCAGGTGCTACAATAACCTGGGCGAAGTATACCTTAAACTGGGAAATATACTTCAGGCCCTTGAAAACTACCAAACTTCCTTATCAATTATAAAGGCCGAAGGCGATAGTGCCAACATTGCTGTGTCATATGTCAATATTGGCCGGGCTCACCAAACCGGAAAACAATACAGCAAGGCCATAAGCTATTATGAAAAAGCCTTAAAGCTGATGTTGAGCTTCGATGATCCGTCTTTAAAAGCAGAAACCTACCTGCACCTTGGTCAAACGCTAATGATCAACAGACATTTTGACCAATCAAAGGCCTACCTCGAAAATGCTTATAAGCTGGCTGCTTCGTTGAATGAAAAAACGCTTCAGTCACAAGCCTGCAATAGCTTGTCTGAATGGTATAGTATACAGGGTAATTATGAAGAGGCCTTAAACTACAAATCGGAATATGCCGATTTAAAGGACTCAATAACCGACAGACAGGCAATGCTGAGCAGTGCCAGAATGGAAGCTGTCTACAACCTGCTGCAAAAAGAAGAACAAATATCGATCCTTGAACAGGATAATATTGACAAAACCGAAAGCCTGCAGTCTGCTCGAAACACACGGACCGTTTACCTGATCACTTCAGGCTTGCTTCTGATCGTGTTGATAGTGCTGTTTATATCTTTCAGACTGCGAAGAAAGACCGAGCGACTGCTGACTGAAAAAAATGAGGAATTAAAACAGCTAAACGCTACCAAGGACAAATTCTTTTCGATCATTGCTCATGACCTGAAAAGCCCCTTTAGTTCATTAATGGGTTTTGCCGAAATGCTGGTGCTCAATGCCGAAAACAAAGATACAAGCACCGTTATTGAGTACTCGCAGATCATTCACAATTCAACCAAGCGTCTGCTTGGACTGGTTGAAAACCTGCTGCAATGGTCACGAACACAGATAGGAACCACCGAATACAAACCCAGTCAGCTCGATATATCGATTCAAACTCATAACATCGTGTCTCTGTTACGCCTTAATGCTGAAGAAAAAGACATTGTTATCAGTCCTAAAATTGAGCGTGGACTGGTTGCCTGGGCCGATGAAAACCTGTACAATACTGTTTTGCGTAACCTTATCAGTAACGCCATTAAGTTTTCGCGCATTGGAAGCGTTATTTATGTAGCTGCAGGTATAAAAAACGATATGATCGAAGTATCTGTGGCCGACTCGGGTGTTGGCATCAGACATGAGAACCTTGAAAAGCTGTTCATGGTTGATAATACGTTTAGCACCAAAGGTACCTTAAATGAAAAAGGTACAGGACTGGGACTTGTTCTATGCAAAGAGTTTGTAGAGATCAACAAAGGAACTATTTGGGCAGAAAGTGAATTGGAGAAGGGCAGTACATTCTATTTTACATTACCTTTGCTTGACAACATTAATAACTGATCAGAATGACTAAAAAGAAGCTTACTTACAACGAAGCCGTTAGCGAAATTGAAGAAATTTTACAACTGATAGAAAACGAAGAACTGGATGTGGATGAGTTATCGGCCAAGGTAAAACGCGTGAGTGCTTTAATTAAAACATGTAAAGACAAACTGCATAAAACAGAGGAAGAAGTTGAAAAAATACTTAATGATATAGATGATTAAGCTTTCCGTCTACTGTTCGTTAGCTGAATACTGGATTCGGTTTTGACACTTTACTTAATCACGCTGCCTCATACGATAAGCCCTCCACTCTTCTCTCCCTCCTTCATGCTTCGTCCATCGCACTTCTGCCTTAAAACCAAAGAAAGCGACAATAGACTTGTGGTTGAATTTTAACCCGCAATATGCATTAGATATTCTATTACGCAATGAAACTACTAATCAAGGCGTAAACTACTGAAACAATAAAGAATACTCAATTCTTTATTGTTACGATGTCTCAACTTACCAGAACGATGCTATACCTCGTTTCGGCAAGTTCGTGTTTTATTGTATTTCCAATGCTCATCACGAATCCGTAATACATAATCCGGGTTTAATCCAGAACACGGCTTATTAATTTAAACTATTGCATTTTTTAAATGTATTGGTGTATCTTTGTCTGTAATCAAAAACGGAATTGAAAGATGAGAATAGAATACGACATTAAGTTGGGATTCAAAGACGTCATGTTCAGACCTAAGCGTTCAACGCTTAAAAGCCGCTCGCAAGTTAACTTGCAACGCACCTTTAAATTTATGCACACAAGCATTGAGTGGACAGGTGTACCAGTTATGGCGGCCAACATGGACACAGTTGGGACTTTTGAGATGGCTGTTAAATTAGCCGAAAAAGAAATGTTTACTGCTATCCACAAGCATTATACAGTGGATGAGTGGAATAGCTTTTTAAACGCTGCACCTGAAGGTATAGAGAATTATATTGCCGTGAGTACCGGAACAGGTGCCAATGACCTTGAAAAGGTACAGGCCATTTTCAAAAACAATGCACACCTTAAGTTTATTTGCATTGATGTGGCCAATGGATACTCAGAGCACTTTGTAGCCTTTGTTAAAAAGGCCCGTCAGTTATTCCCCGACAAAGTCATTATGGCTGGTAACGTGGTAACAGGCGAAATGGTTGAAGAATTACTCTTAGCAGGAGCTGATATTATTAAGGTAGGAATCGGACCTGGTTCGGTTTGTACCACACGTGTTAAAACAGGTGTTGGATACCCTCAGCTTTCGGCTATTGTTGAGTGTGCCGATGCCGCCCATGGACTGGGAGGTCAGATCATTAGCGATGGCGGATGTGCTATTCCAGGTGATGTTGCAAAAGCATTTGGTGCCGGAGCCGACTTTGTGATGCTTGGCGGTATGCTTGCCGGACACGATGAAAGTGGTGGCCATATCATTGAAAAAGACGGTAAGAAGTTCAAGCAATTCTATGGCATGAGTTCAGCCACTGCTATGGATAAGCACGCTGGTGGTGTTGCCGAATACCGCGCCAGCGAAGGAAAAACAGTGCAAGTCGAATACCGCGGACCTGTTGAATCAACCGTACAGGATATTCTGGGTGGTGTAAGAAGCACATGTACTTATGTTGGTGCCTCACAGTTAAAAGAACTAACCAAGCGTACTACCTTTATTCGTGTGGCCGAACAAGAAAATCGCGTTTATACAAAGTAATGCCTTTTGACAAATAGATAGATAAAGCCGCTTATTTAAGCGGCTTTGTTGTTTGTATACCTGAAGCATATGTACAGATGGCTTGTAGCCTATCCATCCGGTTTATCATCATCGGGAGTTGATCATAGAAAACAGTTGTAAGAACATTAAACGCTCCAGCTCGTTAAAAACTAATCACTACAGCTTTCAATTAAAAAGTAACATTATGCATTACTACAATCATGAAAAAACAGAAGTGCTCAATACGCCTTTAGCCAAAGGTTATAAGCTGGCGACCAGCAATAACAATGAACTGGTTGAATTAAGCCTGGCTCCCAATGGTGAAGTGCCTGCGCATGCCTTACCAATTCATGTTACATTTTACCTGGTATCAGGTCAGGGTACTTTAACTGTCAACGGTAATACTTTTACAGCCTATAAAGGCGACGTGCTAACAGTAGAGGCTAACCAGGAGCGCTCATGGATAAATACAGGTACAACGGACCTGAAGCTCTTGGTAATTAAAGAAGTGATCGTCTAGATCTAAGTTTTTACCAGTTATTACAGAAACATCTCACCGGGAATACGTAACTCTATTTCCTGCTCGGTCAGCTTAAGGCAGCTATTGTTAATGGCTGCTTCAACCACTTTTTTATTATAGGCATTAACTTCTTCATGCTTTAAAAACTCATCAACATCCATCCATAGTGCTTCAACTATTTCATCAGCGTCATTAATGGAAATATCAAAGCTTAAAGCCCTTACCGTGCACACAAAATACAGGTTTGACTCACCAAACTGACCGGCGTTAAAATGACCGATATTCATAATGGATTCCAGCTCAATTTCAATCCCGGTTTCCTCCATCACCTCGCGCTTTATGGCAGCTTTGATGGACTCGTCTTTATCAATATGTCCACCTGGCAGCTTATAGCCCGGCGAATACTTATCTTTAATGACCAAAAGTTGCTCATTTCGCAATACCACAGCTCCAACGCCGACAATGTAATTACGACCGGTAGGGATATAAGCATCTGGAATAAGCTTCTTTACCAACATCACACTTCGCTCATCGCAATGGTGAAATTCAAAGCCCCGGCTAGTTAAAGCAGGTATAAAGTCTGACTTTTCAATGGGAATTTTGCACCATAGCAGCTTTTTGCCATCTAAATTCAATAGCAGTTCAGTCACATGCTTTTCAAAGTCAGCAACTGTGCCTGGCAAACTCAATGGGTCAATCGTCACCCCCTTATAGCGGTCTTCCGTATATGTTAACATGTAAATGAGAACTAATTAATTGAAATCAGACCTGTTTAATATAGATAGGCAAAGATAATGGAAAGCCCAGCAAATAATGACTGATTCAATATTTATATCAAGGAAATTGCTTTCAAAATACCAATTGATAATCCTTTCTTTTTTTCAGCCACAAATTGCTCTAATTACTCAAATTTTGGTTCCGCAGAGCGGAACTATTTGTGTTAATTAGTGAGATTTGCGGTTCTATTATTTTACAAACAACACGTAAAGCGAGATCCCCGATATTTATATCGTAATATATTTACATCCCTTTAGTCGTTTTTATTATTCCCTCTGTAATATTTGTTTTGCTCTTTAGCTTTTTTAGATTTTCCCTCGTGCACTTTTACTATTTCTCACTGTCTCATTTTTATCTCGTACAGAGCTTATTGATTTTTCATTATACATCGAAATCATTAATCACTAATCATTGCACGCCATTCATTAATCCGCTTCCAACTAAATGACTAACTTTGCGCCATGCCAACAGATATAAGCATAACAAACTATTTACAATCATATACACAACTGCCTTTAATTGATGTTCGCTCTCCGGGCGAATTTGAAAAAGGGCATATTCCTAATGCTATTAACATACCCCTATTTACCAACGATGAGCGGGCGCATGTTGGAACAGTGTATAAACAAGAGTCGCAGGAGGCAGCCATAGAACTTGGTTACCGGTATGTAACTCCCAAACTACAGTGGTTCATTGACGAGTCGCTAAAAGCTGCTCCCCATAAAAATATTGTTATCCACTGCTGGAGAGGTGGTATGCGAAGCCATGCTTTCGCACAGCACCTGAAAGACAACGGCTTTAACCAGGTTTATGTGATCGACAAAGGCTATAAAGCCTACCGCCGCCAAGCACTTAACAATTTCAATGTGGGAACCATCAACCTGTTGGGTGGCTACACAGGCAGTGGTAAAACCCACATTCTGCACCAAATAGAAGAACAGGGACACCAGGTGCTCGACCTCGAAGGATTGGCTTCGCACAAAGGCTCTGCCTTTGGTAACATTGGCATGGCTAAACAGCCTACAACCGAGCAGTTTGAAAACAACCTGTTTTGGCAATGGCGGCAGTTTGACTATTCTCAGCCAATTTGGGTTGAAGACGAAAGCCCGAATATTGGTGATGTTAATATTCCAATGCACCTGTTTCAAAAAATGCGCGAATCGAAACTGTTTTTCATTGAAATAAGCAAAGAAGAGCGAGCCAGACTTTTGGTTGAAGAATATGCCCTGGGCGACAAAGCCAGACTGGCTAACGGCATTAACCGCATATCGAAGCGACTCGGAAACGATGTTACAAAAAAAGCGCATCAGCTGCTTGAAGAGAATAACTTTTACGAAGTAGCATTGCTAACCCTTGGTTACTACGATAAATATTATAAACGTGGCATGGATAAACGTCCCAAAGACAATATTCATTTTATCAACATGCCAGGTACCAATGCTGTTAAAAATGCTGAAACATTAATTGAATACACCCAACAAAATGTCAGATATTAAACTTACCCAATATAGTCATGGAGCCGGCTGTGGCTGTAAGATCGCTCCATCTGTTTTAAGCGACATATTAAAAAGCAACATTACTCCCGTTCACGACGATAAGCTGATCGTAGGCAATAGCAGTCGCGACGATGCTGCCGTGTATGATATGGGCGACGGAACGGCCATTATAAGTACCACCGACTTTTTTATGCCCATTGTTGATGATGCCTTTACCTTTGGAAAGATTGCAGCAACCAATGCCATCTCCGACATCTATGCCATGGGTGGTCAGCCTTTACTGGCCATTGCCATTTTAGGATGGCCGGTTGATAAAATACCGGCTGAAGAGGCCTCAAAAGTAATGGACGGTGGACGACAGGCTTGCAAAGAAGCAGGCATAGTGCTGGCTGGCGGGCATAGCATTGATAGTCCCGAGCCTATTTTTGGATTGGCAGTAACCGGTCGTGTTGAATTAACTCAACTAAAACGAAACGACACGGCTACCAAAGGCTGTAAACTATACCTGACAAAGCCTCTTGGTGTTGGTATTTTATCAACGGCTCAGAAAAAAGGTCTCCTTAAAGAAGAGCATGCACATATAGCACCGGGACTGATGAGCCAACTTAATACTTTAGGTCAGAAAATAGCCCCTGTTAAAGGAGTAAAAGCCATGACCGATGTAACAGGCTTCAGCTTAATAGGACACCTTAGCGAGATGTGCGAAGGCAGCAAGCTATCTGCCAGGATCGATTATAACAAAGTGCCAAAACTTGATATGCTGCAACAATACATTGAGCAAAAATGCATGCCGGGTGGCACTACCCGCAACTGGTTAAGCTATGGCTCACAGGTTAATATATCTGACGAAGAATACAAAAACATACTTTGCGACCCGCAAACAAGCGGCGGCCTGTTAATTGCTGTTGAAGACGATGCCATTGCCGAAGTGGAAACATTGCTGACACAAAACAACATTGAACCTGTTTGCTTTGGCGAACTGATTGAACAGAACGATAAACTGATTTACATTGAGTAATTAGATAGTTTGGTAGTTTTGTAGTTGAGAAGTTTAACAGTTGAGAAGTTTAGTGGTTTATTTTTTCAACCTATAAACTTTTAAACTCTTAAACAATTCGACAGTTCGACAATTAGACGACTAGACAGTTCATCAGTTCGACAATCAACTCCTGCTCGTTCCGCTGCAAACAAATACCAGCAAATCATTGCTGGTCTACAGCCCGCTATTTGCAACCTGGTTAATTTATGCAGTTGAAAAGTTTAGTAGTTGAGAAGTTTAACAGTTTAGCAGTTTATTTTTTCAGCTTTTAAACTCTTAAACAATTCAACAGTTCGACAATTCGACAGTTCGACAATTAATCAGTTCGACAGTTAATCAGTTCGACAGTTCGACAATTAATCAGTTCAACAATTCGACTCCCGATATCTATCGGGATAATCAATTCAACAGTTAAACATGAACATCTTTACAGCTATCTGAACCCCTACTAACGGCAAGCCAATGGCTTTCGACGTAATTTTGTTATAAAACAAATACGAGGTCATGACAAAACGCTTGCTTATTTCATTGAGTTATATCTTCTTTTTTACAGTTTATACTTTAGCGCAAACCCAAGGTCCCAATGTCATTATTATTTTAACAGACGACCAGGGAAGCATTGATATGAATTGCTACGGAGCTGATGATTTATATACGCCTCATATGGATGCCCTGGCGGCCTCGGGCGTTCAGTTTAACCAGTTTTATGTTGCTGCACCGGTCTGCTCTCCATCGCGTGCTTCAATGCTAACCGGGCAAAACCCACACAAGGCAGGGTTACCGGGTAATGCATCATCTCAAAAAGGGCACAGGGGCATGCCATCTGAAAAACTTACTATTGCCGAAATACTTAAAGCCGAAGGCTATCAAACAGCCCATATTGGCAAATGGCATATAGGCTATACGCCTGAAACAAGACCCCTGGGTCAGGGCTTTGACTATTCATTCGGACACATGGGCGGATGTATCGATAATTACTCTCACTTTTTCTATTGGAACGGGCCAAACCGTCACGACCTGTGGGAAAACGGACAGGAGGTATGGTACGATGGAACATACTTTGGGGACCTCATGGCTGAAAAAGCTGACGAATATATAAAAGCACATAAAGAACAATCGTTTTTCATGTACTATGCCATTAACATGCCCCATTACCCCTTGCAGCCCAAAGGAGAATGGCGCGACTATTACAAGGATCTTGAAATGCCTCGTCGCGATTACGCAGCCTTTATTTCAACCATTGACCAATACATTGGCCGCCTTATTAACACACTGGAAGAAGAAGGATTACGCGATAATACCATCGTAATACTGCAATCAGACCATGGGCACAGTAATGAAACACGTACCTTTGGTGGCGGTGGCAGTGCGGGACCATACCGGGGCTCTAAGTTCTCTCTTTTTGAAGGCGGCATCAGGGTACCCGCTATCATTAGCTATCCGCAGGAGATAAAAGCAGGTCAGCAACGAAATCAAATGGCTTTGAACATTGACTGGCTGCCAACAATAGCCGACTATTGCAACATTGAGTCTTTACCTGACGACATAGAAGGCATAAGCCTGAAAGGTGTGATAGAGAACGATACTGAAAGTGCTCACAAGCAATTTATCTGGAAAAGTGGTGGCAGTTGGGCCATACGTCAGGGTGACTGGAAGCTTTTGGGTTATCCTCAGGACAATAGTGGCAAAGGAACACTTGATCCGGATAAAGACTTACTATTCCTTGTTAACATTAAAAAAGATAAATCAGAAATGACCAACCTCGCCAGCCAGTATCCTGAGAAGACAGATGCCTTAATTAAAGACTACCTGAGCTGGGAATATGCCCATCCTGAAGATATACCAAAGAAAAAAGAAACCATTAAACACAAAGCTGTTGACAGGCACATTGAACTGTTAACTCCACCACATGGCAAATACAAGTCCAAAGGTGCTGAAACACTTAATGATGGCAAAACAGGCACACGCTTTTATAATGACGGACAATGGCTTGGTTTTGAAGGAAAAGACGCCGAAGTTATTATCGACCTTGGTCAAAACACACTTATCAATAGCATAGCGGTAAGTGCACTTAATAATCCTGAAGCCTGGATATTCCTGCCCCGTTCTGTTGAGCTCAGTTGGTCAGACAATGGAACAACTTTCTCCAACGCAATTCAAAAGACACTTGAACCCGGACTATTACGTAAAGGTATTCTACAACATACCCTTCGTATTGAACAGGAAGATATACATGCCCGCTACCTAAAAGTAAAAGTCAGAAACACCGGAGAATGCCCCGATTGGCATAACGGAAAAGGCAGTCCGGCATGGCTCTTTATTGATGAAATTATTGTTAACTAACCACTATCACATTACAGGACTTATAGTAACTCATTTTAAAGGCTCAAAAAAAGATTGTATATTCAATCAGCATAAAATGAAATACATCCTGATTAATGAAACCAGCTTTTAAGCTTCTTTTAGTTATACAAATAGTATTGTTCTGTAACGTATCATTGGCGCAACAATCACTTGATACTGTTGTATTGCAATTAAAGTGGAAGCATCAGTTTCAGTTTGCAGGTTTTTATGCTGCCATTGAAAAAGGTTACTATAAAGATGCAGGCATTGAGGTAATTCTTAAGGAAGGAAGCACATCGGTTAATTTTGTTGAGGAAGTAATAAAGGGCAATGCACATTTTGGCTTAGAATCATCAAAGCTTGTAATAGCCCGAAATAACAATCAACCTGTTGTTGCTTTGGCGGCCATCTTTCAACATTCGCCCGAAATACTGCTTACCCGCAAAGATAAGGGCATACGCTATATTGAAGACATGAAAGATAAGCGTATTTCAGTTGGTTCTCAGGGGCTGGTATCGCCCAAAGCATTGTTAAGCAAGTTTAATATTTCAGAAGAATTATACTCATACGGAAGTTCAGTGGGCTATGTCAATGAGTTGCTAAGCGACAGCACCGATGTTATCTCAGCCTACATTACCGATGCTCCTTTTCAAATGGAACAGGCAGGCGTTGAACCGCTCATATTTAAACCCCGCTCTTATGGCATTGACTTGTATGGCGACATTTTATTTACATCGCAAAAAATGGTTGAGGAAAACAAAGCCTTTTGCGAGAAGTTTATAAATGCCTCAATGAAAGGATGGGTGTATGCCATGGACAACAAAGAAGAGCTGGTTGACCTGATTGTTGAAAAATACAAACCAACAATTTCGAAAGAGCTGCTCCGCTATGAAGCCAGAACAATGGAAGACCTTGTCATGCCAAAACTAATTGAACCAGGACACATGAATCGTGACAGGTGGATATACATTGCCGATTCATTCGTGGAGATGGGGCATCTGCAACCTTTGTATTCCATTGAAGGCTTTTTGTTTGAAGATTACCAAATATTCAATAACAACCGGATAAGATCTTTACTTGTCATTTTATTGGGTATAGTGTTTCTCTCACTGCTCAGCTTACTGGTGTTCTTTTTATTTAACAGGCGACTTAAAAGAGCTGTACTTCACAGAACCGAACAACTACAAACCCTTAACGCCAGCCTTAAGGAAGAAATGCGTAAAAGACAGATGGCTCACTCAAATCTGACGCTGAGCGAAGAGCGCTACAAACTGTTGTTTGAAGATTCGCCCATTTCGCTGTGGGAAGAAGACTTCAGCGCAACAAAACAAATGGTCGACAGGCTTATGGCCAGTGGTGTTGACAATATTGAAAACTACATACAAAATAATCCTCAATTTATTGAACGATGTGCCAAAACCATTAAGATCAATAACATTAATAAAGCAACCGTTCAGTACCTCGAAGCCACTGACAAAGCCTCTATCATCAACAATGTCGCTGATGTGTTTACCGATAAGACACTGCAGGACTTTGCTGAAGAGATCATTACCTTTTGCAGTGGTAAAACCATTTATGAAACCGAATCGGAACATATCACCTTTAAAGGCAACAAGATATTTGTATCCATAACAGTTAAGATTCCGTTTGGCTACGAAGATTCATGGAGCAAAGTCATTGTCTCACTGATCAACATAACCGACTTAAGGCAAACAGCTGATGAGCTAAAGTATAAAGAAGTACTCTTGCGCCAGCAAAACGAAGCATTAAAAGGCATCAATGAAGAACTTAAAAGATCTAAACTCAAGGCTGAAGAAAGCGATCGCTTAAAAACCGCATTTCTGTCCAATATGAGTCACGAGATCAGAACACCCATGAATGGCATTGTAGGGTTTACCGACTTGCTTAAAGACGAAGATATTGAAAAGGCTGATCGTGAGCGCTACCTTGATATCATTGAAGAGAACTCTCAGCAGCTGCTTCGAATAATATCAGATATAATCGATATATCAAAAATTGAAGCTTCTCAGCTCAAAATAGCGAAAAGCGACATCGATATTCAGCAGTTATTTGAGCGTTTACTCGATATCTTCAGGCTTCGCCTCAAAAGACTGGGTAAAGAACACATTACCTGTCAATACAATATTCATTCACCTCTCAATGGTTCAAAACTGATAGTCAACAGTGATATAACACGCCTTAGGCAGGTGCTTACCAACCTGTTGGAAAATGCAGCCAAATTTACTGAAAGCGGCACAATCGAATTTGGCGTATACCCTGCTAATGACTCTGAAAAGATCACTTTTTATGTGAAAGACACAGGAGTTGGCATAAAAAAAGAACGTGTATCGCAGATTTTCGAACGCTTTTTCAGGGAAGAAGAGCGCTTTGGTGCTAACCTTGGCGGAACAGGGCTAGGCTTATCAATAGCCAAAAACCTTGTTGAGCTGTTGGGCGGTACAATAAGTGTTGAAAGCCATCCGGGCGAGGGTGCTAACTTCTATTTCACCCATCCTTATAAGAATTAGCCTGGCCTATCCTGTTTTTTTTGACGCACCGTCAGTTTTATCATCTCTTCCAATTGCCAGATAATGACAAACAAAATAACAGCCATTACCGGATACCTGAGATTTTTAATATCAATACCTCCCAGTTCGATTTGAAACATTGGTAATGTGATGCTTACGATTACACCAAAAACCGATCCCAGTACAAAGAATAACCACGACAGTCGCAGATTCTTGGTAATTGATTGCTTACCATTGAGTTCGGTCTTAACACGCAACATCATTTTATCTTCAAAGTCAGAAAATGGCATCTCCAGTTTGCTGTCTCTCAGTAAAGCCTTTAGTTTTTTATCATTTAGTTCATCCATAATTAATAAGGCTAAATCAGATTATTAAACGTGTTTCATTCTTTAATAAAGCATTCAGCTGTGAATAGAAGCTTTTGCGTGCCCTGTGTATAACCACCTTTACTTTACTGGCAGACCATCCACTTACATCTTTTACCTCCTTAAGCGATAGCTCCTCAAGGTAAAACAGGCGTAAAGCCAGGCTTTCATTGGCCGACATCCGTTTAAGGGCCTCATTGATATAGTACTTTCGCTCATCGTTCTCAAGCGCATCAAAGCTACTTTCATCAATGGTATCGGCAACTGTTACCAAAGGTTCATTCCTCCATTTCTTTTCCTTATCAAGCTTTCTAAAGGCTATATTGACAATAATACGGTAGAGCCATGTACTGAACTTTGATTGTCTTTTAAACGAATTCATTTTCTCAAATGCCTTCATAAAAGCTTCCTGAACAACCTCTTCAGCCAAAAACTCATCTTTTACAACAGAAACAGCAATGGAGAAGGCCATGTCCTGGTACCGTCTGATAAAGTATCGGTAGCCCTGTTCATCGCCTTCTATTACCTTTTTGATGTAAATATCTTCCACTACTGGTCTTTCTTTTGAGCTGAAAAGTGCGCTAAGATCATTCCAATTCCACCAAATAATATGGTTGATCCAAATACGAATGGTTCATCAATCCTGTTAAGGGAATTTGGGAATATAGCATGTGTCATAACAAATCCGAAAATTAAACCAAAAGCAATACCAACTAATAAAAGTCCAAACTTCAGCCAAGGAAAACGAAAACTCCTGCGTTCTGGCTTTTTGGCGTAAAAGTTACTGGCATCAGCTCCTTTTTCAATCAGTAAAGTACGTTCTTTGATTCGAGCCTGTAAAAAGAAATACCAGGAGAAAAATATGGCGGCAAATAAGGCCAGCCAAATAATTGCAAGTGCGAAATCATTCATAATTCTATCGTTTTATTTGTTTCTCTGGTGAGATACAAGATAGAAAAGAATGGTTACAAACTTTTTCAAAAAAGATTAAAACAGTGAATCAATAGCAATGCGACCGCTTAGAACCATCCATCCGAAAACAGCAAAGAAGATACCAAGCAAGGCATAAAAAATACGAGCTCCGTTACGTCCCATTGCCTTTACCAATATTTGTGCACGACGTTGCTTAAAAAACCACTCCCAGTTTGTTAGCGAAGCTACAAATATGATAGCGCCAACTCCCGTCATGAGATAAAACAGAACATCTTTATTCATAATTGTAAGGCTATTAACTAAACATCTTTTCTATTTTCACAAAGCTCGATGGCATGGCAAAAAGCACTACTTTATCATGTGGCTCTATAACGGTATCGCCACTGGCGATAATGGCTTTTTCTCCACGAATAACACCGCCAATATTAACATCTTTGGGTAAGCTTAATTTCCTCAAAGGCCCTTTCGTTATTTTAGAACCCGGTTGGGCATTCAGCTCTAACACCTCGGCATCGGTAGCCGTCAGGCATTTTACATGGGAAACCTGGGCTCGTAGTGTATAGCGGTAAATGTGACTGGCTGCAATCAGCTTTTTATTAACAAGGGTACCTATACCAATATTCTCAGCCAAATCGATGTAATCAATATTTTCAACCTCGGCCACTGTTTTCCTGACACCCATTTTTTTGGCTAACTGGCAAGCCAGGATATTTACTTCAGAGTTACCTGTAACGGCAACAAATGCATCCATCTTTTTAATACCCTCGTCTTTCAGTAGCTCCAGGTTGCGGCCATCTCCGTTGATCACTAAAGTATCGGCCAGCACATCGGCTAAACGAGCCGCTTTTTCCTTATCTATCTCAATCAGTTTAATACTGTAATTTCCTTCAAGCCTCTGAGCCACCTTTTTACCAATACGGCTTCCTCCCAGGATCATTACATTTTTGATCTCAAACTGCTTCTTGCCGGCATCTTCCATCACTTGCTTCACGGCCGATTTGGTCGTAATAATATAAACCAGGTCATTATGCTGAAGCGTTTCTTTACCTCGTGGTATTATGGTTTCTCCATCGCGGTTAATGGCGACAATATTGTATTCCTGATTCTCATACATGGCAGAGATCTCTGCCAGGGTTTTGTTGACAATGCGCGCGTTATCACGAACTTTTAAGGCAAACATCACCAGTTTACTTCCTGTAAACTCGTACATCTGCCGTGTACCAACCTGCTTGAGAGAGGCAAATACCTCCTTAGCCGCTAACTGTTCAGGATAGATTAACTCGTCAATACCCAACTTTCCAAAAAACTCTTTATTCTCTTCAAGCAGGTACTCGTAGTTATTAACCCTTGCCACAGTTGTTTTTGCCCCTAATTGCTTAGCCAGAATACATGATAAGATACTCATATCCTGGTATGGCGGCACAGCAATAAACAAATCACATGATTTAACATTCGCTTCCCGCAAGTCTTCAATGGAAGATATACTTCCGACAATGGTCATCAGATCAAAATGAGAATCTATTTGTTTCAACTTCTCCTCATCTTCATCCATCAATATAACATCATGATTAGCAGAACAAAGCATTTTGGCCAAATGCGTTCCTACCTCTCCTGCACCTGCTATAAATATTCTCATAACGTTTGTTTATTCATTAGTATGATTTGCCGCCCGACAAAAACAACGCAAATTAATAGATAATACCCCCAATCCTCCAAATAAAATTGAATTTAAATCACATCGGGTTACCGCTAACTTTTATAAGCACACCATCATCTGATACATTATGAACATTTTCAATGTGGTCAGAATACGCTTTCAGCCACTTTCGTTTATCGTACCATTTCCAGCCATTGGGTATAACAAGTTGTTGGACCCGCAAACTTGTTGACAAGTGTTCTGCTGTCATCTTTGGCTTACCTAGTAACACCACGATATCAAACTCTGCTTGTTCATCCCACATGGCATGGTGCGGCACTATTGCAACACTTTGATTACCTATAAGTTTAACAACAGGATCAGTATTCTGTTTATGATTCATCAGCGAAATGGAATAATTGCTATCAGCCAGATAATAAGCCCAAATGCCGCTAAAAGCAAAATCAACTTCCTTTTCTGTTAATGCCTCATTAGTATATATAGTATTAGTACCTGGTCCAAAATGGTTAACCACGCTTTTGCCTTTAATATTTGCCACATACAGTACCTCATCAGGTAAATGATAGTTCCTTAAATGCATACTGGCAAATACAACAACTATAGTACCAAGTGCAAGCTTCAGGTATCGGATAAAACGATGATCGAAATACACAAGCAATAAGACGATTGATACATATATACATACCAGCTGAAAACCACTAATGTATAAATTCGTAATCATAGAATAAGGTAAGGAATCAATCCATAAAGCTGTTTGCTCCATAAAAGTCAAAAGCTCATCTAAAGGAGGTATTAACAATGATAATGCCAGACTTGAAAAGGAAAAAAGAGAAGCACTTATAGCAAGTAAAATAATAGGTGTTACCACAGGGATCAGCAATATATTTGTAATTAAAAAGTATAATGGAAAACCGTGAAAGGCATATATACAAAGCGGCAAGGTACCTATTTGGGCCGCCAGTGAAACTGACACTAAAGACCAAAGCCAGCGAAATGGCGGGAATGTATACATAAACCAACTATTGATCTTAGGATAAAAGCATACAATAGCAGCAACAGCACTATGACTTAACCAAAAACCAATATTGAAAACAGACAATGGTTCAATAACCAGGATTATGAACATGGAGGCACCAAGTAAATTAAAAATCCCTGTTTTTTGCCTGGAAACCCTTCCTGTTTCAAGGATGGTTAACATCAGGCTTGCTCTTAAAACAGATGGAGAAAAACCGGTTATAAAGGCATATATCCACAAAAAAGTTATAACAATGCAGGCTGAAACAACACTGTTCTTTCTAATTCCCAGTGAGCTGATTATTGTAATTAACAGCATGTAGATTATGCCTGCATGAAGTCCGCTCACAGCCAATAAATGCATGGCTCCCGCATTGGAAAAAGAGACCTTCTGCTCATAGCTCAACTTGCTTTTATCACCAAGAAAAAGTGCGTTCAGTATAGCCAGTTGAGACTCTGGGATGCCGGCCGATATAAACGTGTTATTCAAATGCTCTTTTAAGCGGGCACTTAAGATAAATAAATCAATGCTCTCAGAATCTTCAGTTGCAATACTATGATCCTGAACAAGAAACCGAAAGGAAATTCGCTGATTTCGAAGATAGCCTGAATAATCGAAATCGAACTGAGTATCTGGTTTTGAGAATGGAATAAACCAACCGCGCGCATAAATTACATCGCCCGCATTGGGTTGACTTTTTTTATGCTCTCCGGATAAATAAATAACACCTTTACCTTGAAATATACCCTCTAGCGAATCCTGTTCCAGGCTCAACAATTGAGCTTCATATTTATGGTTTTTATCGGTCTCTCCGATATTCTCAATTAAGCGAAGTTTAACAACACCTTCCCCATCAACATCAAGAACACGAGGCATACGTAACTGCACATAAAGCGACGCCCAAAAGAAGAACATTACCAATCCCAGGATTCCTGAAAGGTGACGGTATCTGTAGCTTGCGCTTTTTCTTAACCAAAAACTAAGACCAACAAAACAGATCAATAAAACAAGTGCTGCAAGGAACAACTCAAGCTTTTTGTCAGGCAAATTCATTCCCAGGCATATACCTGCAATAAGAGGAAGGATAAGCCTGATAAAAGGTGATTTCTTGAGAAAAAGGTTAAGCATAGGATTTTATCAACAAAATAAATGTATGATATCCTTAGCTTAATTTCAAGTCATATTACGAACTGGAAATCTTTCCTGAAAGAATATTGTAAAGCGCCATGAAGAAGTATCTAATATCCGTCATAAATGGCGATTTCTCTTTGGCCGCCATGTAAATACGTTCTGCTTCTATATTGCTTTCACTATCGGGCATATTAAGTGCAACGTAAGGAGGAATACAACCCGGTTTAAATTTAACACGCTTCTCCTGAACATCTTTGGGTAACTCATTAAATCGCGTTCGGCTTAAGGGCCGCATTCCTACAATTACCATGTTTCCCTTTAACACATTCAGCAGTTGTGGCAATTCATCTAACCAATACTTTCTGAAAAAACGTCCCCACCTTGTCAATCGAAAATCATTGGCCGGTTTTCCCACCTCATTATAACCGTTCAGGCGAATGACATAATCCTGTAAATATTCAGAATAAGGGTGCATTGTCCGAAACTTGAATACCCTGATGACTTTTCGGTTTTTACCAACCCTGCGCATTGCAAATATAGGCGAATACGAGGGATTCATATTATGATCGGGTTCATGGGTCTTCATCACAACAAAATACACTTTCCCATCAAGCTCTTTGAATTCGATGATCTCAAATCCACAGCTCACAACACGCCCCAGAACTTCAGCTACCGTTAACCAGCGGTAACGCCCTTTTGTCAGGAAGAAATAAAGACGCCTGAGTTTGGGAACCTTTGGCCATACCCTATGAATAATAAAACAATACAACCAAACCAGTCGGGTTAGTATGTTATGGCGCCCTTTGAAAAGCTTTTCTTTGCGATTACTTGTCGACTCGACACAACCGATGAAAATACCTGCATCCGGAAGACACTCATTGACTTTACTCAAGTATTTATTAATGTACCTGACGTCATTTATCTGTCGCACATTAACAATATTACGCAGATTAACAGTATTCTGGATCGGTATGCGAAGGTGTGAATTATCAGAGATTAAAACTGTTGAATCAGATCCTATTGATACATGCTGACCTATGTAATCCCGCACTTCCTGACTCAAAGCAGAACGAAGTAACTCTTCTGAAGAAGAAACTGTTTCTTCTACCGCAAGCGAAGTAACCAATTCATTTGGTACTTCCACTACCCTACCAATCGCATTTACAGATTCAACATTCCTCATTTCCCACCATTTTAATCTCGTTGCGGTAATTTACGTGCATTTAATACTTTTGTACAGTCTATTTACACGAGTAATATTCAAATTCAATATGATTGACTAATAATACAGAACATTAAACACTCATAACTTATATTTCCTCCAACAAAATATTACGTTTATCAAAAAATATCTGTCGGAATTTGCTTTTTACCAATGGTTAA
The DNA here is from genome assembly GCF_050589845.1 of Carboxylicivirga agarovorans. Classification (NCBI taxonomy): domain Bacteria; kingdom Pseudomonadati; phylum Bacteroidota; class Bacteroidia; order Marinilabiliales; family Marinilabiliaceae; genus Carboxylicivirga; species Carboxylicivirga agarovorans. Next base: position 12,705 of record NZ_JBNGPA010000018.1, on the reverse strand, counting down.
AAAAACAGGATAATCGTTCAAATCGCCATTTAATTGGCTATACCTTAACCTTTTTACCTGTTGCATTAACCTTTATATTATCAATAAATTCTACTACCTGTGGAACTTTATAATTAGCCAGATTATCAGCACAAATCTGTTTAACCATATCCTCAGTAATATGCATGGTTTTGTTCGTTACCAATATAGCTTTTATGGCCTCTCCCAATACTTCATCTTCCTGTGCTTCAATAGAGCAGTCAATAACACCGTCTATACCTACAATAACCGCCTCTATTTCCTTTGGACTTACCCTCCTGCCACCAACTTTGATCATTTCTTTACGGCGTGCAGCATGGTAGATAAAACCATCCTCATCAACTCTTGCCAGATCACCGGTATAAAGCCAGCCATCTTTTATTGTTTTAGCTGTTTCCTCAGGTTCATTATAGTAACCAAGCATGACATTATCCCCCTGTGCGATAATCTCACCAATCTCACCGGGTTTAACCGGCTGACCATCTGAATTAACAACGCGTAATTCAACATTTGGTATTCCCTTACCTAACGAGCCCAGCTTATCACTCAAACGTTCAACCGGCAGATAGGAGAGGCGTGCAGTTGCCTCTGTTTGCCCATACATAACAACAAACTTAATGTCTGGCTGACTTTCACGGAACTCTTTGATAAAGGTAGTGTGCAGTTTACCTCCTGCCTGGGTGACGTATCTCAAATAAGGAAACTTCGATGTTTTAAAGGTATTGGATTTTCGCAACAAGATTTGAAAATGACTTGGCACACCTGCAAAGCCGGTACATTTATACTTTTGAAAGTCATTTAAAACAGAACTAAGAAGGATAAATGTATTATTGAGCACCACACTTCCACCTGCTTTTAAATGAGTGTGGAGTAAGGACAAACCGTAACAATAGAAAAACGGCAACACTATTTCAATTATATCATTACTTGTTAAGCTGAGATACTCAATAATCGAGCTGGTATTGGCAATGATATTTTTATGTGAAATCATCACTCCCTTGGGTTTGGCTGTAGAACCAGAGGTAAATATGATCTGGGCTAAAGCATCAGGCGTAACAGCACTTGATCTCCACTCTGGAGCTTCATCTTTTTGAATGATGGCATCAATCTTCTCTTCCGTAAAAATAGTCTCTATCTGAAAATCTGACCGTAGCTTCAATTGCAAAGTAGTAACTAAATACCTGCTATTGCATCGTTCAACAATGTCATTAAAACCGTCTTTTTCAATAGTCGGATTAAGTGGTACCACCACATTTCCTGACTTCATAATTGCAAGATAACTTATGACCGACTGACTGCTGTTGGGCATTATCAAAATGACCTTATTCCCTGTTCCGATGTTACTTTCGAACCAATTACTCAGTCGTATCACACCCTGAATAAGCTCCTGATATGACAAGGGAGTACCTCTTCCCAGGATAAAATCGCCGCTATGCTTTTGGTGTTCCTCTAATAAGTAATCAATGCAATTCATAATTCAGGTATTAGTAGTTGTGAATTGGAGGCATTCGAAGGTATTCTGTTGTGTTCTTCTTTCTTTCAAAATTCTTGAACACCTTTTCAACATCCGAAACCTCTTTATGCAAAGCAGCGGCAACTTCCGCAGGGTCGTACTCATTTTCCCAACCACACCACAGCAGATCCATCATTTCGAAAGGCATCTGATAGAAAAACTCTTCCTGTGTTTGTTCCGCCGTATAGGTATCGGTGGTAGGGGTTCTGTCAATTATTTTTTGAGGCACTCCCAATTCTTTGGCCAATTCATATACCTGGGTTTTATATAAATTCCCTATTGGCATCACATCAGCTCCTCCATCTCCGTACTTGACAAAAAAGCCTTGCTGCACTTCGTGTTTGTTCGGAGTACCAATAACAGCATAATGCTTTGCCTCTGCGTGATAATATAACATTGACATGCGACTGCGCTGCTTAAAATTAGAAGCGGCAACAATTTGCAGATACTCATTCATTGGCAAACGCTCACTTTTCTCTGAACCATCGGCAAAAACGACTGTCACAAAGAAAACCGGTGGCAAATTTGAATTGATAAACTCCTGTGGAATCCCAATCTTCATTTTGTCAACAGCCGGATCAAACTCAGGAATAACCCTTTTAACAGCCTCATCACGACGACTGTAGCAAGCAAAACCATCCAGGGCTCCACTGATATTTTCTTCAACAACCTCAACTCCGAATTTTTGGGCTAACTCCAATGCAAATTCCTTACTGTCATCACTCGAATCCTTTTCTGGCAACATAACACCCAAAACATTCTTTGCTCCAAAAGCTTTTACTGCCAAAGCCAATGTAACAGAGGAATCAATACCTCCACTGATCCCAACAACACCACCGCGCCTCCGCAGCTTCCTGCCAACATCTTCTCTAAGCTTTGCAACAATTTGATCTATGACCGTTTGAACATCCTCCAGTTGTATAATCTCTTTAGTAAATTTAGGTTTTGTCATTGGTTAAAGATTTATCGGATAATTACTTGTTTATTTTTTACATCTCCCTTCAATAATAACTGATCATCAGTATGCCGGTAATCAGATATAAATTGCTTGTGCAATATTTGAGTCGACAAAACAGCAATCAAAGCCATATTGTCTTGCTCGGTTATAGGCTTACCACTCTGCATTTTATCCAGTAAAAGCTTGGTCTTACCCACATCGAAAAGACCATAACTACTAATAACATCAGGATTTAAATATTCATCAAGCAGTAACTTATCGTTCAAAATGGCCTGCGCTACCGGTGCTCTGTAGGCTTGCTTAGGGCGATTTAATACCACGTCGGGCAGTTCACCCTTCATCATTTCCTTGAGAAGAACTTTTTCATTCAGACCATTTAACTTGTAATGATCGGGTAAAGTAGCACAAAACTCAGCTACCCTGTGATCAAGAAACGGATATCGCCCTTCAACGGAATTAGCCATGGCAACCCTATCGCCCTGAGAAGACAAGAGATAACCTGACATGAATAATCGGGACTCTATTAACTGTGCCTTTTCAAGTGGCGAATATCCATTGAGCTCTTTCTCCAGCTTATCTGAAAGCTCAGTAATTGGATCATATGCACCAACACCATTGGCCAGTTCAGCGCCAAACAAGTTATTTAATTGCTGACCATTTTTCCAACGTAATAAATGAGAATAAACCGGTGAGTTGGTTTGGTCCAGCTGATAACCAAAAAACAACTTGAGCATCATGGGCGAAGCATCCTTTAACTGAGGTATGTAAGGATATAACTTCCTCAACAGCAAAGGTCTCAATTTGGAACCCGGCTGACGCGCCCAGAAGTGTCGAATAATGGTTTCTTTAAATATGTTGTAGCCTCCCAACATTTCATCGGCACCTTCTCCTGTCAGAACAACCTTAATCCCGTTCTGACGAACAAGCCCGGACAGCAACATCATGGGGACCGGCGAAGTTCTTAATATTGGTGCTTCAGAGTGGTATATGGCTTTCGGCAGCCAGGAAGCGATCTGACTATTATTGCAAGAAATACTCTTATGGCTGGTATTGAAAAAAGCAGCTACTTCATTTTGAAAAGCCGACTCGTCATAATTACGATCATCAAAGCCAATGGAAAAGGTATTGAGTACCTGGGGTTGTATCTCCTTAACCAAAGCTGTTGTTATGCTTGAATCAAGCCCACCGCTTAAGTAAGCAGCAACCTTAACATCTGCTCTAAGGCGCAGATCAACACTACTTTTTAATAAGCCCCGAAGTTCTTCAGCTGCTTCACCAATAGAGCCTTTGAATTTGTCTTTATTAAAGTCATACTTCCAGTATTGCTGAATTTCAACCTGTCCATTAGTTACCTTTAGAAAGTGACCCGGAGGAAGCTCCTTGATCCCTTCAAAAACAGTGTTGGGTGATAATGTAGCCCAGAATATCAAAGACTCTTTTAAACCCTTATAATCCATTGATCGTCTTACTTCAGGGTGCTCCATCAAACACTTTATTTCAGAGGCATACACCAACTGATCATATTTTTGCGTGTAGAACAAAGGTCTGATACCAAACCTATCCCTGGCCAAAAACAGACTTTGCCGTTTTTCATCCCAAATTGAGAAAGCAAATTGTCCGTTTAGCTGTAACAAACATTCGGGACCATACTCTTCATACATATGCAATACTACCTCCGTATCGCAATTAGTTCTGAACTGATGCCCCTTTTTCTCCAGCTTCGCTTTAAGTTCAACATGATTATACACTTCACCGTTGTAGGCAATCCAAAGAGACTCATCCTGATTAGAAAGTGGCTGTTGACCCGAACTTAAATCCACGATACTCAATCGTACATTTCCCATTGAGCATGCAGGCGTTATATAAAGTCCGGTTTCATCAGGTCCACGATGCTTTATTTGTGTAAGCATACGATTAAGAACAAGTTCTTTTTGCTCAACATTAAATCCATCGTTTATAAACCCGACAATACCACACATAAGCTACTAGTTTACCAATGCTTTTTTCTTTTCTAAGAAAGCCACTATTGAATTGATACTTTCGAAATTCTCTTCAGTTAAATCTGAATCATCGGTTTTAACCCCCATCTCTTCGTCCAGAAAAGTTATAAGACTCAATAAACCCATTGAGTCAAAAATTCCCTCTTCAAAAAGCTTCACCTCATCAGAAATCTTGCTCTTATCCACAAATGTTATCTCCGAAATAAATGTTCTGATATCTTCCTTCATACCTAAGAATTTGATTAATTACTATAGTACTCTCATTTACTGCATCATCCAAGCTGCAATTTTTCAATTACACATGCATTTTGAATAAGCTTTCAATTCGTTAGAATAAGATAAGGATATAAGATTTTTAATGCTCTGTTTTTTGTTATATGGGAAGAATCTTTACACCAATACATTAAAATTGATGTCTAAAGCAACGATTAGCTCTTCACTTATAAAAAACTATGAATCCACTCTTCGATATTGGTAAAACCATTGCCATCTTCGTCGGCATGTGGTTCATCCGGTATAGTCAGTTGTCTTTCGCCCGACTCATACACCCATCCGTCAACATCTGATGGCAGTGCAATTCGTTGACCTCTTTGCTTAATAACATCGTTAACGATACGGCTATCAATTTCATCTCTCGAACGTGGCTGTGCTCCACAATTCTTTATTAAGTATTCTTTTAATACAACAGCATTAAGAACCTTGATTGATGAAACACTATCTGACCTGTGTGTATCAAAAACATACTTATTACCCGGGTTGTGCAACATGTTACTACCATACTGATTGCTGGAGTTAATCCCCTTGGTCATATTACCTTCCATATGAACCCTTCCATTGTTTTGAAAATTCTCATGAATAGAAAGCAGTTTATCATTACGGTTCCTCTCTCCTAATATGTAATAGTTTCCAATAATATCAGCTTTGAGAGGCGTACTTTTTTTTCCCGACATGCCCAAATACACAGCATGGGTATCACTATTATAAATCAGGTTGTTGATGATCTGCACTTCGTAGGTATCTCCCCAAACAAGCGGGTTACGGTCGGAGTTATGCACAAACATATTTTTGATAATGCTTAAGCGTTTCGAGTGCATCGATAACAAACCTTTTGAATGATTCATATGGGTGAGGCATTCGCTAATGATACAATTGCTGATAGTAATACCGTTTCCACCGTTTAAAATACCTATGTTTTCATCCAATGCCCATGAGATGCTGCAATGATCAACCATGACATTAAACAACTTTGTTGAATCATCGGCAATATTAATTCCATCTATTTGCTTACCCGATGCAGTTCCCGGCCTGACTTTAAGTCCCTGAACCAATACATCATGTGTTGATATGCCTAAAGGATAATTTTTAAGCGTTATTCCCCTATCAGGCGCTGTTTGCCCTGCAATAAATACATATGGTGATTGAATTCTTAGTGTCCGGCTCAACTCAATGACACCACTCACCTCGAACACAATGATGCGGGGATACTGTCGGTTGACCGCTGCTCGTAACGAGCCTGGCCCACCATCGTTAAGGTTGGTTACTTTAATGATTTGCGGTAATTGTTCACCGGCATATGCTCCCCTTGAATGAGACCCGAACCCTTCTGCTCCGGGAAACATGTTCTGTGAACATACCGATACATGCAAGTACCCCAATATGAAAACCAATACTATACTACACTTCCAGTTTTTCATTATTCAACAGATTACTATACAGCTTAATATACCTTTCAGTCATTTGCTCTTCAGTAAATCGATCCAAAATAATTCTTTTACCAGCTTCTCCCATTTGCACTGACAATGGTTTATCAGACAATAATTTCAGCATTTTATCTGCCATTTCATGCTCATTTCTAACCTCCACCAGGAAGCCTGAACGGTCTGCTTCAACCAACTCCCTGTTGCCGGCTACATCAGATGCGATAACAGGTTTTTCAAAAGCCATGTATTCCATAATTGAATTGGAAATACCCTCGGCGAAAGATGCCAGGACACCAATGTCAAAAACCGATATGTAACGATCCACATCCTGCCTTTTCCCCAGAAAATGAAAGTGATGCTTTTGTCCGGCGGGGATCATACCTTCCACTTCCGCTCTGTCTTCTCCATCACCAATAATAATGAAGCCAACATTTGTCGTATGTTTTAAAACCAGTAAAGCCGATTTAATGAATGTCGGAAAATCTTTTCTCCAGTTGATACTGGCAATCATCCCAATCAATGCCTCACCATTGGATACTCCCATCTCCTGTAATGTTTCTTTTCTGTTGTAGGCCACATCCAAACGCTTTGTATTAAACCCATTTGAGATGACAACTCCCTTTTTATCACTTACTCCGTAAGCTTTAATACCAACTTTGGAGTTAGACACAATAACATGAGAAAGCGGGAAGGAAAGTTTTGAACGTCTCCAATCCATTGTAAAAGGCTTGCACTCCGAATTAGCGATCATTCCATTGATCAGTTTTTTTCTGCACCATAAGGCAGACAAGCCTGAAAATACGGATGGAACGCCACCCCATGAATGAATGATGTCCGGATTGGTTTCCCTGCATATTTTAAACAACTGAAAATAGACAAAGGCATCAAACCTGAAGCGCTTCTTTAGCACGATCAGTTTAATTGGCAAATCATATACTTCCTTATAATGTATAGCATCGCGAAAAAGCACTAAAACAATTTCATGCCCTGCTCCCAAAAGCCCTTTAATCAACTCTAAAAGACGCCTTTCGCGCCCTCCCATAACTAAATTATCAGCAACGTGTAAAATCTTCATGTAAATATCCCCTGTTAACTTTGCAACTTCAACCGCTCTTTGAGAACCTTGCGTTTTTGCTTATCACTCATTTTCTTTAAATTAAACTTTGCCGGACTCATTAAGTACATTCGTTTTTGCAGTTGCGTATTCATTATTTTTTTTGCCGGATTACCCATTATTAAAGAGTTATCTTCAAACTTTCCTTTAACAACAGCTCCGGCTGCCACAATGCAATTCTCACCAATTACCGTGTTGGGTAAAATAATGGCGTTCATACCAATTACTGAGTTGCTTCCAACAACAATCTTTCCAAAAATATCCAGATCAGGATATTCATCTCTATAAATCCATACTGCTCCATCATGTGTAATAAACCTAACACCGTTAGATATTGCCACATGGTTTCCTATTGAGATCAAATATGGTTCTGTTGAAAAATCCGCACTAAATATCATGCAGTCATCACCAATTGTCACTCCTCTCCTTCTTAAAATGGCAATACGCAATTTTCCGATGGTAATGCGGGTCAGTATACGAGCCGTTAAATGCAAAATTTTACTAAGCATAGAGTCTATTTATTAATGACTTCTACAATTTTCTTGCAGAACAAAGGATATGCTTTCTCAGCAATAAGCGTATTAGGGTGCGAATCAGAAGGATCTTCAGCGTATTTATCAAGAAGATATAAACCTCCTTCAGTCTCTAACTCTCTAAAGTCCCATAAATAAACATTATCATCCGGCTTATCCCATTCATTTTTAACCCAGTGATAAAATTCTTTCATGTTAATTGCCCATTCCTCTTTTGATTTCTTTTCAGTTAAAGCCGGTGGTGTCCATACTAAGAATTTGGTATTGGGATACTTTTGAAACTCCTTATGCAGAGCCTCATACTGTAACTTATAATTCTGAATGGTTCTTTCATCCGAATTAATATCAGCATTTTCTTCATCACTCTTTAGCTTACTCACGGGGAAGCAGTGCTTTAGAATGATGACACCATATTCTTTGCTTAGTGTTTTAAGAGTGGGCTCTTCCATATAATAATCTTCATGGCCGTTTTTGACCCAGATATTATAATAGTCGTATGGGTAATTGTTCCAGCCATACGGCTCCTTTGCCGGAAAAGCCCTTTCTTCTATCTGGTAACTTGTGCCTTGCTGACGGTTGTATTTTCTGAACCACAATTCCATTGCTGATGTTAAACCCAGTTTGAGCTTGACTTTTTGCACAAAAGTATTGCCGCCCCGCCACAATGTTTTACCGGTGCTGTGGTGTAGAAAAATTGCTTTAGAATTGATAGAATTAGGTTCCATAGTATCATTATTTGTTGAACATGACATAGCAATGCTTAAAGCCAGTGTCATAAATAGAAGTTTCTTACTCATATCCATTAGTTTTTAGTAATCCCCTATAGTTTATCCAGAAATTATAATTCACCATGATTCAAAGTATGCTGTTTAAAAAATTACAAAAAAAAGAAGTTGTTAACCACTCATTTTTGACCAACAGTCAAAAAATCAGGCATCAATGACATATATTTCTTAGTTTAGGGAGAAAAGGTTATCGAATGAAGAAAATCGGAATCCTAATACGATCGCTTAAACCTGGTGGTGCAGAAAAGCAAAGTGCGCTTCTTGCTTCTGTGCTAAGTGATGAATACAGTGTTTTTGTCTTTTATCAATACAAGGAAGCATCTCCCGCTAACTTAAAACTTATTGATCGTGAAAACATTACAAAGGTTCACCTGAACGGTAATATTGTTTCTAAAGCCAGCCAACTCAGAAAAAACATTGTTAAAAATGACATACAATGTATTTTCGCTTACCTAAGCAGTGATAACCTTATTGCCTCCATAGCAACACTCAGACTTTCGCAATGCAAGGTTTACGGGGGCATCAGAAGTTCCAGGTTGCCCTATCACAAATTCATTACCCTAAAATTATTGCACAAGCATTTTCAAACAGCTACCATCTTCAATAACCATGCGGGTAAAGACCTGTTTATAAGTAATGGTTTTTTGAAGAGCAAATCAATTGTGGTTCCTAATGCCATAAATGTAAATGGTACTGATGCAGACAGACAAAACAGTGAACGTATTAACATTATCAGCATTGGGCGTTTTGTCAAAGCAAAGGACTATGAAACGGCCCTGCAAGCCATTAAGCGATTAACAATAACAAGCACCCGGAAAATCAAGTATTATATTGTTGGTTTTGGCCCTGAAGAACAGAATATCAGAGAACTGGTCGACAGGGAAAATTTAAATGATACAGCAGAGCTCATTATTAAGCCCGATAATATTGAAGATTACTACAAAAAAGCCAACATTTACCTTTGTACATCTATTTTTGAAGGTTTATCCAATTCAATTATGGAGGCATTGAACTACCGCCTCCCTGTAGTTGCTACCGATGTTGGTGATAACAGCCAGCTTGTTATCCATAACCAAACAGGCTACCTGACTAAAAACAAAGCCCCTGTAGATATTGCCAATTATTTACAATACCTTATTGATCACCCTGAATCAGGAAGATCGATGGGAAAAGAGGGCTACATCCATTTAAAAAACAATTATTCAACCAATAAATTTAAAGAACGCTATAAGCAGCTAATTGAAAGTCAATAAGGATGAACCCGTATATTAACCAGATACAAATCCCTCACACATGAAAAAACCAAAGATTGTATTTTACGGTATTAAGTACTTTCCTTCAAGAGGAGGTACCAGCAGAGTAGCTGAAAACATTATCAGCCAGCTAAAGGACAGGTATGATATAACCATACTGTGTTATAAAAACAAACAGGCCAATACACATATGGACGGGGTTAAGGTTGTTGAGTTCAGTCAATGGCCGGGCGGTAGTATCGGTGCCTTGCTCTACTTTCTTAAAAGCGCGTTATACCTGAAATTTAAGAAGTTCGATTTGATTCATGTGCATAAAATTGATGCAGCATTCTTCCTGCCTCTTTTCCGGAGCAAAACCAAGATCATTGCAACATCACATGAATCTGCCTACTTAAGAGATAAATGGTCCAGTGTTGAAAAGTGGTACCTTCGCAGAGCCGAAAAAATATTCCTTAACTCTGATGCCACACTGACCTGCATATCTAATCCATTGACTAAAATCTACAATAATGGATCGGAAGTAAAGAATGTCACCTACATTCCTAACGGTATAACAATAAAAGACGATTATAAAGAGAAGGAAGCCAATGAACTTCTTAAGAAATACCAACTTCAGGAAGGTGAATATTATTTCTTTGCCGCACGTCGGATCATGAAAACCAAAGGCTGTCACACCATGCTCGAAGCTCTGGATAAGCTTCAGTTCAAAGGCAAAATCGTTATTGCCGGCGATCTGAGTCATGCCAAAGAGTATGTTGCCGATTTAAAAGATAAATACAAACACCTTAACGTTATTTACCCCGGCTACATTGGCGATTTACCACTGTTACTGACCCTGATCAAAAAAGCCAGGTTATTCATCTTTCCGTCTGAAACAGAAGGCATGTCAATTATGCTGCTTGAAGCAGCATCGACCCAAACACCAATTGTGGCAAGTGATATTAAAGAAAACAAAGAGGTGTTTAATGATGAGCACCTGACCTTTTTCGAAGATCAGAACAGTGAGGACCTGGCACAACAAATTAAGCTTATTGAAGCCAATAGTGATATGACTGCCCAAAAAGCCAAAAGTGCTTTTACGCATATTAAAACGAAATATGACTGGGCCAATATTGCCAATAGTTATGATCAAACTTACCAACAAACAATTAAGCACTAATTATGAAAACGGAATCAACTCTCAACCCGGTTGTTGTTTTAGACATAACTCACTCTGGCTATGGCATATTGCGATCGCTCCATAAATACAACATACCACTATACGGCTTTACTTACGACGCCGGACACCTTGAGTTAAAAACAAAACTTACCAAAGAAACATTTGTATACAGTTCCAATAATGACCTCAGGCAAAAACTAATATCACTTGCTCAAAAATTACCGCAGCGGCCGGTTTTAATGCTGACCAACGACGAAAAGGTTGAGTTTGTTTTGGACGAACGGGAGGAGCTTGAGAAGCATTTTATCATTAATATGCCGACGACACAAACCGTGCAGCAACTGATTGATAAAATAAAGCTTAATGCCATTATTGACCAACTAAACATCAGGGTTCCCCGAACAATCAACATTGAAAACATTGAACATGGAAAACAGGTTGCAGAACTGACCTTTCCGGTTATTGTAAAACCGTTTCTAAAATCAGAGAAATGGAATAAAGCCGGTTTTTCCAAAGCAATTATTTTTAATGCTTATGACGAGTTTGCAGAAGTGTTTCCGAAAATGTTTGAAGCGGAAAACAGGATCATTGCCCAGGAGTTTATTCCCGGTGGCGATGATCACATCTATTACTGCCTTGCCTATTATAGCGTTAATGGTGAATTAAAAAGTCATTTTACCGGTCAAAAGATCAGGCAATGGCGAATCCTTACCGGCTCTACCACATCGACAAAACCGGTTAACGAAGCCTTTGTCACCAATGAATCCATCAGGATATTTGATGCCATAGGCTACAATGGCCTGGGTTCAATCGAATTTAAAAAGCACCAGATCACAGGTGATTTCTATATGATAGAACCTACTGTAGGACGGGTTGACACGCAACAATACATTGCTACCTGTTCGGGGAATAACATTCCGTTAAAAGCGTATTGTGACATGACAGGGCATCAGCTACATGGCCTTGAGAAACAAAACGATAATGCCGTGTTCATTGACGAAGTTAATGAAATACAAAGCTTCTTTGAGTACAACACTAAATATGGCTTAACGGTGGGCCAATGGTTATCTTCAATAAAAGGAAAGAAGCATTTTCGCTACCTTTCTACTGTTGATCCTAATATCAGTTTACGGATATTGTACCATGTAACGAGAAGACTGACGGGGCACTTTTTAAGAAGAATGCTCAATGGAAAAAGTTAGCTGTCAATAACAGGACGTAGACCTGCTATTTATAGCTTGGTAATCAAATCCGAAGGATTTAATCCGTTAACCCCGGTGGCTAACGGGGCGTGTAATCTGTAATCAAAAAAAGAAACTTTGGTTTCAAAAATCATTTTCTTAGTTCATCAATATAACTTATACACAATCGGGGATTTGCTATGCCGGTGCATGGAACACAAATGCATTGAAGAACAATTGCTGTTGCACCGGATTGATGGGCGTTAGGTAACCTGGGGCGTCGCTGCGCTTTGCCTTTTAGTGTTCGAAAAGAAGTTTTATAAACGTATAGATCTATGCATCATGTAAATCAGCTCTCCTCCGCACAAAAAGGCTGTATGTTTGTAATAAGAAACACATAAGCCTCTATTGTGTCGTAAATTAGATAAAGTAACAAGTGTCTAATTAATAAACAAGAGGCTTATGCAACGGAAAGTTAAAACAATCAGTTT
>NZ_JBNGPA010000017.1:0-136538 GCF_050589845.1 Carboxylicivirga agarovorans | reverse complement strand
TACAAAAGTTTCTAAAACCACCTCCCGGTTCGTACCTCACCGGACTCCTCCTTTTTGTAAGGAGGAGAGCTGATTTACATGATGCATAGATCTATACGTTTATAAAACTTCTTTTCGAACACTAAAACGCTTTGCCCCGGGCTATGATATGACAGACCTTCAGTCTGCTATTTACAGCTTTGTAATGCTCGCTTCGCAACCACTAATCTATGATTTTGCAGGAACTTACTTGTGGCGGAATGAGCAGTGGGTTGATGGTCGATCCCGGTAGCTAAAGTTGATTTGTTAACACGTCTATTGACCTAAGCATCTGTTAATGCTATAATGCTGTCGACCTAATTATCTAACAGTCTAATGTCTAATTGTCAAACCTTCTAATTTTTTAAGGTCTAAACTAATCAACAATTAATCTGCATCTGTATTGATAATGAGATTACTATAGTTAATGGAGCGAAAAAGTTTAATGAATGTTAAACAATCGTATTGTGCTGATTGTCATTAAAGGCGACAAAAGCTAAAGAATTTAAGTGGTAAAAGGGACCTTAAAATCTTAAAATATTTTTACTTTTGCTTGCTGTCATATTAATTAGGATCGAATGGATATAATAATAGTACTAGTTGTTGCCAGTTTATGTGTTGCCCTCATTTTTTTGGGTCTGTTTATCTGGGCTGTCAAATCGGGGCAGTATGATGACGATTATTCTCCATCGGTACGTATCCTTTTTGACCAGAAAGAAGAGAAAAAAGAATCTAATAATAAAATCCAAAATCTTAGTAAAGTGAGTCATCAGGCAAAGGCTTGATCGACAATCGTTACTGATTATTGAAAAATGTTGAACACATGAAGCAAGAGACGTTTTATTACGACAATAAAATTGTCAAATATTTTATGTATGCCACCATTATTTGGGGATTGGTAGGTATGGCAGCCGGTGTTTTGGCTGCACTTCAAATGGCTATGCCAATCTTTAATTTTGAACTGGAATACACAACTTTTGGTAGGGTTAGACCTATTCATACCAATGCTGCCATTTTTGCGTTTGTCGGGAATGGTATTTTTATGGGTGTTTACCATTCCATGCAGCGACTGCTTAAAACCCGCATGTATAGTGATGTTTTAAGTTATCTGCATTTTTGGTTATGGCAGTTGATCATTGTGTCAGCCGCTTTAACACTGGCATTAGGATTTACCACAGGTAAAGAGTATGCTGAGCTGGAATGGCCCATTGACATACTTATCGCTGTTGTATGGCTTATTTTCGGGTGGAACATGTTTGGTACCATCATGAAGCGTCGTGTAAAGCACCTGTATGTAGCTATATGGTTTTATCTGGCCACATTTATTACGGTAACCGTTCTTCATGTGGTTAACTCGGTTGAGCTGCCTGTAACATTGTTTAAAAGCTACTCCTGGTATGCCGGGGTGCAGGATGCATTGGTGCAGTGGTGGTATGGTCACAATGCTGTAGCATTTTTCCTTACAACTCCATACCTGGGATTAATGTATTATTACATACCAAAGGCATCTAATCGTCCGGTATATTCATACCGTTTATCCATTGTACACTTCTGGTCGTTCCTGTTCATTTATATATGGGCTGGTCCGCACCACTTGTTATATACAGCTTTACCTGACTGGGCTCAGTCACTGGGAACGGTGTTCTCTATTATGCTACTGGCGCCGTCGTGGGGAGGTATGTTAAACGGATTACTCACCTTACGCGGAGCATGGGACAAGGTGCGCGAAAGTGCTACACTTAAGTTCCTGGTAGTTGCTGTAACATGTTACGGTATGGCCACATTCGAAGGGCCTATGCTTTCACTTAAGAATGTTAATGCCATCAGTCACTTTACCGACTGGACAGTGGCACACGTGCACATTGGAACATTAGGATGGAATGGATTCATGACATTTGGTGTTTTATACTGGCTGGTACCTCAGATATTTAAGACCAAATTATATTCTGAGAAGCTGGCAAATGCTCACTTCTGGATTGGTACTTTAGGTATTTTGTTCTATGCCATTCCGATGTATTGGGCAGGATTGACTCAAAGCCTGATGTGGAAAGAATTTACTGAAGAAGGTTTGTTAGCGTATCCTAACTTCCTGGAGACAGTGACACAGATTCGTCCGATGTACTACATGAGAGCCTTTGGAGGATTAATTTACCTCTTGGGTGCTGTTTTAATGGGTGTTAACCTGTGGAAGACAGCTGCTAAAGGTAATGTTACTGCCAATGAAGAAGCGACAGCTGTAGTTGAAGATATTAACAAAGGTAAGAAAGGTGAGAAGGCTCACGGCTGGTTAGAGCGCAAACCTGTTCAGTTTATGGTAATTTCACTGATCACCGTTTTGATCGGAACCTTTATTGAATTGATACCAACCTTCCTGATCAAATCGAATGTGCCAACTATTTCAAGCGTTCAGCCATATACGCCACTGGAGCTTGAAGGACGCGATATTTACCTGCGTGAGGGATGCTATAACTGTCACTCACAAATGATTCGTCCTTTCCGTTCTGAAACGGAACGTTATGGTGAATACTCAAAAGCTGGTGAATTTGTATACGATCATCCATTCCAGTGGGGATCGAAGCGAACAGGGCCTGATTTGGCACGTGAAGGTGTTATGACGGGCAAGATATACAAGCCGGATGCCTGGCATTATAACCACATGCTGGATCCTCAGAAGCTGAATGAAAACTCTATCATGCCTAAGTATCCATGGTTGATAAGTGATGATCTGGATATTTCCGATCTGCCTGCGAAAATAAGAGCAATGCAGACACTTGGAGTGCCATATCCTGAGGGATACGATGTAAAGGCTGTTGAAGATTACTATAAGCAAGCCGATAAGATTGTAACAGGTTTACAGGCTGCAGGTATTGAAACGACACGAGACAAGGAGATCATAGCCTTGATAGCCTATTTACAGCGTTTGGGAACCGATATTTACAAAGTGGCTCCTGAAACGGAACAAGCAGAATAAGGAGGGGAATATGAAATTAGTAAGACATTATTTAGAATCGATATCGGGTGTAGAAATATACCCGATCATATCCTTCATTATCTTTTTTACATTTTTTCTGGTGGTAACCTATATGGTTATCCGAATGAAGAAAGAATATATTGATGAGGTAGCTAATTACGCCACTGACAAGGCTGATGAATTACCATCAATAAATAAGAGTTAAAGCTGTAAAATTAATCGACATAGTTCATTGTCTTATGGTCAGTCAGAGGGAAGTGCAGAAGCAGGAGGGTAAACCGGCAGACAATTAACTAACAGACTTTTTATCTATGGAAGAGAATAAGAATAAAGAACAATTACCGGAGATAGATCCTTTAACGAATGATAAGTTTGTGCCGGAGCACGAGTTTGACGGTATTCGCGAATTAGCCAATAATCCGCCATGGTGGCTCACTTTTATATTTATCTTTTCAATGCTGTTTGCCTATTTCTACTTAGCCAAATATCATTTCTATGGTGATGGAGAATTGCAGATACAGGAGTATGAAAGTGAAATGCTGGCCGCTAACCCTGAAGAAGAAAGCGAAGAGGGAGGTGGCATTGTAATCCAGACAGAGGATATAGACTATTCAGTGCCATTGGCTGATGCAAGCGGACTGGAGAAAGGAGCAAAGATCTATAAAACCAACTGTGCCGTTTGCCACCTTGCCGAAGGACAAGGGCTGGTAGGACCAAACCTTACAGATGAGTACTGGATTCACGGTGGTAGCTTCGAAGATATTACCCGTATCATTAATAATGGTGTAGTGGAAAAAGGGATGATCGCCTGGAAAGGTCAGTTGTCTAAAAAGCAAATCCACCAGGTGGCCAGTTATATCACAACCTTGCAAGGAACCAATCCTCCAAATCCAAAAGCTCCTGAAGGGGAGAAGTATGTGCCAGATGCTGAATAGTTTATTATGTCTAACTGCTAAATTGTCGAATTGTTAAATTGTAAATATTGTTCTCAAGATGCATAGATATAATTTTGAAAAGCTTGAAGTATGGCAATTGGCAAGACAACTTGTAACGAAAATATATCTAACAACACAGAATTTTCCTGAGAGTGAAAAGTATGGTTTAACTAATCAGTTAAGACGTGCTGGGGTTTCAATTTCTTCTAATATAGCTGAGGGCCTAGGTCGGATTACTAATAAGGAACGAGCCAGGTTTATTGAAATTGCATATTCTAGTTTATTGGAGGTATTGAATCAGTTAATTTTGTCAAGCGATTTAGAATTTCTAAGTGAGCAGGAATTGCTAATTTACAGGGAGGATATTGATCTGCTTTCCAATAAATTAAATGCATTTCATAAAAAGCTTTTAATCAGTTAGTCAATTCGACAGTTAATCAATTCGACAATATAGCGACTATGACCAATGATTCAGAGAATAACTTCCGCGACCGAATAGTCACCATGAATGAAGAGGGGCGACGTAATTGGGTATATGCGAATCAACCAAAAGGTAAATACTATAACGCACGAACCATTGTAGCTGTAATTTTATTGGTGTTCCTGTTTGCCGCGCCACATATCCAGGTAGCAGGAGAACCATTATTACTATTTAATATTTTACAGCGCAAGTTTGTATTGTTTGGGGTGGTTTTCTGGCCACAGGATTTTCATTTGTTCGTGATTGGCCTGATAACCATTATTATCTCCATTGTAACCTTTACTGTTGTATATGGACGTGTATGGTGCGGTTGGGCTTGCCCACAGACTATTTTTATGGAAATGGTATTTCGTCGCATTGAATACTGGATAGAAGGTACTGGCGATCAGCAACGGATCAGAGCCAAAGGAGAAGACACCTTTGATCGTATCTGGCGCTCACTGCTCAAGCATTTCATTTTTATAATTATTTCATGGGCCATTACCCATACCATGCTGGCTTATATTGTAGGAGCTGATACGGTGCATCAGTATATTATCGGATCACCGGCCGACAATATGAGTATTTTTATCGCCATCATGGTGTTTACAGGCGCTTTCTACTTTGTATTTGCCTATTTCAGAGAGCAGGTTTGTTCGTTGGTTTGCCCCTATGGTCGCCTGCAGGGTGCTTTACTCGACAACAATACCCTGATGGTCACATACGATTTTAAGAGGGGTGAAGGACGTGCTCCGATGCGAAAGGGTGAGGACAGGGCTGCGGCCGGTAAAGGCGATTGTGTTAACTGTAATAAATGTGTTAATGTTTGCCCTACTGGAATAGACATTCGTAATGGTATTCAGCTGGAGTGTATCAATTGTACCGCCTGTATGGATGCCTGTGATAGTACCATGCGGCGTTATCAGCTGCCCGAGGGACTGATCAGGATCACATCCCAGAATAATATTAACAGCGGCTCTGGTTTTAAATGGACGCCCCGTATTGTTGCGTACACAGCTCTTACGACTGCATTGATCGGTGTGTTAATTGTTTTATTCACACTTCGTTCAAGCTATGAAACAACCATACTGCGCGTACAGGGCTCCTTATATCAAAAGCTGGATGAAAATACCTACTCAAATATCTATAATTATAAGATCGTCAATAAAACCGAAAACGAGGGTAACCTGAGCATTAAACTGGTCTCTCCCGAAGGAGTTGTTGAATTGGCCGGTAATTCGATGCTTGTCAAGAAGCAGGAGAAGATACAAGGAGTATTTTTGATCAAATTAAACGAGAGTGAGCTGTCAGGAAGCAGTACCGAAATAGTTTTAGGGGTATACAATGGTGACGACTTAATTGAAACCATTCATACCACTTTTGTCGGACCATAATTAGAGTATCCTTAACCTATAAATTTAGTATTATGAAGTTTAATTGGGGACACGGAATAGTCCTTGTTATTGTATGTGGTGTTATTGGTTTTTTAAGTCTTGTATTTATTACAACACGAGAGCGCATTGATATGGTAACAGATGATTATTACCCAAAAGAGTTGAAATACGATAACCAGATTGAAAAGCAAAAAAACTATAATGCCTTAAGTCAAAAAGTTCAGGTTAACATTGATGGTGTTTTTGAGATTAGTTTCCCTGATAACATCGCAAATGCCGGCTCCATTAAAGGCATCGTGCATGTATACCGGCCATCGGATAAATCACTGGATATTGAGGAAGCAATAAAGCTGGATGAACATTATAAAATGCGTATTCCCTTAAGTAAGCTAAAAAGTGGTAAGTATGAGCTCATTATAGAATGGCAGGCCAATGGTCAGCCTTACCTCACCAAGCAAGATGTTTTTATAGACTAGTCGTATCATGAATATAATAGAAGGATTTATTTTTGGCTTTTTAGGGAGTTTGCATTGTGTTGGAATGTGTGGTCCTTTGGCTTTAGCATTGCCTCTGCCTACGCGTTCGAGCACCCAAAAGGCATTTGGCGCTTTATTGTATAATTTTGGCAGGGCATTCACCTATGGCATTTTAGGGCTGATATTCGGATTACTGGGAGCAGGACTAAAGTTATCGGGTATTCAGCAATGGGTATCAATTGCCTGTGGCGCGATTATGATATTGTCTGTCGTGTTGCCGGGTGTGATTAAAATGCCTAAAACGTCAAACAAAGTATCCAATTCCATTTATTCTACCTTAAAAAAGAAGATTGGCGATTCATTAAACCGCAAACGACTAAGTAATTTGCTTGTTATCGGCGTACTTAACGGCTTTCTGCCATGCGGTTTGGTCTATGTTGCAATTTCCAGGGCAGTAACCTCCAATACAATCAGCGACAGCGTCATTTTTATGGTGTTTTTTGGACTGGGAACACTTCCTTTGATGTTTGCAGTGGCTTATTTCGCTAACATCATTAAAAGCCGTTTTTTGCATCAGCTTCGCAAAGCTATGCCTGTTTTCATCATAATCCTCGGATTGCTGTTTATATTGCGTGGACTGAACCTGGGTATTCCTTATATCAGTCCGGAGTTCAAGGAAGAAACACAGGAAGTAAAATGTTGTCATTAGATAGTTTATAGGTTTATAAGTCGATGAGTTTATTGGTAGAACTGATAAATTGTCGAACTGATTAACTGTTGAACTGATAAACTAATAAACTGTCGAACTGTCGAACTGTCGAACTGATAAATTGATTAAGAACTTCGATGTAATTAAGCCACGCTCTTGTGGTGATCCGGGTACACGGATTATTCCTTTGGAATGAGATAAGCAAGCTGCAAATAGCAGGCTGCAGGCCTGCCACATCATAGCCCGGGGCAAAGCTTAGCGACGTGCCGGGGTTAGCAATACAAATGAAAGACCGGTGCCTCAGCAATTGCTCTTCAAAGCACTAATATGCCTTGCACCGGCATAGCCAATGCCCGATCATGATTAAATTTTATGTGATATGTTGAATTGATGAACTGAGGATTCCTATAGCTATCGTGAGATTAATTGTAGTATAGTTTATTAGTTTAAAAGTTGATGAGTTGAATGTTCAATTCAGTAATTTATCTGCCTGCCTATTGAGCAGCGGATCTAAGCGTCTGACAGTCCAATTGTCTAAGGTGTAATAGTCTAATATCTAAAAGCCTATTAACAATCAGTCTAAAGAGTCAAACTTTTCTTTGAAAAACATTTTTTACCTCGTCCAATTGCATTAGTTTTGCACTCGATTTGGTTCACAAGGCATTTACCGATGCCAGGTGATGAAAAGGGAATGCCGTGAAAGTCGGCAACAGTATCCGCTGCTGTAAGTTCCGTCCGGGTTTAACCGGAATAAAAGCTGTAATCAACAATGCCACTGTTCAGGGGAACGGGAAGGCGATTATGGTGGAACGAGTCAGAAGACCTGCCAGATAAAATTCAATTGTTCGCGTCATTCGGAATAAATGCAGGACGATACATATTTCATTGTATTCTCTATCCGTTTTGTCAGAGCAGTTATAATAACCTGAATATTTGAAATGAGGTTTAAACTGTTGATATTGTTTGTGGTGTTATCATTGCCTGTGATGGCCGATGATGAGGTGCGTGATTCCGTTAAAGTGCAGGAGGTTGAGATTACCGCTTCGCGATTGGCTCATTTCGCTGTCACAGAAAAAATGGAGGTCGTTGATACTTTGGCAATTGAACGTTATGCTACCCAATCTTTAGGTATGCTTTTACAAAAGACATCATTGATCAATATTCAATCGAACGGTGGTGTTGGGGCTCTGACAACCGCCAGTCTGCGAGGGGCATCATCGAACCAAACTTTGGTAACATGGAATGGTTTACCGGTTAACTCCTTAACTACAGGAAGCGCTGATCTTTCAACTGTTTCAGTTGGTGGATTTAATGATGTCAGAATTACCTATGGAGCATCAGGTTCACTTTATGGAAGTGGTACAATGGGAGGAGCCATTGAACTCTCTAGTCAGCCACAATGGGGTCAGGGAGTGTCCGGAAGAGTAAGAGGGGAAATTGGCAGTTTCTCAAGCTATAAAGGCAATCTTCTGCTTAATGCATCTGGTCACAATCTGTCTTATAACGGACAATTCTTCTATCACGATGCCAAAAATGACTTTAAGTATATTGATGAATTTGACCATGGTAAGCCAGAGGAAACTTTGGATCATAATGAAAATACGGTATTAGGAACAATACACAATTTATATTGGAAAGCAGGTAAAAACCTGTTTGATTTTGGTGCCTGGTACCAGGTGAAAGAGAAGAACCTTCCTGGATTAATGGGGGTTGGACCACCGGTAAGCCATCAGACACAAAAAGATTCAACCCTGAAGGCTTATGCTGGCTGGAAGCGGTTGATAGGCAATTTTCGTTTAGATGCACAAACATCATATTCATTTGACTTTTTGCGTTATACCGATAAAGAACGAGCTGACAGTGAATCGTACAAGATCTATTCAGAGATAACAGCCAAGCGATGGTTATCTGATGTGAGCACGCGTTGGTATTTGCAACAAAATTTAAGCCTTGATGTCAATGGCCGGTATAGTTATTTAAAAGCGATTACCTCCAATTATGCTGAAGATATAGTTGAACATGACGTTCGGCTAAATGCTGCTGTAAAATATTCGCCTGAATTTGGTGTTTTTATTGCGACAATAGGTAAAGACTGGTGCAGCTCTGAAGCTGATAAGGTCACACAAGCTATTTATGAAGATGGTGAGATAATAGATTATGAAACCGTCGAGAATACGCTGCCCAACCCACCTCTTATGTTTTCGTTGAGCGGAAAAGTAATTGTTTCTCCACAATGGCTGGCTATCAGGGGAAAGGTGGCAACACACTTTCGTCGCCCGACTTTCAATGATCGCTACTGGGTTCCAGGAGGTAATATTTTATTAAAGCCGGAGGAGGGTTATAATATTGAGCTGGGTGCCGATGTGTTTGAGCAAAGAACGATAATGGGTGATGTAGGCTTTGATGTTGCATTTTATTGGAGTAATAATGATGAATCTATTGCCTGGAAACCAAATGAAGTTACTGGTTTATGGGAAGCATCCAATACCGGTGCTATAGTTTCACAAGGTGCTGATTTAAGTATAAATCATGGTTTGCAATTGGGGAAGTATCAATTAAGTAATAAAGTGATTTATGGGTATAACGATGCCTATGATAATAATGCTGAAAGTGATAAATATAAAGAACCCCTTGGTTACCGACCGAAACATACCTTTAAATTAAGTTCTGACTTTATTGCTTCGCGTTGGAATGTTGGAGCTATGCTTTACACCCGCTCAAAATGTTATACATGGGAGGGACGTCAGGTGGATGGTTATGCATTGGTCGACCTTAATGCTGCTTATACTTTGAATGTTTTTTCTAACGGGGTTAACCTGATGGGACGTGTGGAAAATGTACTTGGTACCTCCTATCAATTGGTACGTGCATACCCAATGCCTGGAAGAGCTTATTATTTAACTGTAAATATAAATTTCTAACAATTAATACACTATGAAAAAGGTTTTAAGACTTTTACCGTTTTTCTTAATGGCAGTTGTTTTGTTTACTGCCTGTTCAGATGATGATGATGATGTTACACCTAAAGTGAGTAGCATTTATGTCCTTAATGAAGGTAATGATAATGGTTCGGTTTCTATTGTAGATGAGAACGATCAGGTAACAAACAATTATTATGAAGCAGTTAATGGATTGCCATTGGGTAAGTTTCCGCAATCAATGGCTGTTAATGACACACATGTGTTTATTGTTGTAACAACTCAAAATGGTGCAGGATATGTTGAGGTAGTAGAGAAAGAAACATTTAAGCATGTTACTTCAATTACCGGGTTTTCTTACCCTCGTGAGATTACATTAATGGATGGTAAAGCTTATGTTTCAAATGGAAATGGACAAACAGGAGAGTGGCCAAACACCGTTAAACAGGATAATGAAATTTACCCGATTAACCTTTCTGATTTCTCAAAGGGAAATGCTATTGGCGTAGGTGCCGGACCTGAAAAAATGGTTGTTTCCAATGGTAAATTATATGTGGCTAACAGTGGTGGTTGGTCAAATGATGACAATACTGTAACTGTGGTTGATACTTCAAACGACCAGGTTATTGAAACCATTACTGTTAAAGCATGTCCTAAGGATATGGCTGTCGATGCCAATGGAGATATATGGGTTTATTGTGGTGGTAAGCCTGATTATTCTAACTACCCTGCCGTTACTTATGCTGATGCCGGACTGTCAAAAATTACAACTTCATCAAGCGATGTTACTTCATGGGATATTGCTACACCAAGTGGTGCTGTTAAAAGCATAGCTATTAGTAAAAATGAAAAAACCGTTTACTACATTACTGATGCGGTTTATGCAATGGATATTGATGCAACAGAGTTGCCGGAAGCTAAATTTATTGATGAAACATATTATGGTATCGATGTTCATCCTAACACAGATGATTTGTGGTTGTGTAAAAAAGTTGATGCTACAACCCCAGGTACTGTTTTTGTGTATTCAAAGAACGCGGAAATGGCGAAGCAATATAAAGTTGGGGCAATGCCTAACTCAACTGTATTTGCAAATTAAAATACTCCCTAACGTTTCCTCACTTTTGAGGAAAGTTTCACTAGAGGCCGGCATTCGCCGGCCTTTTTTTTGCTTATCTGATCACAGTAATGGTATTTATAATCGGTATAATTCAAATAATTAAAAAAGGAATAATATCTTTGGTAGCTTTATTGATAATATTAAATCGGATATTTTGAAAGTAGACTACTGTTTATTGTTTAAATATCTGAAGACTAAAATATTAAAACTAACTATGAAGAGATTTTTATTTGTAGCCGGTATGGCTGCAACAATTGGTTTTACGGCTTGTGATGATGTTGATGTTAGTGTTCTGGAAGATCACCAGGGTGCATACATATTGAATAAAGGTACTGCCAATAGCAGTATTAGCTATTATAATTACGAAGATGAAAAATGCATCAATAATTATTACCAGGATAAAAACGGCAGCACAATAGGAGCAGGAGCCAACTCTATGTCTGTGCGCAAATCAAGCGATTTTCCAAATGGTATTGCTTTTGTGACTTTACCCGGAGCCAATAGTATTGAAATGATCAACATGGAAGGCTTTGTTAATGCAGGTGAAATTAGTGCATTTACAAACCCAACTGACCTTTTGCCATCGGAGGAAACTGTTGTTTATGTTAGTCACGATGAAGGGGTTACATCCTACGATTTTAAAAGCAATTCTGAAGGCAAAACACTTGAGGTAGCAGATAAGCCACAAAAGCTTATTTCATCGGGTAAATACCTATACGCAGCTTGTGCAGGTGACGGAACCGGAGCCAAGGTATTTGTTATTGACATGAGTAATGATGTTAAGGTTGATACGGTTGACCTGGCCTATGATAATCCAATTGATATGGTGGTTGATATCGATCGTAAGGTATGGGTATTCTGTGATGGAGCAGAGCAGGCGTTGGTCAAGCTTGATCGTGAGTTTGTAACAGAAACTTTAGATCAGGGTGGGGAAAATGAAAGAGATACAACCTACCTGACTAACCAGCCGATAAACTTCCCATTGGATGCGAAAGTTGCAAATTCAGCTAATCCGCTGACCATCTCAAGGGATGGGCGTATACTATATTACGTATATGATAAGCTTTATGCCAAATCGGTTTATATCGAAGAAGGTGAGGATATGACCCCGGAAGGGCAAAATTTAATTAGCGGAGACTATAGCAATGAAGCCTTTAACGGTATTGACTGGGATCCACGTACTAATCGGATTATGGCATTGACTTCAGGTGGTGAATTAGTGGTTTTAAAGAACGTTGATGATGTATGGAATGCTGAAGAGGTATACACTGTAGGGGAAGACCCGATAATGAGTGTATTTAACTTCTAAAAGGGCTTAAATGATATAAGAAAGGCTGACAGCAATGTCAGCCTTTTTCTTTATCCGCCATGTTCATCTATAAATGTTTTGTGGCAGACAATGTAACGCTCATGGGCGCCGATCCCTATTGATTCGCCCTTTTTATTGACCATGGCCACATCAAAAAAGAGCTTTTTGCCTTCCATAAACTTAAGGTGCGCACGGCAGATAATTTCTTCACCTGCTTTGGCTGTATGCAGATGTCTTACATTCATTTCAGTACTGACCGAATCATATCCAACCGGCAGGTTAGGGTCGATGAGTGCAACGCAGCACTGCTCCATGTATACGATCATTGCTGCTGTTGATATAAAAGGCACTTTGCCTGTCTTCAGGTGTGTAGCCAGATCTTCTCTCTTAACAATGATAAGTTGTTCGGTTTGACTACCAATGGAAAGATGATAATTGCTCGGGGGAGCTTTCTTATGTTTTTTGTCGCAATCTGTTGTCATATGTCGAAAGGGTCTTTTCCTTAAATTTAGTTCTTTTTTGGCTACAAATAAACCCTTATTTGAGAATATAACGCTAAAAAAAGGTGAGCCTCACTGAAGCTCACCTCTATATCGTGCACAATTACTTTTTTAGAATTCAGACGTAAAATGAAATTTGATGTTTTTAAAGTTGCTTTCCGCCATTTGCAACATGTAGGCAGAATCAGCCATAAAAACATCACGGCCAAACTTATCTTTAGCCATATATTGTAGCTTACGCTTTTTAAAGTCATCCAGTTCAGCCTGGTCATCGCTTTCCAGCCAGCAAGCCTTATACAGGTTAATAGGCTCGTATCGGCACTTTGCACCGTATTCATGCAGCAAACGGTATTCGATTACTTCAAACTGAAGCGCACCTACAGTACCAATTACCTTGCGCCCGTTGAACTGGCTTGTGAAAAGCTGGGCTACACCTTCATCCATCAATTGGTCAATGCCCTTAGCCAGTTGCTTTGATTTCATCGGATCGGCATTTTCAATGTAGCGGAACAGTTCAGGTGAGAAGCTTGGTAGTCCTTTATAGTTGAGCTTTTCCCCGGATGTAACCGTATCGCCAATTTTGAAGTTACCAGTATCAGGTATACCAACAATGTCGCCCGGATACGCTTCGTCGATGATGGATTTCTTCTCAGCCATAAACGCTGTAGGGCTTGAGAACTTCATGTTTTTACCGTGTCGCACGTGCAGGTAGTTGGTATTACGCTGGAACTTACCAGAACAAACTTTCAGGAAAGCCAGACGGTTACGGTGATTAGGATCCATGTTGGCGTGTATCTTAAATACAAAGCCGGTCATTTTATCCTCATCGGCTGTTACCACCCGTTCTTCAGCCTGTGACGGTTGTGGCGATGGGGCTATTTTTAAGAAACACTCCAATAACTCTTTGACGCCAAAGTTATTCAGCGCACTACCAAAGAACACGGGTGCCACTTGCGCGTTCATGTAAGTTTCTGATTCAAATTCAGGATATACTCCATTTACCAGCTCCAGTTCCTCGCGAATCATTTCAGCAGAATCATCGCCAATTTGTTCTTCCAGTGCCGAGTCATTAAGATCTTTTATGGAAATACCATCTTCCAGTACCTGCTTGCTGGGTTCGAAGAGGTAAAGGCTCTCATCAAACAAGTTATATACACCTTTGAACTGAGGGCCGTTACCAATAGGCCAGCTTAATGGGCGAACTTTAATCTTTAGCTCTTCTTCCACTTCATCAAGCAGGTCAAACGGATCCTTACTCGGACGGTCAAGCTTGTTGATAAATACGATTACCGGTGTATTGCGCATCCGGCAAACTTCCATCAGCTTACGGGTTTGTGCCTCTACACCTTTGGCGGCATCCACCACAATGATAACACTGTCAACAGCTGTTAATGTTCGAAAGGTATCTTCAGCAAAGTCCTGGTGACCCGGCGTATCAAGAATATTTACTTTATAGCCGTCATACTCAAAACCCATTACTGAAGTAGCCACCGAGATACCCCTTTGTTTCTCAATTTCCATAAAATCGGAGGTGGCCGTCTTCTTTATTTTGTTAGACTTTACTGCTCCAGCCACATGAATTGCACCACCAAATAAAAGTAACTTTTCGGTCAGTGTTGTTTTACCCGCATCGGGGTGACTGATAATAGCAAACGTACGTCTTCTGTTTATTTCATCAATAAAACCCATGTCCTTCAATTTTGCAAGCTGCAAAGTTAATCGGCATTGCTTATATTCTACCATAAATGAACATGTTTTTGCAGATAATTCCTTCAGCACTTAAAGCGCTGTGTCTTCTTTTAAAAGCACTTCATGTTCCGATGTGCGTTTAAACAATTGAGCGCTCTTCATGTTTAGAATTTGAAGATGTGTTTAATTAAAAAATAAGCTGGTTTTTGCATTAGTTTAAAGATATTTTTTAATTTTTGCTTTTGAATCAGAAGTAAATTTACGATTGAGATTAAACCTTTAAAATATAACAGTATTATGGGGTGGACAAACTACCACGGGCATTGCGATTATTGCGACGGACATGGAAAAATTGAAGATTACATTCAAAAGGCAATTGAGTTAAACATGGATGCCATCGGTATTTCTTCTCATGCCCCGGTGCCCTTTCCAACAGACTGGACCATGCCAGCTTATAAATTAGACAACTACCTTGAAGAGCTGGATGGTTTAAAGGAGAAGTATAAACATCAGATATCTGTTTATAAAGCACTCGAGGTTGATTATATTCCGGGCCTGGCATCTCCTAAGCACGAGAAAATCCTTAAAGCAGAACTGGATTATACAGTCGGTTCAGTGCATTATATCGGGCAGATGAATGATGGCACCCATTGGGCCGTAGATGCTCCGGCTGATGAGTTTAAAAAGGGGCTGGATGAAACGTTTAATGGAGATATTAAACGAGCGGCTTGCAGGTATTACGAATTACAACGGGAGATGCTGGAGCAGGCAAGCCCTGACATAATTGGTCATATGGATAAGATCAAGATGCATAACCTTACCTTTAAGCTGTTTGATGAAAGTGAACAATGGTATGTTGATGAGGTGAATAAAACCCTTGAGCTGGTTAAGGAAAAAGGGGTGATTGTCGAAGTAAATACCAAGGCCTATTACCGCGATGGGCATCTGTTTCCGGGACCAGAGCATTTTGCTAAGATCAAAGAACTCGATATACCTGTTACAATCAATAGCGATGCGCACCATCCCGATAGATTAATTAATGCCTTTGAAGAAGTGGAAGAAATGCTGCTTAAGGCAGGTTTTACGCATTTTGTCGAGTTGGTTGATGGAGAGTGGCAGGAAGTAGCCATTGTTGAAAACCAAGGTTAATAAAACACGAAAGCAGGTAGTGATTGAACTACCTGCTTTCGTGTTTTATGAATATCTATAAACCAGAGTCTTTTCTCCTGATCTTTATTTTCATCGCACCTTTTATGGGTTTATCGGCTATAAGTATCATGTAACCACCGCCACCAGCACCGGCTAATTTCCATGCCAGGGCATCATCTTTGTATTTATCTATCGCAGCGTTAACATCCTTGTCCACCATTGCGGGAAACATGGTTTTCTGGGCGTTAAATGAGTTGCTGAATGCGATCGCGAACTTTTTTAGGTCTTTTTGCTGAATGGCCTGCCATGCTTGTTCTGAAGCATCAGCCAGAGCCTTTGTGTTTTCTTTGTTGATATAAGTCTCTTTTAATAGGTCGAGACCGTTTTTACGAGGCCACAGCATGATCATATAAATGTGCTCTTCAAGCCATGATAAAATAGCTTCATCATGTATGGATTCAAATTGAGTTGGCCAGTATTCCGCATCATAATAGTGTCGCACTAAACCTGGCATGCAAATGCCTATGGAATCCTGTGCTCCAGAAACAAGTTCCGACCCTGGGGAATTTTCGTATTTGAACAGTATTTCGGCCAATTTTTCCGGTCTTTCAATAGGGAGGTAATGCGGCCATATTTTCTTTGCCGCATTGCGTGTTGAGGTTGACATGCCACAGCGTTCATTGTACTCGATAACTGGCTCCAATGACAAGGTTATAGCCCATCCCGGATGGTGTCGGGAAACATAGGGCTGGTCAATCCATGTTCCTGCCAGATCAATGCGATAGGGAAGCAGGCAGTTGTCCGATGTTCGTATTGCTGTTGTAGAACGACCGGGT
The DNA here is from genome assembly GCF_050589845.1 of Carboxylicivirga agarovorans. NCBI lineage: Bacteria > Pseudomonadati > Bacteroidota > Bacteroidia > Marinilabiliales > Marinilabiliaceae > Carboxylicivirga > Carboxylicivirga agarovorans. Next base: position 120,054 of record NZ_JBNGPA010000017.1, on the reverse strand, counting down.
AAACCCATATCGGGCACTCGTTCCAGAACTTTTAACTCTATTCCAAGTTCATGGCACATAGCTTCTTTAGCAGGTGAATAGCCATCTTCGTTGACAACAAAGTAATCAGGTTTTAAATTTTTGACTTCTTGCTCAAAATCCATTATGCCGGATCCAGAGTTAACAAAGGCTTCTTTAACATGCTTTATGGCCCTGATCATGTATAAACGTTCAGCTTCACAATTAATGGTTTCTCTTCCTTTTAGTTCACTGATAGTTTGGTCAGACCCTATGCCAACATATAGGTCACCGTATTTCGAAGCTTCTTTAAAAAAGGCGACATGGCCACTATGCAACATGTCAAAGCAACCAGATACAAAAACTTTTGTGCTCATAAATAGATGTTATGGATTTCTTCGAGATCAAATATAATTGTTTATAGCTACTTTTCAGGGCGAGTAAGGGACAAAAAAAGAGCACTCAAACGAGTGCTCTTTAGTTTCGTTGCAACTTAATTTATTAAGCGGCCATTTTTAACTCAGACTGTTCCTCTTGCTTTTTTCTTAGCTTTTTAGTGTTTAGGATCAGTAATATTGAAGAAACTAAACCTAAGAAAAGGAAACCAATTAAATAGTATAGTGCTTCCTGGTATGAACCGGTAGTATCTTTCAGGTAAGAAATGATTTGCGGACCAACGATACCTGCCAGAGCCCAGGCTGTTAAAATATATCCATGGATTGCACCTAGCTCTTTCGTTCCGAATAGGTCACCAATAAAAGCCGGCACGGTGGCAAAGCCTCCCCCGTAACATGTCAGGATAATTAGGAATGCAACCTGGAAACCAATTTTACCAGCTTCAGAAATACTGCCTCCAAAGAATGTTGTCAGGTAATAAAAAGCAGCAATCTGAATAACGAAGAAAGAGATATAAGTAGCAGGGCGTCCGATATAATCAGAAAGAGTTGACCAACCCAATCGTCCGAACGCGTTGAACATACTCATTAGCATAACCAATACGGCAGCAGCTTCAACCGATAGCATTACGATTTCGCGTCCCATTGAGTTGGCTACTGAGATCAATGCAATACCGCTTGTTACATTGATAAATAAAATGGCCCATAAGAAATAAAAACGAGCTGTTTTCAATGATTGGTTAGCAGTGATATTTGACAAGTCTTTCTTGACTGCTTTTCCTGCTTTTGCCAATTCCTCAGGGTTGTAGCCTTCAGGTAACCAGTCAACCGGTGGTTTTTCAAGGTATTGAGCTGCACCAAGCATGATTACGCCATATACAGGTCCTAAAATAAGCAGTATGGTTGAGATGGATTCAATGCCAAAGGCGGGGAATACGCTTTTAATTAAATAGATCTGGATAGCAGCACCTAATCCAAAGCCCATAATGGCAAGTCCTGTTGCTAATCCTCGTCTGTCAGGGAACCACTTTACCATGGTTGAAACAGGCGTCACATAGCCCATTCCCAGACCAATACCACCGATCATTCCATAAGTTGCATACAGCAGGTAAAGGTTCTCCAGTTTAAGAGCAAGACCACCAAGAGTAACACCAGCACCAAAAAAGATACCTGCAACAGTACCAGTAAAGCGCGGGCCCTTCTTTTCCACAACTTTTCCCATGAAAGCAGCGGAAACACCCAGGAAGAAGATGGCGATACTAAAAACAGTTGTAATTTCCTGAAGTGACCATCCGGCACTTACTTGTTTTTCAACCATTGAACCCAATTTACTCCAGGCGTAAATGGAGCCGATTGACATATGTACACTCACTCCGGCAAGCGCAATTAGCCAGCGGTTTTTAATTTTATTGTTTGTCGAAGTTGTCATTTTGTAGTTTTATTCGCGTTATTTTTTTGTCCCAAACAGGAACATGTTTTTAGGTTGTTTTTTGTAAAGGGGGTAAGTTGGGTATTAGTTAATAACCACTTCTTTAAAGTAATTATTAAGAATTGATTGTGCAGAATCAAGTTGTTCCTGCGTGTTGGCTTTAACACCTTTGAGTTGGTATTCCCATCCCAGGTGTTCGTACTTGTGAGCACCTAACTCGTGATAAGGTTGTATTTCGAGCTTTTCAACATTATCATATGCTTTGAAATGCTCTCCCAGTTGATGAAGATGTTGGTGATTATCTGAATAACCAGGTACCAATACATAACGTAACCAAACAGGTTTGTTGATTTTATTGAGGTACTCCACAAAAGCTAATGTTTTTTCATTAGACTTACCTGTTAGCAGCTTATGCTGTTCGTTGTCAATGTGCTTAATGTCCAGCAACACAATATCAGTATATTCCAATACAGCTTTGACATCATCATTTAAAATGCTGCCATTGGTATCGATGCATACATGAAAGCCATTTTCTTTCAAAGCTTTTACAACAGGTAACAATTGCTTAGCCTGAACCAGGGGTTCGCCGCCTGAAAATGTTAATCCACCTTTTTTACCAAAGAACGGCTTTTGGTTTTGAGCCATTGCCAAAATCTCATCAACAGAGGTTTCAGTGCCGCCTTTTAGCTCTATGGTATCAGCATTGGCACAATACAGGCACTTGAAATTACAACCCTGCAGAAATGCAACTAATCGGATACCGGGACCATCGTATGTCCCTAATGATTCAAAAGAATGTACTCTTAGCATATGTAAATTGTTAGTGAAAATATAAGGCAAAGGCAGAAGTTTTGTTTAAAAAACTTCTGCCTTGCGAGTACTTATACTTTGTTTTATTACATATTGCTGTGGAAGCTACGTGAGATAACCTCAAGCTGCTGCTCGCGTGTTAAACGAACAAAGTTTACAGCGTAACCCGATACACGGATAGTTAACTGAGGGTACTCATTTGGATTTTCCATGGCATCTTCCAGTAACTCACGGTTCAAAACGTTTACGTTAAGGTGATGAGCTTCTTTAGAGAAGTAGGCATCCATCATGGTTACCAGGTTCTCATTGCGAATATCAGCGTCGGCGCCTAATGATTTAGGGATGATACTGAATGTATTAGAAATACCATCCAAGGCATTTTTATAGTCTAGTTTTGCCACTGAGTTCAATGAAGCAATAGCACCATTTTTATCACGTCCGTGCATTGGGTTAGCACCAGGAGCGAAAGGTACACCTTGCTCACGTCCATCAGGAGTAGCACCTGTTTTTAATCCGTATACCACGTTTGAAGTAATGGTAAGGATTGACATTGTAGGCTCAGCGTTTTTGTAAGTATCTAAACCACATAATAACTGGTTGAAGTGGTTAGAGATCTCAATAGCTAAGTTATCTACGCGGTCATCATCATTACCGTAACAAGGGAACTCACCGTCAATAAGGAATTGTGATGATAAACCTTCGTCGTTACGAACAACTGTTACATTGGCGTGCTTAATAGCGGATAAAGAGTCAGCAACAATTGACAAACCAGCCATACCATATGCTAAGTTCACCTTAGGGTTGGTATCTACAAATGCCATTTGCGCTTTTTCGTAGTAGTACTTGTCGTGCATGTAGTGAATGATGTTCATTGACTCATTGTATACACGTGCTACTTCTTTCATGGCAATTTTGTAGTTAGCCATTACCTCGTCATAGTCAAGCTTATCGCTCTTCAAAGCAGGGATGCCTTCTACAATAACTTTACCACTCATCTCACAACGACCACCGTTGATAGCCAACAATAAAGTCTTGGCTAAGTTGGTACGTGCTCCAAAGAACTGGATGTGCTTACCAATTTCCTGGAATGATACACAACAAGCAATACCGTAGTCATCAGACTGACGTGTTTCAGTCATCAAATCATCATTCTCATACTGGATTGATGATGTATCGATAGAAACCTGCGCACAGAACTTCTTGAATCCTTCAGGTAGAGTCTGAGACCAAAGAACAGTCATGTTTGGCTCTGGTGAAGGACCTAAGTTGTATAATGTCTGTAAGAAACGGTACGATGTCTTAGTGATTTTGTGACGGCCATCCATCAATTTACCACCAATTGCTTCGGTTACCCAGGTTGGATCACCAGCAAAAATCTCATTATAAGCGTTCATACGTAAGTGACGTACAACACGTAACTTCATTACGAACTGGTCAATGAACTCCTGAGCTAATTCCTCAGTGATGTTACCATTAGCCAAATCGTACTCCATGTAAATATCAAGGAATGAAGATACATTACCCAATGACATTGCTGCTCCATCCTGCTCTTTTACAGCTGAAAGGTAAGCCATGTAAACCCACTGTACAGCTTCTTGTGCTGATTCGGCAGGACGGCTAAGGTCAAGACCATACTTGTTACCAAGCTCTTTGATATGAAGCAATGCTTTGATTTGCTCTGCAACTTCTTCGCGCAAACGGATCTTATCATCAGACATAGGTCCGGTTAATCCTTGCATGTCAGCATTTTTAGCAGCTACCAATGCATCAATACCATAAAGAGCTAAACGACGGTAGTCACCAATGATACGACCACGAGCATAGTTATCAGGTAAACCAGTTAAGAAACCTAATGAGCGGTATTTGCGAATTTCATCAGTATATACATCAAAAACACCATCGTTGTGTGTTTTTGCATAGTTGCGGAAAATATCTTTAACACGGTCAGATACTTCCAGACCTTGCTCGCTACAAGCTTTTTCAACAACAGCAATACCACCGTATGGCTTCATTGCACGTTTTAAAAGCTCGTCGGTTTGTAAACCTACAATTAGCTCAAGATCTTTCTGAATATATCCTGCTTCGTGTGAAACAATTGAAGAAACAGTTTCAGTATCAATTGAACGAACACCGTTATTTGCTCTTTCTTCTTTGATAGCATCCAGGCAGATGTTCCAAAGTTGCTTTGTTCTCTCAGTCGGACCACTTAAGAATGAACTATCACCATCATAAGGAGTGATGTTTTTTTGAACAAAATCTCTAACGTTGATTGCTTCGTTCCATGAACCCTTTACGAACGTCTCATTAATTTTACTCATAATTCGCTTATTAACCTGTACTTTATTATTTGTGCTTTTAATTTCGTATTTGCTCCGCAAAGTAAAGCCCTTTTATTTTACTGTGCAATCGTCTTTTAACGGTATAAAACAGAGTTTTAAGTCTTAAAATAGGGTGAGAGTAAGCTTATATTATTAGAATATCTGTGTGGTATATTCGAAAGAAAATTGTAATGTCCACATTACAAAAGGGATTTAAGAGTGGTAATCAGAAGCTGCAATAAGTGCTTTATTTAGGAATCTTCAGTTCTTTAATTGAAGATTGGTGATGAGGTGGATATTATATTTAACAAACTTTAACATGCCTGGGCGTTTTTTTATCTCCACAAACACTCCATTCAGTTTAAATGCAAAATTTCAGGAATACACATCTACTGTTTTAAGCTTTTAAATATCTTTATGCTTGTAACCTAAATTATATTCTATGAATAAAGTATTGTATTTGCTGGTTATAGCCTTTGCTGTAGCCTGTAATCCTTCGAATAAGAAAGTTTCAATGATTCCAGATGATTTACCACCAGCCCCAAGGGCCGAACAAAAAGATTCAGTATTAACCATTCATGATCATACCCGCGTAGATCCATATTTCTGGATGCGACTGACCGATGAACAGAAAGAAGCCGAAACACCGGATGAGCACACGCAAAAGGTGCTTGATTATTTAAATGCAGAAAACAGCTATACCGATGCTGTATTAAAAAACACTGAAGAATTGCAGGAGAAATTGTTCAATGAAATCGTTGGACGTATAAAGAAAGATGATGAGTCGGTTCCATACTTCTCCAATGGATACTGGTATTACTCGAGGTATGAAAAAGGAAAGGAATACCGTATTCATTGTCGTAAAAAGGAAAGTCTTGATGCCGAAGAGGAAGTGTTTTTTGATGAAAATGAACGTGCTGAAGGACAGGCTTATTATGCCCTTGGAAGTATGAGTATAAGTTTGGATAACAAGATGCTGGCTTTTGCCGAAGATTTCGTGAGCCGACGTATTTACACCATACGTTTTAAGAACCTTGAAACTGGTGAAATTTATACTGATGAACTTGGGAATGCTCAGGCAGGTGGAGCATGGGCCAATGACAACAGAACGTATTTTTACACGACAAAGAATGAAGTATCGCTTTTAAGTGAAAAGATATGGCGCCATAAGTTGGGTACATCAACTGATAAGGATGTGATGGTTTATCATGAAACCGATCCTTCTTTTTATATCGGTGTAAGCAAAACCAAATCGGACAAGTATATTGTAATTGGGGAAGACGCCACATTAGTAAGTGATTACTGGATATTAGATGCAAATGATCCGACAGGAGAGTTCAAGCAGTTCACACCAAGAGGAACAGAACATCAGTATTATATCGAGCACTTTGAGGATAAATGGTTTATTACAACCAATAGCGAAGCGACTAATTTCCGTTTGATGGAAACGCCGGTTGATGCTACTGAAATGAGTAACTGGAAAGAAGTCATACCACACCGCGAAGATGTATTGTTAGACGAAATAGAGGTGTTTAAAGAGCATTTGGTGGTGAGTGAACGAAAAGATGCTTTAACCCATCTGCGTGTTATTAATCAAAAAACGAAAGAAGAGCATTACCTTGATTTTGGAGAAGAGGTATATGTGGCCTATATATCTACCAACCCTGAGTTTGGTACAGATGTGTTACGCTTTGGATACAGCTCAATGACAACACCTGCATCAACGATTGATTACAATATGAACACCAGGGCCAAAGAGGTTAAAAAGGTACAGGAAGTAGTTGGGGGGCATAATCCGGATGAGTATGTTACAGAACGCTTATGGGCCAAGGCGCGCGATGGTAAAAAAGTACCAATGTCGGTAGTGTATAAAAAGGGTGTTGAAAAAGATGGGAATGCGCCTCTTTTATTATATGCTTACGGATCATATGGCAGTACAATGGAGCCATGGTTCAGTTCAACCCGCCTGAGCTTACTCGACAGAGGCTTTATATTTGTGGTGGCTCATATCAGGGGAAGTCAGGCCATGGGACGCCAGTGGTATGATGATGGTAAGATGCTGAATAAAATGAATACCTTTAATGATTACATTGACTGCAGTAAGTATTTAATTGATAAGAACTATACATCAGCAGATCATTTATACGCCATGGGAGGAAGTGCCGGAGGATTACTGATGGGAGCTGTTGCCAATATGGCCCCGGAACTGTACAATGGTATGGTGGCTGCCGTTCCTTTTGTTGATGTTGTTTCAACCATGCTGGATGAGACCATTCCATTGACAACGAATGAATTTGATGAATGGGGTAACCCCAAGAATAAAGAGTACTACGACTATATGTTGAGTTACTCACCATATGATAATGTTGAGGCCAAAGCGTATCCGAATATGCTGATAACAACAGGCCTGTTTGATTCGCAGGTGCAATACTGGGAGCCTGCCAAGTGGTGTGCCAAGCTGCGTGAAAAGAAAACGGATGAGAACATCCTGATTATGCATACCAATATGGAAGCAGGTCATGGAGGTGCTTCGGGTCGTTTTAAGCGTTATCGTGAAACTGCCCTGGACTATGCATTCTTAATGATGCTTGAGGGAATTAATGAATAATCAGACTGCTGTTAGTCAGTAAAATAAAACCCGTCAGCTTTTTAAGCTGACGGGTTATTTTTTTCTCTTTAGTCAACGTGTAGCTGACTAAGAAGCTATAATTTACAATGAATTCAAGTATTCAGTTACATTCTTTTCAACGCGACCAATTACTTCTGAAACATCAGCTTTTTCGAATTTATCACCAGTGATGCTTTCGTAAAGCTCAATGTAACGATCTGATACTTCTGTTACAAATTCATCAGACATTTCCGGTACTACTTCACCTTCACGGCCCTGGAAGTTATTTTCCATTAGCCATTCGCGAACGAATTCTTTTGATAACTGCTTTTGGTTTTCTCCTTTATCGAAACGCTCCTGGTAGCCATCAGCATAGAAATAACGTGATGAATCAGGTGTGTGGATTTCATCGATCAGGTAAATTTTACCATCTTTTCTACCAAACTCATACTTGGTATCAACAAGGATCAATCCCATTTCTTTAGCTATCTCGCTACCACGCTTAAATAACTCTAATGAAATACGCTCAAGCTCAAGGTATTCTTCTTCTGAAACCAAACCCTGCTTGATAATCTCTTCGCGTGTGATGTTTTCATCGTGCTCACCTTGCTCAGCCTTTGTAGTAGGCGTAAGGATCGGCTCCGGAAATGCCTGGTGCTCTTTCATGCCGTCAGGAATCGGTACACCGCAGATGTCGCGTCCGCCATCTTTGTACAAACGCCATGAGCTACCGGTTAAGTAACCACGAACGATCATCTCAACAGGATATGTTTCACAAAAATGACCAACGGTTACGGTTGGATCGGGTGTAGCTATTTTCCAGTTAGGAACGATATCAGCAGTCGCATCAAGGAACTTTTCTGCGATCTGGTTCAATACCTGTCCTTTGTATGGAATTCCTTTTGGTAATACCACATCAAAAGCAGAGATGCGGTCAGAAACAACCATTACCAAATAATCATCGTTGATGTTGTAAACGTCGCGTACTTTTCCTTTGTATACGCTTTTTTGTCCCGGAAAATTGTAATCCGTCTTAACAATTGCTTGACTCATAATTATTAGTTTATATCAATGTTTATTTTCCTTTAGTCCTGATATGTTCCTTTAGTTGTTGCTGTCTTTATATAACTGAATTTGTTTCCTTCAATAAGCTGATTGTAAATTTTGTGTGCTTATTCTTTATCATATGCTTCAACAATGTCCTGAACCAATTTATGACGAACAATGTCTTTGACGTTAAAGTTCACACGCTCTATTCTTTTAATACCTTTTAATATTCGCATAGCTTGCACAAGGCCGGACTGCGAATGACTGGGTAAGTCAATCTGGGTAACATCGCCTGTGATAATAAACTTGGCATATTCACCCATCCTTGTCAAAAACATCTTCATTTGATTATTGGTGGTATTTTGTGCTTCGTCCAGTATGACACAGGCATTGTTCAATGTTCGTCCACGCATAAATGCCAGTGGAGCGATTTGTATGGTCCCATTCTCCATAAACTCCTTAAGCTTGGCCCCGGGAATCATATCCTGCAGTGCATCGTATAAAGGTTGCAGGTACGGATCGATTTTCTCTTTCATGTCACCGGGTAGAAAGCCCAGTTTTTCTCCTGCCTCAACAGCCGGACGACTAAGAATGATGCGTCGCACCTGGCGATTTTTAAGTGCTGCTACCGCCAAGGCAATGGCTACATAGGTTTTACCCGAACCGGCCGGGCCAACAGCAAATAACAGATCATTCTTCTTGAATCCCTTAACCAGCTTTTCCTGGTTTTTTGTGCGGGCTTTAATGGGCTTGCCACTTGTGCTGAAAAGTATCACATCACTATCACTGCTGGCATCGCTGATTTTGTCGCCACCAAGTATCTCGCTAAGCGATTTCTCTGTTAATACGTTGTAGTTGTGGTAATGAGTGAGCAGTAAATTTACCTTTTCTTCAAAATCAGCAACTTCTTCGGCATCGCCCATGGCTTTTAGCCAATTGCCTCGTGCAATGATATTTAATTTTGGGAATCGATTTTTAATTAGTTCCAGCTTGGCATTTTTAATGCCTAAAAACTCCACCAGATCAACCGATTCCAGGTAGATTAACTTTTCTATCATAAAGTGGTTTAAATCCTTAGATTAATACAAATTCAATACATGAATTTTTTGCTTTATTTTAAAAGCACTACAAATATAGAGCAAAAATTGAGAAGATAATAAGGAAATATATCATGAAAATATAGTTATTGAGGGCATGCTTTCTTCTGTACTGTTCGATTTTAGATATCATTAATGAAATATATTGGAGAAAGCTTGACTCATGCAAGATAATGCATTCAATGTTTGACTAGGTGAGGGTTATTTAATAGGCTTTGTAATGCCTGTTACTCTATAAAAAGCGTTTACTTTACTCTCACCAATTTTGAAAGATTTTCCTTCTAAAGTTTTAAATAAATATTCCTCTTCAGTCTCACCGATTAGAAACTCTTCAATTGTGCAAAATATAAGCTTATCCTTATCATTTTCTAATCGCATTACATAAGGTTTATTTAAAACAAGTCCTCTGGCTTCTTTGAGATATAATATATCATTTTTGCAATATACATCACCTTCATTCTTTGTCATTGTTATCATTAATGTATATGGGAATGGGAATTTTATTGCTGGACTTGAAGGGTTGTTTTCTGTAAATAGTAAGGTTTGAAGGTCTACTTTTAGTATTTCTGAAAGCTCTTCTAAAAAAGTCAACTTCCAATCACCATATGACAATTTGCGACTTAATATCGGTTGGGTAGTTCCCATTAGTGCAGCAATTTCTTTTAAGGTATAACCTTGTTGTTTAATTGCCATCCTTAATTTGTTTTCTATCCTATCAGCGTTAATTGACTTATTTGCAGCACTCTTCATGAATTTGAAGTATTAAATTAATGATATACAAATATACAAATGAATGTCATAATAAAAATAAATAGCAAAAAAAGCATATTAGTTTTTGGTAAAAGAAATAAATATGTCATATTTGCAATGTAAAAATGAATGAGATAAATGACATCACCCCAAACGGAGGGAGCAAGTGATTGTTGTTTCATTCATGGCAAAATAAATTATAAATAGAATCGGGTCGCAAAATTAAAAAGACCCAACACATACATATTATAGAATTATGAAACAGGTTTAGTATAAAATATCGCACTTCATACACTTAGCGAAAGAGGCCTGTTTCAATGTTTAACGAAACAGGCTTTCTTTTTATATGTATGTGAAAAATTAGGAGAGAAGATTATGATTAAAACAAATGAGGTGGCGACCAACGCAAAGTTGAAAGAATGCAAGTGTTGTGGTGAAACAAAGATTCTAAAAGAGTTTAATAAGGATGCTCGGAATTTAGATGGTTTTGAAGGTGTTTGTAAAGAGTGCAGGAGATTAAGGCGTGTAGAGAGAAAGTGTGAGTTAGAAAGAGAAAGGTTTAATAATCTGCCATTTGGCGATCAAGTAAATGAGTTCATGAACGATTGTGACTTTTCTAAACAGGAAGCGGAAGAAGTACTTTTAGGAAGTGGTGCACCGAAATTACTTGATGAACAAGCTCCGATAGAAAGAACAGTTTTTGAATGCTCATACTGCGGTAAGCTTTACAAGACAGAAAGAGGTGCTACTAATCATGGCAAGAAGTGTTTTAAAAATCCTGATGCTTGGGATCAGATTGATTTTATAAATGGGGTGTTTGTAATAGAGCGCATAAATAAAAGTGGTGACAGATGGATAGCACACTGGAGCACTGAAGATGGTTTTCTTTCTTTTGAAAAGATTAAACGAGCTTCTTAAGGATTAGAGGTTTAATAGACCATATTTAAAATAAAGAGAAATGATTTAAAACAATGGGCAATATAATAAGAGGCGTGAAATTCGCCATTCTTAGGCCTGTATATATAACTGTACAGGCCTTTTTTATGCCCAAAAAAATAGATTGGCTTGGATAAACTAAAATTAGGAAGGTTAATTAGCTACTGCTGAGAAATGTATAGATGCGATGTTTACAATTAATTAACCTGCTTTTCTCAAATTGTCTCAGTTCTGAGGAATAGATAATTGGAGTCCATTTTTGTATAGCCTGTTGTTGGATTGATAACCATCATTGGGGATCCCATTGTCATTGTTGAGCTGTTGAAGAGGTGGACTGTGAAGTGTAATGTGCAGATATGTAGGTGCATGTAGTGTGAATATATTGATTTTCGCACACTATATGATTTATAAAAAGGTACTAATAAGTATTTAATGAGAGTGTGATTGTGAATTATTAGAATATTAAAAATTTTATAAGATTATGGGATTAGGGAAACATAAAGAAATAAGAAATTTCAAGAGAATACAAAAGGAGCGAATTGAGGGTAATTTTGAAAAAATCCTCAAGGAGGAAATTAAGCAATTGAAAGTTGATATGCTCAAACAACTTACAAAGGCTGTATTTGATATAAAAGTTGTGCAGCGATTTTTCTCGCCACGTTATGATGCGTTATTTGTTAAGTCATTGGTCAAGGTGTATGAGTTGTTAGTTCATCTCTCCGAGAGTGAAGAGTTGACACTTCAAGTTGCATCAGACAAAGTGCTTCAATTAGTTGGATATAATGAAGAGCAAAGAGCTGGGAGAAGTGCCCAAAACGTTGGTATGAAATTAACTGCTGCGTTTATAGATAGTTGTTCTATGTTGTATTTGCGTGGTGTAAGTGTTGAAAATGTAGATAGTCAAGTATTGGTGAATAGATTTACGCTTGAAGCATTGAGTCAATTACCTGATAGTGTGAAAAGATTATCAACACAACCATTAAAAAACATGCCGAAGGAGAAAAGCTTGAAAACTTTGAAAATTAGTGGGAATAGGGCTCTTTTTCGTGCTAAAAAGCAACAGCACCATCATAAGGTGCTAGAAGCAGCGACTAGGCTTGAGCAAGTAGAATTTCAGCTTAATAATGAAGTTAAAATTTACTTAGCTGAAAAATGGTCTGATCTACAGCCAGAAAGGAAGGGTGAAGATATGGACAAATGGAAGGCAGTTAACAGGATAGTGAATAGGCTATCAATCTTGCCCGAAACCTTTTACCTGAAAACTTTTTACGATACTAGAGGGCGTATATATTATGATAGTTTTATCAATCCGCAGCAATCTGATGAAATAAAAGGTCTGCTTCAATATGCAAATGGTGTAAAACTGACTGATAGAGGACTTGATTGGTCATTTGCTTATATGTCATCATTATTTGGGAAGGATAAACTCCCCTTCGAATCTAGGGTAAATGAAGGTAAAAAACTATTACATGCTGATTGGTTGCAGGCTGCAGAACCTTATCAGTTTTTAGGATTCAGGTCTGAAGTGATAAGGGCAATTGAGAATCCGAACCACCTCTTTAAAGGTCGTATTCATATTGACGCCTGTGCTAGTGGTACGCAATTTCTTAGTGCGCTAGCTGGAGATACAGAGGGGTGTTTGTTGTCAAATGTACTTCCATCATACGATGCAGAGGGGCATCTTATCAGAAAGGATATTTATCAATACTTGGCTGAGAGGGTAAAGAACTGGTTGGAGGCTGAACTTCTCAGGGGTGTGCCTGTTGGAAGTCTAAATGATGAAGATATACTGTATATAAATCATGCGGTTGATGCTCTTGCTAATCATGGTCGAAAAATGGGCAAAGAGGTGATTATGACAGGAAATTATGGTGCTTCTAAAGGGAGTATACAGAGAAATATTATTAACATTATTAATGATATTATACCTGATTTTTCTGAATTAGATGAGTTTGATTTATCCTTTACAGATGAAATGAAAGCAGACCTGGACTCTTTTGTTTCAGTGGCCATTGTTGATGAATCAGAAGGATTGCTCAAGGGTGCAACAGCTTTAAAGAAGTACCTTAGGCATGTTTTAGGAGACCAAGTTACAGAGTGGCAGACACCTGATGGTTTTCAAGCTGTGAATGGAGGTAAGTCTTCAAATACTCACAGGTGTTATTTAACTGTTGGTGGTGAAAGATATACTGCTCAGTATCGAATTTGGGACAATGATAGAAGCAATCATGATAGAAGTAAGACTAAAAGGGGTATTGTTCCAAATTTTATACATAGTCTGGATGCTGCCTTGTTAAGGATGACAGTGAATAAGTGTGATTTCGACATGACTGTTATTCATGATTCATATGGATGTCACCCAAATAATGTTGATGAAATGTTGCTAGCAACCAAGCAGGCATTTATTGAGATAATTGAATATGACCCAATTAAGCAGTTGACAGGTTCAAGTTTTAGTCTAATTGATAAAGATTTTAGTCTTGAAAAATTGACTGATTCAATATGGTTTTTCAGTTAAAAAATAGATAATTGTAATGTGCAGGTAGACAGCTGGTAAGGGTTTGTATTTATTGCTTTTTACACACTGTATGATGAGGAAAAACATAGGTTATTATTAAAATAGCTGCGTTGCAGCTCTGGTTCTAGGCTGGATCTGGCTTGTTACCAGTTCCAGTCACATACTCAAAATGAGTATTCCTGCAGAGCGTTCTGTAGGACTTTTTTACTAACCAGATGAGTGGTTAGTGTTAAATCCTTTTATGGGGTTGCTGTAAGTGATGAGATGGCAGCCCTGAAGACTTCATTACATTTCAATATATAAATTATCATCTCAGAGGGTGTGGGTTTTTAAATCTACACCCTTGTTTGTAATGGTATGAAGTACAGCAGTATATGTAGTTTTAGTATTAATTTAAATATAGTTTTATGAATTTCTTTAAGAAAAACAAGGTTGAGGAGACCAAAGCAGAAGTTAGACCACATGTTGTGGAATCTAAATCATTAGAACTGAATGCAGAACAGTCTGCAAGGTTAACTAAATTGTTAGAAATTAATCTTTTAACGAGAGAGATTGAAAAATCAATTTTTAAGGGGTTTAAGGTTGGTTTTGACTATGCAGTTCAAGAGAATTTTATCAGTGTTTATGGTGAGCAAATTATTGTCAATGCAATCGGTCGTAAATGGTTAAAAGAAGGGTTGTCAATAGACCAAAAGGCATTTATAAGAAAGTTGTTTAGTACTGGTTATAATAACTTGAGAACAAATACCAGATTTTTAACTGTCAATTCAAATCTGTTAGCAGAAAATTGGTGGCCGTTGGTTAGAAAGCTGGGTGTGCGGTTAACGAGTATGGAGCAATTCAACATCATATTGTCAAGAATGAGTGTGATGGAGTTTATAACTATTGAGCAACCACATGAAAAAGATCACTTTGATAGGCCTACAGTGTTTATTAAGGTGTCTGAAAAAGGGCTAAGGTGGTTAGCAAATAACCTTCCACAAAATGAGCGTTACACACTGCCTGAGCCATATAATTTATCAGACAAAGAAAAGGCTCGGATAGCAGAGAGTAAAGCTAAAGTGATGACAAGGCAACAAGGTATTGATTTAAAAGAGTTTAGGTAGATGAGGATTGTTGACAATCAGGAGTTTAGGAGAGTTATGGTAGCTTACTTTATTCTATTGATAATAGAGGTTGGAATTGTAATCAACCTATTTAATTCATAATAATAAAAACAAACAATATGACAGGAAGAAAATTTGACACTACGACAGAGGCTGGAAAAAACGAAATGAGCATTTACTTCGAGAAGTTGGAAGACAGGATTAAAAGGAAGGAGCTTTTCAACATCAAAGGATGCCAAATTTCAGCTAGATCACTGGAAGAAGCTGAAAATATCTGGAAAGATATACCATCCAGCTTTCGTGCAATGGCACAAAGAAGCGGAAATGAGGAAATTAAGTGTGAGAGTATCGGAGGACACGTAAGGGTAAATGATTAAATAAATACAGGAATATGAACAAAGTAATTTTAAAAGAAGCAGTATGTCAAGGAGTTGCAGCTTTAAGGGTTGATGCATCAAATGCAAACATTATTAAGTTAATTGTCGGTTGTACAGTTGATGTAGAAATATTTATGGAAGAGAATGTAAAATATTTGAAGCCAGAGCTGGTAAATGATGATTACTTTATCATTAAAGCGTTAGAGATTTCAAACTAAAGGTGTGTTAATAAATCTTATCGGGATGGCAGGTGTAACAACCTGCCTTTTTCGTTATAAAAAGTTTTGGGTATGAAGGTCAATATGAGTGATATGAATTTGATTGACAGCATGATAAAAGAGCTGGAAATGATTAAGGAGGTTGACAAGGAGCGTGAAGGGGTGAAGGTTCTAAAAAGGATAAGGAAACTGGACAAGGATGCTAGGATGAGTAATAAGGACAGGGCTAGCAAGTTTAAAAGAAGGTTAAAGGCCGTTAGTGAGTCAATGGCAAGTGATCCGGCACCAGAACGATGGCAAGCTTTACCACACTGCAGGCCTTATAAAATGATGGGAGGTAAACGATATAAGAGAATTTCAACACTAAGAAAAATAGCATGATAAGCAATAAGAACAAACAAGCAATAAGCAAAGCACTAGCCAACATTGATGGCAATAAGATCGATAAAGCAGATATAAGCAAATCAAGATTCAGCGCATTGAAAAAACATGGGATAGCTATTGAGAATGATGGTGTAATTACCATAGACAGACCAAGAGCAAGGAAATTATTAAATGATTGGCCAGTGAGTTAAATATGGGTGGTATGTTTCTAAAAAGATGGCAAGAAACTACAGAACATAGCAACCTGAACTGCTTAACCATGGCAACCAGAGAACAAAACAGGTTGAATAAAATAAACTGATGGATACTAACACATCATACTTTATCCAGAAGAGAAGCCTGAGAAACTAACCTGAGTATTAATGGAACTATAATCAGTAACATGGTAACCAGGCACACCTTCAAATTAGTTACATATGATTGAATAGTTATTGATGGTTGTTAACTCAGGTTCGATGGTTTGCCTTAGGTGATGGGTGTGTTTGATGGGAGGCGGGGCATGTTTTTGAGGCATAAAGATCTGATCAACCAGACACACCAGTCTTGTAATGTCACAGGGCAGTTCTTTAGGTTTGGGAATTAGGTAAAATGTTAAGGAAACCCAAGTGTTATAATGTGTATAGGGTGGTTTTTGTATAAAAAATAAGAAATGGTATATAGAAAAATAGATCGTAAAAAATTAGAGGAAAACCTTGGTAGACAGGGGTTTTTGGATGAAAAGCAAATAGTTGTAGAGCTGTTGAGAAAGTTGTTTTTTCTTGATGATTTGGCGTATTTCTACACTAAAAGCATTAAAAATGATGGTGTAATGATGAAAAGTACAAGAGGGCAGAAGGCAAACCCAGCAGTTCAAGCCCTAGAAAAGTGTTGTAAGGAGATAACTTCAATATTGGTTGAGTTAGCCAATTTAACAAATGATTAAAAGCTTATGAAGAGGTTTAAAAAAAAGAAAGGGAGTGCAGGTAAAAAATGCACAAATGAAGCACATTATTACAATGTCAGAGATTCTGTTACAAGTGTCAGTGGTGTCGAGGTTTATCGATGTAATTGCGCTGATAATTACCATGGGGTAAAAGTCAATGACTTGAGAGCAGGTGCAGTGCGCAACCATAAGAAAGACCTTGAGGAGGCCTTTGAAAAGGAGTTGGAGTTCATTGAGCAGGATGTTAATTATACGAATGAATGGTTTAGTGATGGATTCTGTTTGTGATTAAGCCGTTTGTATAATCTATATGAAGGTAGGTTTATTGTATTTGAATAGATTTTAATCTTGGTTTTTCGGTATGTTAATCAAATATTGCAAGTTTTTATTGGTGTGTATCAGTTTCAAATCTATATATTTGATTGTAAGTTAAATTTACAATAAATAAAGGCTATGATAAATACTAGATTGTACATAGGATTGGTTTTTATGATTCTTATTTCAAATAGTTCTTATGGGCAGGAAGAAATCTACAAAGAGAAAATTGATAGTATTCAAAATTTGATAGATTCTCACAAATCTTCTATTGATCTTTTAGTGGCAAAAAAAGATGAAGTAGCTGCAAACCTTAATGCTTATATGATTGAGAAAGCTAAAGGGGATGTTTTGATTTGTACGATTGGTACTCGTGTCTATAGGGAGTCTAATTGCATTGGTGATTATTATTGTTCAATAAATAATGGAGATAGGGCAATTGTTATAGAGATTGTAAATGAAAGGATCGTTCATGTAAAGTTTAGGGATCATCAAGGGTATGTCCTAAGGGCTGGTTTTATTACGATTGATGAGTATATAGAAAAGGAAGTCAATAAGGCTAAGATTCAAGAGTTGAAAAGGGAGCAAGAAAAGCAAGCGTTAGAGGCAAGGAAGAAAAGGGAAGAAGAGAAAGCTATTGCAGAAGCAAAAAGAAGAGAGAAACAAAGGCAGGCATTGGAGCAAAGAAAAAAAGATATTGTTGCGAAATATGGATTGATAAATGGGGAAAAGGTGCTAGATGGATATGTATGGATTGGTATGACCAAAGAAATGCTCATTGATAGTAAAGGGAACCCTGATGATATTAATAGAAGTGTTGGAAGTTGGGGTGTTCATGAGCAATGGGTATATCATTCAATTTACGTCTATCTTGAGGATGGTGTTGTAACATCTTATCAAGACTAATTACGATTATTTAAACTATTAAATCGGGATTCTAGGAGGGCTGAAAGGCTCTCTTTTTTTGCTTATAAAGATTGTTGGTTTTAATTATTAATGTTAACATTATGCTCAGATGGTGAGGTTGTTAGGTTGAATACAAATAATTAGGCAAAGTTTGTATAAGATTGAAAATTACCTCACGAAGAAGTGAATTTTTATCTGTAATTATTAAAAAAAGTTTAACATGGATTCAAAAAAACAGAATCTTTTTAATACAAAAGATCCGCTATTGACGATTGCTGAAGCTACAGATTATTTGAGAGTATCTAGGGCAACAATTTACAATATGCACAGTGAAGGACGCCTAAAGATGGTTGGTGTAGGAGGTAAAAGGTTTATAAGGTTATCAGAACTTGAAAAGCAAATTGTTGAACTTAGGTAATACGATGGTTTTTATTATATCGGGAATATTAGAAGGGTGGGCTTATGGCTCACTTTTTTTAGGTCAGTACTTTGTGAGGTGTTGATCATTTTCTTTTCTAGATAAATAATTATTAAATACTTTTATGATAAAGTAATTAAAACTGTAGTTGTATGGATAAGTACATTAAAATGGTTGAGGAGTATATTAGCATTAAAACCAATTATGCAATAATCTTAAGTGGCTCATATGGCGTAGGTAAAACCCATTTTTTTGAAAAACATATTACTCATTTGGTTGAGCAGATGCCCGTTTCTGAAGGCAATGCGATGTATAAGCCTATCCATGTTTCTTTATTTGGATTGAAGGATATTGAGGAGTTACAAACACAAATACTTTATAGGCAGTTTGAGAGTCAGGATAGGAATGTAAGTGCCTTGATGGGGGTTGGAAGGGCAGTTGTTAAAAAGGTTATTGGAGATGATGTATGTAGGGATTTAGAGGGGGTAGCTGGGGGATTAATTGACTTTTCAAAGATTGTGTTGTGTATTGATGATATTGATCGGAAAGATGAGGTGTTTCAATATTCAACCTTGTTTGGTTATATAAATATGTTAGTTGAAAAGTATGGCACTAAGGTATTATTGATTGCAGATGAAAATAAATTACTTGAATATCCAAAATATAAAGAGGAATTAAAGGAAAAAGTAGTGGGTGTAACAATAAAGTATAAGCCAGATATACAGGAAGCATTTAATTCTATAATTGATGAAAGAACCGAAGGATACTATAGAAAGTATTTGTACAATGAAAAAAAGTTGATACTAAAAGTTATTGAAGGAAGGGGAAGCAACTTGAGACACCTCGTATTTTTTGTAGAATGGTTTAAGAGGATTTACGAAAGGTTTGTTGTGTCAATGTTAGAAGATAATAATCAATATGAACTAAAAGATGAAGTTGTCTTGAGTGTTTTTTATTTTTCCTTAGTTGTTTGCGTGGAGTTTAAAAGTGGTGATCTTAATGCTAAGAATTATGACAAAATAAGAGATGCAGCCAAGGAGCCTAAATTAATTTGGGCTCCAGCTGCTAAAGTAAATAGAACTGAAGAACAGAAGGAAGCTAATGAGTATCGTGAAAAATTCATGAATGCATACTATACGAGTGCTGAGTATTTATTTTTTGATTCAATATTCAATAATATAATTGGTGAAGATGCATTAAATATTAAGAAGTTAAAGAAAGAAGTTAGTGGGTATTTTCCTGTAGGTAAAGAGTATAGCGATCTAGAGTTGTTATTTAAAGACTTAGATTATATGGATTGTTTAAACTTATCATTGAAGGAGTTCAGGCTTAAGGTAACAAAAATGCTAGGTTATATTGATAGAGGGGAACTGGACTTGATAGATTATTTTAAGGCTTTTAAATTAATAACTAACTTCAATAATATTTATGGATTTGATTTGAAAAAGTTGGTTAAGCGAATAAAGCGAGGAATAAAAGTAGGTGCGAATAATTACAGCTATGAGTCAAATCTTCATGTAAATTTTAGATATAGTAGTTATGCTGCATTTCAACCTGAGTTGCAGGAGATTATTCGATTTTGTCTTGAGTTTAACAAGGAACTTAAAGAAATTGAGCAAAGAGAAAAAAGTGAAATGTTGTTTACGATATTGAAGAGAGATGTTGTGAATTTCAAAAGATTAATGGAGGAGGATGATGATAATTTCTTTTCAAATAATCCTTTTCTAAATCACTTTACAGCGTATCAAATATATCAAGTAATAAATAAGATGAATAATGAAGATGTTATTGTATTTCGTCAGTTTATCACAGGCCGTTTTACTTATACGGAAATTCGAAAATCTGAAAGAGAAGTGTTACAAGAATTGAAACATCTTATAAATAAACCAAAGCGTAGAAAGGTAAAGAATATTCGAAATTTTGTACTTGATGAACTGGTAATTGAGTTAACAAATTTCATAGATACAGTGGACTAAAATATGTAGTGAGATTAGCTTTAGAAATAATCAAACCAAATACTAGTGAGAAAATTAATATATAAACTCATTGATAAGAACGATGGAAGTAGGTTGAGCACAATTTTTGACTATGTAATAATGACTTTAATTGTGCTTAGTGTAGTGTCAATTATATTGGAATCAATTGAAAGTATTAAGGTCTCATATGGTGGCTATTTAAAGGCTTTTAATATCTTCTCAATAACCATATTTTCAATTGAATATTTACTAAGAATTATTGCTTCAGGAAAAACGCACCCTGCAAATAATAAATTCAAATCTGCTCTAAAGTTTATCTTCTCAACTTATGGAATTATTGACTTGTTGGCTATCCTTCCGTTTTTCCTTCCAATGTTGATTAAGTTAGATTTGAGATTTCTCAGAGCTTTAAGGTTGACAAGGATTTTAAGGATATTAAAACTTAATCGATATAATAGTTCTATGAACCTGATTTGGTTAGTAATTAAAGAGAAGAGGCCAGAGTTAACTGTGACTGGTTTTATAAGCTTTTTGATTTTACTTATATCATCCTTTCTCATGTATTATATTGAGGGCAAAGAACAGCCCGAAGCCTTCCCAAATATTTTAGCGTCCTTCTGGTGGGCGGTTGCAACATTAACCACTGTTGGTTATGGTGATGTATACCCTGTGACTGCAATGGGGCGTGTTTTAGCTGGTTTAATAGCTATTCTGGGTATTGGTATAATAGCTCTTCCAACAGGTATTATAAGTAGCGGATTTTTAACCAAAGTTGAGAGGCTTAAGAGTTCAAATAAATGTCCACATTGTGGAGGTGAGTTGGAATGATGGACGCTGTTTAGCAGGTGGCTAAAAAAAAAACAGCTGTTAGTCAGGATTTTAACAGCTGCGTTTTGAAGCATTGGAGGTTGATAAATAATGTTTTATTCTTGCGTTTTGAGCCGGTTAGAGTATGTTGATATCACGATTCAAAAGGTTTATAGATTAACTTCTTTTTTGCTTGTTTGATATCAGTTGCGGGTGGGACTCTTAACCACTTAAAAGGCTTTAATATACCTCCAAATAGTAAGTTGTTTGTAAAGTTATTCATCCTTATTTCGAGGTCTTTAGGGGTTGATAGAATAAGGAGTTTAGGAAGTTTTAATTTTGTACCTGTTGGAGATTCTAAGACATACCACCAACCGCGAGAGCAGATATAAACAGCAACCTCATAGAGTCTAGCTTTAATAGCTACCCTATAAACAGCAGATCTTTTATCAGCTTTAACTTCATTCACAAAAGTGTTATATATTTCACCACCTTTTTGCATAGCTTCAACAGTTACAGAGATAATATTGTGTTGACAATATTCGGCAAAAGTTTGCATGGAGGTGTGAAATGATTCTTTGACCTTTTGTGGATTCATATAAACTTCAAATGCTTTGTGAAGATCGTTTATTTGTTCATTAATACGGTCTATTGCATTTGATGCCCTTTGTTTTGCTCCTTTAGTTTGGTTACTGTCTCTTTCGTAATCAGTTTGAGTATAATCTTCATCAATTGCAAATAATTTTCTATAACCTTTAAGTTCTTTTTCTGCCTTTTCAAGCTCCTTTTCAGCTTTTGTTCTTTCTTCTGTTAGTTCTGCTTGCTTCAGATGGAGCTCTTCAATTTTAGAGCCTAAAAAATCACTATCAATACCATATGTAAGTGCGAGGTCTATGATTAAATTATTAACCATGTTAAAATTGACATTTAAATGCCCTGCCTTATAGTGGCCATTGTTGCAACGATATATTGAAAAATCTCCTCTTCCATGAGCTCCTGCTGCAGTTCCGCCACACACTGAGCATCTGATTTTATTTTGCAATGGGTGCAGGTGTTTTTGACCTTTAAATATCTCATTTGAGTGTTTTTTGCCTGTCTGACACCTATCGAATAATTCCTTTGTGATAATAGCAGGGACTTCAAATTCTCCAACGGTGTTTCTGTAGAGCCCATGGTAGGTTTTATTTGATAGAATCTGCTTAATTGATGCTGTCTGCCAATTGCCACCCCTTTGTGTAGGTATGTTGTTTTTAATGAGGTGTCTTACAACAGTATAATATTTGTTAGTTTCTGCAAACTTTTCAAATATCATTCTTACACCTTTGGCCTGTTCTTCATCTATTACAAGAACTTTGTTTTTCATTATATACCCATATGGAGGTCGTCCAATTCGAATACCCTTTTTTGTAGTTGTTGAAACAGATTCGTTAACTCGGTTAATTAATGTTCTTCTTTCGCTTTCTCCAAATGTGGAAAGCATACCTGTCATTAATTGAGCCTGCATTGTCATTTTGCCTGCATCGTCAAGTATATACAGGTTAAATGTTGATATGTAAATGTTAACTCCTTTTTCTTCCCAATATTCAATTATTTGTAGGGCTTCTGTTTGTCTTCTTGATAGCCTGTTAAGCTCGGAAATGATTATTAGTTTAACGTCATTGTCAAGCACATAATCATGCATCTCGTTGTAAACAGGTCTTTTTTTAGTGCGCTTTGATCCAGATACAGTTTCAGAAAAGATTTGTGTAACTTCGTGACCATTAGTAGTAGCCCACCGCATTAGGTGTTCTTCTTGTCTATCTGTGCTTTGGTCTTCTGTTGATACTCGCTGAAATATTACTGCTTTCATAATAAGAGGTTTAATTATGTAGCAAATTTGTATAAAAGTTTAATTTTGTATTGTGCAAAGTAACAATATTTTTTGCATTTGTAAGCTGACAAAAGTGGTATTCATTGACCTCTGAATTGAAAAAAATCCTATTTATTATGAAAGAGGTCGGTATTAAAATAAACGAAGTGTAGATTATGAGTCAAAACCAGCATGCAGCAACCCTGACTGTTTTTAAAGAGTTATTGGAAATAATGGATGAACTGAGGGCTAAATGTCCGTGGGATAAAAAACAAACCAATGAATCGTTAAGAACTTTAACCATTGAAGAGACCTATGAACTGGCCGATGCCATTATTAAAAATGACGCGTCACTGATAAAAAAGGAATTGGGTGATCTGTTGTTACACATTGTGTTTTACGCCAAAATAGGTTCTGAACAATGTGACTTTACAATGGCCGATGTTATTCAGTCATTAAATGAGAAGTTGATTTACCGCCACCCGCATATTTTTTCTGATGTTGAAGCCAATGATGCAAAAACTGTGGAAGAGAACTGGGAGAAATTGAAGCTCAAGGAAAAAGGCGGAAATAAATCAGTGCTTGAAGGGGTGCCTTTATCTTTACCAGCCATGGTTAAGGCTAACCGTATTCAGGATAAAGCACGCGGGGTAGGTTTTGACTGGGAGCACAAAGAGCAGGTTTGGGACAAGGTTAGAGAAGAACTGGATGAATTAAAGGCTGAAATTGAAGCTCACGATGAAGATAAGATGGAGGCCGAATTCGGAGATTTGTTATTTTCAGTTATCAATGCTGCCCGCTTGTATGGTGTTAACCCTGAAAATGCACTGGAGCGTACCAATCGTAAGTTTATTAAACGATTCAACTACTTAGAAGAGAAAACCCTAAAGGTTGGAAAAGATCTAAAGCAGATGAGCCTGGCTGAAATGGATGAAATATGGGAAGAAGCGAAAAAACTGTAGTTTTTGACGAATGACCATTTTAATACTCTCTTATTGAACAGAATGTGAAGGGTTAATTGTCTGAATCAATATGATGTTGAAACGTGCATATCATTAACATTCAGTATATCTGTGCATTAGGAGGGTTGTTTTCTTTATGTTAGTTAAGTTGTGTCTTGGTTTAATTGAAATTATATCTATTAGAAAATTTCAGGGCGAAGATTAATCAATAGTATTAAGTCGTTCGTCACGAAAAAACGACCATTCGTCAATATTGAATAACATATAGTGGTTTGCTGAGGTAAATACAAATGAATTCACAATTCATTAAACACTCAATGAAACCGGAACGGACGGTTTCGAAACACCCAACACTATTCAACATCCTTTACCTCTGCAGTACAAATTCTAACCCGAAATTACTGCAGAGGTTTTTTTGTTTTCGATCGGGACATACATTTCCGCCTGTCATCACAGACTTGCTTTTGCATCAAAGACATTTTTCAGTGAGTCTATACACGAACTTCATTCATATTTTATTCAATTTTAATCGAACAAACATTGAACGAACATCGAACGAACATTGAACGAACATTGAACGAACATTGAACGAACATTGAACGAACATTGAACGAACATTGAGGAAACTTTGGTTGATTTTGTCCAATCCTAGAATTACTATACAGATTATTAATAGTGAACAGGAATAACGTTACACCATTGAAAGGTCGTCCTAAATTAACTATACAGTTTTGATATACAATACTGAAATAGCTACGCTGACAAAGTACCAATTATTGATCATACCTTATGGGATTGGGATAATTGCATTTGTTTAAGATGATACTACTAAATAACCAGCCATTTTTTTGATTAAGTTGGTATATAATGATATTGCGGCTGTCATGTAGCTCACACATTTTAGCAAATGTGCCTGTTTTTTTGTATTTCGAATTAGATACGTTTGTCACTGAAATCTGTACGTTTATCAAAAACGAGCAACGATTAGGCCTAGAAAGTGTATACTTGAGTGATTTCAAAAATTAAACACCGTAACCAAAAAGTTGGTTACACCCCCAACACTATTCAACATCCTTTTACCTCTGTAGCCAATCTAACCCTAGAGAAACTGCGGAGGTTTTTTATGTTCGTACCTATGTTTATTGATGTAGAATATCGACCAAAACAGGTTTCAGACCGCTAAAGAAAAACTCAACAGCAATGACCATTACGATCAGCCCCATTAAGCGCATCAGAACATTGTTACCAGTTTCTCCAAGTGCCTTAATAATTTTGCTTGAACTTAAAAGTATAAAGTAAGTAAGAAGAACAACCAGCGACAGGGCAGCAACTAAAATCAACGCTCCGGCCAGTCCACCCGCATCTTCCATAAGAACAATAGCATTGGTAATAGCACCTGGTCCGGCAATCATGGGAATTGCCATAGGCGTGATAGAAATGTCATTCACATATTTTTTGACCTCCGAATCTTTCAGCTTGACCTTTGTTAAACGAGCCTGTAGCATGTCCATGCCCATGATGAAAAAGATAACACCACCAACAATTCTAAAGCTGTTTACTGAAATCCCGAAAAACTTAAATAGCAACTGACCGGACAGGGCAAAGGAAACAATGATCAAAAAACCTACGATACTTGCTTTTTTAGCAGTTTGTGCCCGGTTTTTAGCAGTCAGATCGGCACTCATGGTCATGAAAATAGGCATTACCCCAAGTGGATTAATAAGCGTGAAGAATGAGGTGAATGCTAAAATACCAAAGGTAATCAGTTCGTTCATTGTTTTTGTTGCAAAAGTAGGATACTATTTGACATTGTTCAGGTCTTTGATGCCTGATTTTTGTCAATGAAAGAGAGGGAATCATGTTCTGTTTTGTATGGTCATGTTCTTTTAGCATAGCCTGCTTGATTTTCTTCCCCATCATTGATTATATTAGTCTTTGAACCTGAAAAACTGTACAATCATGCTTCAACAACCCCTTGTTTTTATTGTGTTAATAGTTCTGTTGTCCGCTTGCTCATTTGTTGAAAACAAAGAGCCCGATCGTCCCAATATCATTTTTATTATGAGTGATGATCATGCTTACCAGGCCATAAGTGCTTATGGTTACGGTTTAAACCATACACCTAATATTGATCGTATAGCAAGCGAAGGTGCTATTTTTAACAGAGCCTATGTCAGTAATTCGATCTGTGCTCCCAGTCGGGCAGTCATGCTGACAGGCAAGCATAGCTTTATTAACGGAAAAGTGGACAATATGCAGCCCTTTGATTGGAAACAGGATAACTTTGCCAAACAATTGCAGCAAGCCGGTTATCAAACAGCAATGGTGGGTAAGATTCATTTACATGGTTTACCACAGGGCTTTGATTATTCCAATGTATTACCAGGGCAAGGGCATTATTATAATCCTGATTTTATTGAGAATGGTAATAAGAAACGCTATGAGGGCTATTGCACAACTATAACCACAGAGATTGCCATGGACTGGCTAAAGAATAAGCGCGAGAAAGATAAGCCGTTTTTATTGCTCTACCACCAGAAAGCGCCGCATCGTTCATGGATGCCAGAAAAAAAGTATTTTAAACTATTTGATGAAAAGGAATTTACGCCTCCCGGTAACTTTTTTGATGATTATAAGGGGCGTAAAGCAGCCTTGGTGCACGAAATGGGCATATATGAACATATGGATATGGCTTACGACCTTAAGATGCTTGATGAGGAAGGAGAGTTGGGTGGCAATTTAAGACAAAACGCTGAATGGGTGATGAGTCGTATGGATTCTGTTCAAAGAGCTGATTGGGACGCCTACTATAATCCGATAATCGAGGATTTTAAAAAGCGTAAAATGATGGAAAAGGAATTGGCTGTTTGGAAATATAACCGGTATATCAAAGATTACCTGCGTTGCATTCAGTCGGTTGATGATGGGGTTGGTGAGGTGCTGGACTATCTTGAACAAACAGGTCTGGATGAAAATACAATTGTTGTTTATACCTCCGATCAGGGATTCTATTTGGGTGAACATGGCTGGTTTGATAAGCGTTTTATGTATGAAGAATCGTATCGAACACCATTGCTGATAAAATATCCCAATGGGATCGATGCCGGAAGTAAGGTCGATAAGCTGGTTCAGAACATTGATTTTGCACCAACCTTTCTTGATTATGCAGGAGTTGATATACCTAATGATATTCAGGGTGTATCATTGAAGCCCCTCTTAGCCGGAAATACAGAAAACTGGCGTGATGCACTTTATTATACCTACTACGAATACCCGGCGGAGCACAATGTTAAGCGCCATTATGGTGTGAGTACCGAGCGTTACAAGTTAATTCATTTTTACTACGACATTGATGAGTGGGAATTGTATGATTTACAAAATGACCCATCGGAAATGAATAACCTATATGGTAATGAAGAATATGAAGCGGTGCAGCAAATGATGCACCGAAGGTTGGAAGAACTAAGAGTGCAATATGGTGATAGCGATGCTTTAAATGAGCAACATCTAACAAGGTACCTTGAGAAAGTTAAGAACTAAAGTGGTAATTTTTTAAGCTGGTATTTGTTGTTTGTTAAAAGAAATTTGTATGTTGCCACGAATGAATTTTTTTTAAAGAAGCAAACATGCCGTTAAGCAGTATACTTAAACATATTCAGGCCGATGAGCAATTGTGGAATCAGGCCATTGATCAATGCTCTTCATTTAAAGGTGGAGAGATCGTATATGAGCAGGATACTAATATGAAACATGCCTACTTTGTAAAGAGTGGTTTGTTAAAAATATATCGTGTTGGCTCAAAAGGTGAGCAGCAAATTGTAAGGCTGGTGAAAGAGGGTGATTTATTTGGTTTTCATTCCTTACTGGGCGATGAGCCTGAGGTGACAGCCTGTGAGTGTTTGACTGATAGTGAAGTGTGCCGGATTCCGGGCGACGCTTTTAAGCGATCCATTAGTGCCAATAAAGAATTGGCCGATCTGTTGATCAAAAAGACCTGTGATGAGCTGAAAAATTCGTATAACTCACTGGTTGAGCTATCGCAACGTACCGTTCGTGGACGCCTGGCTAACCTCTTGCTGAAACTGCAGGATCTGTTCAAGACATCGTCTGATGAGGCTATCCCACTGGTTATCTCGCGATTGGATATGGCGCGCTGGATTGGGACTTCAAAAGAATCGGTAAGCAGGCTGATCACTGAATTTAAAAACGACGGAGTGATACGTTTTGACCGTCGCGAGCTGATCATCACCAATAAAGAAAAACTGGAACGAATTATTATGCTGTCGTAACAGAATAGATAAAGAGATTAATAAAAAGGCCGGTAAACTAAGTTACCGGCCTTTTCTTCGCTATTTTTTATTGAGTGGTAACTCAACACCAAAGTGTTTTTTCTTGTCTTCGTATTTAAGCAGTAAGGCAAATATCAGCCCCAATAAACTAACTGCCGCAAACATTAATATGGTCGCAGTGTAATCGGACACTTCAGGATTGCCAGGGTTAGTAGCATCCAGGATGATTCCGGCAATAATCGGGAATCCCCAAAGTCCTAAATTCTGGATTGAATACATCAGGCCATAAGCTGTTCCAATTTGACTTTCATCAACCAGCCTCACCATACTGGGCCACATGGCAGCCGGAACCAGTGAAAAGGCAATGCCTAATAATATGATAGGAGCCTGTGGTGGAAAATAGGTAAGGGCAAATATCAAATGAACAGCTAAAAGTGTGGTTGCACCAAATATCATAGCTGTGGCACTTCTTCCTTTGCGATCAATTAACCAACCAAAGAAGGGCGTAAAGAATAACGTTCCCAATGGCAATAAAGATGTTAGTTTACCACTTTCAGACAGTGTTAAATCAAACTTGTCAGCGAAAAAGTCAGGAGCAAAGGCCAGAAATGGGAAAACAGCTGAATAAAAAGTAACACAAAGCAAGGCTATGTATAAATATGCCCTGTTACTTAATAATCCGGTTATATCGCTAAATGAGAATGCTTTTGTCTGGCTTGCTTTACCCGATACTATTCCTAATTGCTTATCAAGCTTTGCATCTAATAGCATGTACACCATAAAAGCAAGTAAGCCTGTACAAACTAAGATAGCAGCCAGCCATATTGCACCCGTCAGGTTGGCTCCATCTTTGGCAACGGCAGGCGACAGGTTTAATGCAGCAAAGGTTCCTAAACGACCAAATCCAACTTTTAAGCCAAAAGCCAGGGCCAGATCTTTACCTTTAAACCACTTTACCAATATTTTACTAACAACAACAATACTTGTTTCTGCACCCAGGCCAAAAAAGAAGCGACCAATAAGCATCATCTTTAATTCGGGAGAATAGTTTGGTAAAAATGAGGCCATCAAACTATAACCAATGCCACCAGCTCCATAATAATCAGATGCTCCATAGGCAGTTAGTAATGCTCCGATAGCCATAAAAAACACAAACATGAAACCAGTTTTACGTATGCCCAGTTTGTCAAGGATAACACCTCCGATAACTGCCATTAGCAAGAAGGTGTTGGGAACTGAATAGAAAGATACAAATAAGCCGTAATCACTATTGGTAAAGTCAAACTCAGCTCTTAACAGATCCTTTAATGTTGAAAAGGCATCATAGAAGTAATAATTAACAGATAGTACAAATCCTACTAATAAGAGGATTCCCCAACGCATGGCGGGAGATTCGTTCAGTGCTTTTTTAATTGTATTCATGTAGTGATATGATATAGTTTTAGTTGGCCAAAATAAGCAATTAATGACTGGGCCTTAATTATTTTTGTGGGCTTTCTGATTTAAATGATGCTCAAAGCTCTTAAATTCATGTTCGAAGTTCGGCGTAAAGATGCCTTTCCCCATGTTTTCTTTAATCTCATCAAAGGGCCAAAACCGCACTTCATCTACTTCTGTTGTATCAAATTTAAAGGGCCCCTTGTGTTGGGTGATGAAACAAAATACCATTTCCTTTTCAACATCGCTGGTCCATATGTATTGCCCAATGGCACTTGCTTTGAAATTTATCAGGCCTATTTCTTCCGATGTTTCCCTTTGCAACGATAACTCAATGCTTTCGCCGGCAGTAACATGACCGCCCACAGCTGTATCCCATTTGCCAGGCTGGATCAACTTGTGCTCAGGGCGTTTTTGCAATAAAACATGTCCGTTGTTGATAACATGCAGATGCACCACAGGATGCAAAAGAAACGATTTTTGATGCACAACAGACCTGGGGGCCGAACCTAGTATCTGGCCTTTTTCATCCACCAATGGCAGCCATTCTTCATCTTTATAGTGCTTGTTTTGCCTTTTTTTACGGAGCCATTCATAGGCCAGGAATACGCCCATTGCAACAAATAAACCTGCACTTCCCATAAAGCTCCATATGGCTTTGTTCTCAAGAAAAGAAGATGCGATGGTAAGCAGTGAATAGATCAATAGCAGCCAGAATATCCGTTTCATGCTTTGTTGCATCATCCATAATTGATAGGGGTTCATCTGCGTGTCCTTCATGTATCGCTGCGTCATTTGTAACATGAGGTTATGTTTCGAAAAGGCTGAAAAACCAATGAGTCCGGTCATTATAAGGCTGATGATGCCTGGCTTTAGCTTGAAAAACAAATCGTTGTCAAGTAGTATGGATACGGCACCGAGCGCAATAATGAGTCCAACGTCAAACAAGATAAACCGCTCTGCTTTTTGTTCCCTCATATAGCCAATTATCAGTTCAATAACACCAATAAATATGGCAACGACCAAGCCGTAAATGGTTCCCCATATTTCATCTACAACAATAAATACAAGAATGGGTAAAAAGCCTGGAAGTAAGTTTTTTACAATTTGCGCTCTGTTCATCATTTATACTTTAGATTGCGAATATAACAAATGATAACCTAAAGCATAAGATGAACGTATAGTTGGAATATTACCCATTGCGTCATCCTTTTTATTACTTTTGTGGTCTATTATCGCTGAAACATTATATATGAACGGTTACATAATACAGTTATTAGTGCCTTTTGCGTCCTTTTTGTCATTTATGATGGTGTTTTTAACAATCCCTACTATCCTGAGGGTCGCTCACTCGAAAAACCTTTTTGACGAACCGAACAAACGTAGTGTTCACCGCATGCGTATTCCTACGCTTGGAGGCCTGGCCATATTTGTTGGCTTTCTGTTTACCTATTCATTATTTGTTGATTGGTTTAAGTTTATTGAGATTCCATTTTTAATACCTGCCCTGCTTATTATTTTTGGCATTGGTATTAAAGACGATATACTGGTAACAGCGCCAATGGTTAAGCTGGGAGGGCAGTTGGTGGCAGTGATGATTGTAGTGGGGCTTGGAGGATTACAAATTACCGATTTTCATGGTTTCTTTGGATTGCAGCCGGACCCGTTTTGGGGTACGGTGTTAACCATTGTCGGAATGGTCTTTATCATTAATGGATTCAACCTTATTGATGGAATTGACGGACTGGCAGCAATTACAGGTATTATAACGATGTTATCCTTTTCTGTCTGGTATTACATCAATGATGAGTTCCATATTCCAACGCTTGCGGCAGCGCTGGTTGGAGGCCTGCTGGCCTTCGCCTACTATAATATTTTTTCAAGGCGACAGAAGATCTTTATGGGAGATACCGGTTCATTGATCCTGGGCTTTTTAGTAGCCGTGGTAGCCGTTCACTTTAGTGAATTTAATAAACCGGATAATCAGGTTAATTTAATTCATACAATGAATAGTGCACCAGCGGTTGCAATGGCTATTCTGATCGTACCAATAGTAGATACCTTGCGTGTATTCATGTTACGGGTTGCACAAGGTAATTCACCTTTTATGGCGGATAAAAACCATATTCACCATCGTATGCTGGCACTTGGTTTTTCGCACTTGCAGATCAGTTTAATAATCGGTGCCATTAATATTGGTTTTATTATTCTGGCTTTTTCCCTTCGTAACTGGGGAATGCTTCGTTTGAGTATTTTGGTTTTAAGCCTCGGCTTCGTAGTGGCTTACATCCCTTCGATAGTGCTTTTCTACAAGCGTCGTCACTTTATCAGACGATTACGGAATATCAAAAAAAGCAGGTCGTAGAGACCTGCTAACTTATGATTTTTTGAGAGCAGCATCTTTTGATTTGAAAGATGCAGGTGCTTTTGACTAATAAATTTGTCCATGTGGATGAATCTCTTTAAACATCTGTCAATATCAGATGTTATATAGTCTAATGATTCTGGATAAAATAAAGATTTAAAAATGCAAAAACTATCAGATATAGGCTTGATAGGCTTAGCCGTAATGGGCGAAAACCTGGTTTTAAATATGGAGAGCAAAGGATACCGTGTTTCGGTATATAATCGATCTACAGAAAAGGTAGACAACTTTATCAATGCTCGTGGAAAGGATAAAAATATACAAGGTACTTATTCACTTGAGGAGTTGGTGTCATCATTAGAGCGTCCGCGCAAGGTTATGATGATGATCAAGGCCGGGGGTGCTGTTGATGCGACAATAGATGCTCTGTTGCCTTTGCTTGAACCCGGTGATATTATAATTGATGGTGGAAATACGCATTATCCTGATACTGACAGACGTGTGAAACTGGTTGAGGCCAAGGGGATTTACTATATTGGAGCCGGTGTTTCAGGAGGTGAAGAAGGTGCTTTGCTTGGGCCGTCAATTATGCCTGGAGGATCTAAGGCGGCATGGCCTGCAGTTAAACCTGTTTTTCAGTCAATAGCAGCTAAGGTTGAAGATGGATCACCTTGTTGTGACTGGGTAGGAGAGAATGGAGCCGGCCACTTTGTGAAGATGGTGCACAATGGTATAGAGTACGGAGATATGCAACTGATCACGGAAGCTTATCATATAATGAAAGATCTTCTGGGGCTTTCTGCCGATGAAATGCATGATGTCTTTAAAGAGTGGAATGAACAGGAACTTGATTCATACCTGATTGAAATTACACGTGATATAATGGCTTTCAAAGACGAGGATGGGGAGCCGCTGGTTGAAAAAATACTGGACAAAGCAGGTCAGAAGGGTACCGGAAAGTGGACCGGTATCACAGCTCTTGATTTGGGAGTGCCGTTAACATTGATAGGTGAGGCGGTCTTTTCCCGTTGTTTGTCGTCTATTAAAGATGAAAGAGTTGAGGCCTCAACTGTTTTGTCGGGACCTTCACCAAAGTTTGAGGGCGATAAACAGGCTTTTATAAAAGCTATTAAAGATGCCTTATATGCTTCAAAGGTAGTTTCGTATGCCCAGGGATATGCATTGATGCGCGCTGCAGCTGAAGAAAATAACTGGAACCTTAACTATGGGGGGATAGCTTTAATGTGGCGGGGAGGATGTATTATCCGCTCCGGCTTCTTAGGAAAAATTAAGGAGGCCTATGATAATCAGCCAGGCCTGACCAACTTATTGCTTGATCCGTATTTTAAAGATGCAGTTGAGAAAGCACAGGAGGGATGGCGTAAGGTGGTTGCCACAGCTGTGATGAATGGCATTCCAACACCAGCCTTTGCCACGGCATTGAGTTATTTTGACGGATACAGGTCAGAGCGCTTACCTGCTAACTTATTGCAGGCACAACGCGACTATTTTGGTGCTCACACCTATGAACGGGTGGATAAACCACGTGGTGAGTTCTTCCATACCAACTGGACCGGCAGAGGTGGTGATACGGCAAGTACTACCTATAATGTGTAGCAGTATATTGAAAATCGATGAGTAGTCATTTGAACTAATATAGATAATAATCCATCACTGTTTTTGGTGATGGATTTTTTTTGTTTCCTTTATAAAGGCTAACGTATGAGCATTATCATTCTTGCGTAGCCTTATTTTTTCTTATAATTGCATTAGGTTAACATTGGGCGAATACTAGTTATGCAAATATCTGTCGACAAGGACATGCTAAAGCTGTTGCAAAAAGGTGATGAAGATGTGTATCGTAGCATCTTTAATCAGCTGCAACCGGCGTTGGTTATTTATGCCAAAGAATATGTGCCTGATACGGATATGGCATCAAACCTGGTGCAGGAAGCCTTTTTAAAAATGTGGGAAAAACGCCACAGTTTAAAGGTTGGAACAATTCTTAGTGCCTATTTGTATAAATCAGTCAGGAATTTGTGCCTGAATTATCTTCGCCATCTCAAGGTTCAGGATAAGTATTTAGGCAATGAACAACATGTGCAATTGAACTATGAGGCTTTAAAGGATAAAAGTGCTGAGCGCTTACTTGAAGGTGAAATTCTGGAACGTATTCAGCAGGCAGTTGAAAAGATGACACCTCAGTGCAGACGAGTCTTTGAGTTGAGCCGTTTTGAGGGAAAAAGCTATAAGGAAATTGCCCTGGAAATGGGAATTGCAGAGAAAACAGTAGAAAATCAAATGGGAAAAGCCCTTAAAGTGGCGCGCGCCGAACTGAAAGAGTTTTTACCCATCACTATTCTTTTGTATAATATGATGCCTTAGTTTTTATCTGGCCAGATAGGCATTTCTGATTCATCATCCCAAAACGGACCCCACTGAATTTCGGTAAGAATGTCATGGTCGAAAAACAGGTTAAGGCTAAAGTCTGGATTAGCTGCCAGTGTTTGATTTGGAATAATGTCTGTTGACAGATCCTCTAACTCAAATTCACCCAAATTAAATACTTCCATTTGTTCCATCACTTCCCCCTGGCTCAAGCCGATCAGGTCAATGCCTTCAAACAGAACTTCAGGTGATGCAGATGTGATAGAAGTTAATTTCCAGTTACAGTCCTCCTCAAATGACAGAGATAAGTGCATTTCATCGTAGTGCCAGGCTTCCATGGCACCCGAATCCTTGTCTCCATCCATTGCCTCAACTTCGCTTGGTTCACCTATTAGCTGTGTGATTTCCTGTCGGTTTAATCCGAATGTTATTTTTTCGAGCCCCTGACCTAGAGTGATGTCTTTCATTGTGTTGTATTAATTGATTTGTATACGGGTGCAAAAATAATGAATTGTTGAAGATCCACCTAATAAGCTGAGGCTGACATTGAATTTCGATTGAAATCAATGCTTAAAAATCCTTCATTCGCCTGTTGGCTTTTTTCTGTGACTGTTGTTTTTTGTTTGATAAACGCTTTTCAATGGAAGCCCTGGTTCTTTTGGTTTTAAACCTTTTCCTGACTGGAGTTAGTGCTTTTTCAATCAGCTTGAAAAAAGTTTCAATTGCCATGGTTTTGTTTTGTAACTGAGAGCGGCTAACCTGACAGCTAATAATCAGTTCATTGTCATTGCTAAGTCGATTTTTGAGTTTAGTGATCAATAATTGCTTTTCTTCAGTCGATAAAAGCAGTGAGTTGTGGATGTCAAAGCGCAGAATGACTTTTGAGTTGACTTTATTTACATTTTGACCACCAGGACCACTGCTGCGTGCTGTTGTGATTTTAGCTTCAGAGATGAGTCCGCGATATCTGATAGGGTTTAACATTTATATGATTGTAGTTCAGTAAGCGGATAAAGTTATCTAAAAAGGTTTATTCCATAATAATTTTCATTTATTTTAGTGATAATTTAAATGCCATGAAGCGTCTATTTCTGTTATTACATATCGCTTGTCTGTTTTTTGTTGGGCGAGCCCAGGAATTTACGGGGATCCATACGAGTCCGTATACGCCATTTATTGGTATTGTAAATCAGCCGGCTGAATTAACCCGCCATGACGCTACATGGAATATCAATGTACTATCAGGAGACATTGGGCTGATAAGGGATTTTAACCTTGTGTCAGCTGATTTCTGGGATGTGATAGCCAGGGTTGGGATGGGTGACCTGAAATATTTTTTAGCATCAGAAGAATCATTGCTCTATGTGAAAGGGAGGCTTATTGTGCCTTCACTGACATTCAAGCTAAATGATAAACATTCATTTGGAATAAGTACTAATGTGAGGGCTGATGGTGTTTATAATTCGTCGAATGATGATTTGTTGAAGATCTTTCAGGGAATTGAAAATCCAGAGTATTTTGAAGATATCAATAATGAGTATTTCCGGTCGCTGTTAAGTAGTTGGGTTGAATATGATTTTGTATGGTCAACGACGATTTTCAAAGATAATAACCGCTGGTTAACGGGAGGGGTGGTTGTTAAAATTCTTAATGGCTCGGGTGCAGGATATCTTGAAATGGATGATATAGATATAAACTTTGACAAAGAGTCTATTGCGCATTTAGATATGGAGATGTCTTATGGCTTCAATGAGAGTCTGAGTAAAACCATTGATGGCGGTGATATTGTTGAGCAATCCGGCGATTTTGGAATAGGTTTGGATTTAGGTTTGAGTTATTCGTA
This sequence comes from Carboxylicivirga agarovorans, assembly GCF_050589845.1. NCBI lineage: Bacteria > Pseudomonadati > Bacteroidota > Bacteroidia > Marinilabiliales > Marinilabiliaceae > Carboxylicivirga > Carboxylicivirga agarovorans. Next base: position 83,587 of record NZ_JBNGPA010000017.1, on the reverse strand, counting down.
CTTGCCAGAACATTTAATGGGGGTGAAAGGTATACCATACAGGTATAAGTTGGGATTTGTTGTGTCTGATATTGGAAAGATAAAACATAAGAGTACAAAGAACCAGGCTTCGTATTTTGTTAAAATGGATGATGTCCCTTATTCACGATTCAGAGGGGTCGAGACACTTGAAGCATTAAAGGATTCTATTGAAAAATCAATAGATTACGAGGAGATAAAAGGAGGTGGTTTTGAAACTAACTTGCCCATCACTATTGCTGCTAATGTTGACTACTGCATCAGACCTCATTTGTTTGTCAATACAACTGTTTTGTTACGGCCAAATTATTACACCAAACTTGTGAAACTGATTCAGAAGAATGTCTGGAGAACTAATGTAACAATGCGGTATGAGAAGCGGAAATGGGGAGTCTATTTGCCGCTGACTTATTCTAATGTTTTAGGTTGGAACATGGGGCTTTCGGCGCGTTATGGCAACTTTTTTATGGGGTCATCAACAATTCTGGATAATATTCTTAGTGGTAGTAATGACCGGCAGGTATTGTTCTTTGGTATGTCAATACCAATTTACTCCTCAAATCAATAACGTTTTAATGCTTGCAACAATTTCGTGATCAGTTGTATAGAGTATCCCTTTATGATTCATAAACGTTGACTCTTTACGATTTAAGTCCAATGCGTCGCCGTTAAAACTCCTGGCATAGGCACCAATTTCACTAAAGATGCAAGATGATGCTGCATAATCCCACAGGCTACCACCTCCACTTTCTGCTTTGGCTTGCTTAAAATATATAGCCGGATGGTTTTCTATCACCCACATGGCATTCATGGCTGCTCCTCCATGGCTGATTATTTTTATATCACTAAGGGATAAGTCTTGTAGCTTGTCAGTTGTGGCTTGATAATTCTTATTCCTCAAAAAGCTTCTGTCACAGACTAAGGTGAGGTTTGTACCTGGCACAGGCAGAAGCCATTGTTTATTGTTTTTAAAAGCACCCTGCCCCTTTATCGCGTGGTATAGTGTTCCGTCAACCGGGTTGTAAATAACGCCAATATGCGCCACCCCATTTTTGTCAACCAGGGCAATGGAGACTGAATAGCCATCTGTTTGCTCAATAAACGGCAATGTACCATCTAAAGGGTCGATGCACCAGAAATAGTCCTTTTTAAAGCGGCTATGGTCATCTGTCGTTTCTTCGCTTAATAAGGCTAGTTCATATTGCTCAATAGTTGGTTTTAATGTTTCAATAATTACCTGCTCACTGGCTAAATCAACTTCAGTAAACACCTGAGAAGCTAAACTATCACCTCCTGTTTTCATGTTAACAGAAAAATGCTCTTTACTTTTTTGTGCAATTAAAAGTCCGGCTCTTCTTGCTGCTTTAATGGCAAAGTCTGCAAGTTCATGTAGTTGTTCAGGTGATAGTTTCATGATTCTATTGGTTTTCCTTCAGCTTGGCAATAACCTCACGTGCCATTCGTTCACTGTAGCTGTTAATCTTCCAGTGATCGGGACTCCATCCCTTTAAAAAGCGATGGAAATCTGTCCAGGCAACAGGGTAAAGCTCACGCCATTCTTTTTCAAGTTTATTGAAATCAACAGCTGCTTGTTTTGTGGTAATTGCTGTCTTTAATTCAGTGAAATAAAAGCCTAATATTTGTTCTTCCATAGCTTCGCAATCATCTTCATACAGACAACTGCCAACAAAGTAGGCGAGATCTTTCATGCCACAGCCACCACCAACGTATTGAAAGTCTACTGCTGCAACCTTTTGACCATCTTCACTGAAGCAAAAGTTAGCCAGCTTGGCATCACCATGAACTAGTGTCTGGTAATTGCCATTTCGCAGCATATTATCGATGGCGGGAGCTGCTTTTTTTAGCTCCAGATCATCCATTATCTTTAGTTCATCGGGACGGGTGTCGAGGTGCCAGTATGTGCCGACGTCCCATAGCCTATCGGGTGTTTGATTGATGAATGTAGCGTGAAAATGAGCTAACCAGCTAATGCATGCCTGCATGTGCTTCCAGTTAACACTTGATAAACGTCCGGAGAAACCTGATGCATCCAGATCTTCCATGACCATTAGTACTTCGTCGTTTAAGTGTTGCAGAGCCAATACATGAGGTGTGCGGCAGTTGTTATCGCATTGACTGTTCCAGAATTCATACCAGGCTGTTTCAACTTTGTATGATTTAACCTTTCTTTCGTGTGAAAAGCTGGTATTCCACCCTCTGGGATGATGGCTGTTGTCAGGTAGTTTAACATGCTTGACAACCACACTTTTAAATTCACTGTCTTTTAAGCCAATTCGAATAATTTTCCCATAGCCGCTCCACAGGTTTTGTATGGTTTCTATCTCAAACAGCTCGCTGGCCCGGGTGGCCTTTAGTATTATGTCTTTAAAATGTTGGTTCATCTTATGGCGCTAAAAATTGTGCGCAAAGATAACTTAATTAGTCTCTGAAAGAAAACTCCGCTTTCTTCGTAATGACTGTTTTCTTATGGTTGTCCCGTTATAGGTTTTGTTGTGTTTTCATTGAATAATCTATAACGGGACTCATGCTTAATCTTCGAGCATTGCTTTAAGTACTTTGTAATCTGTTTTACCGGTTCCGAGTACTGGAATTTCATCAACCCTAATGGTTTCACGTATTTTTGAGATTGGAGCAACCCCGTTTTTGAGTAAATGATCATTGGCCTCGTTAAGGTCAATGTCGGTGGTTGAAAAAAGTGCAATGCGTTGTGGGGTGGTCTTATCAGTTCCTTCAACGGCCAGTACCTGCTCCTCATCACTGCCGTACTTTTCAAGCAGGATCTTTTCAATAAATGGCAGGCTTATCATTTCACCGGCTATTTTTATAAAACGTTTCAGGCGTCCGGTGATAAATAAATAACCTTCATTATCGATATACCCCAGGTCTCCTGTCTTGTAGTATTGCTTACCATCAATAGTTTCAAAAGGATTCAACTCTGGTTGATTGATGTAGCCGTTAAAAATGTTAGGTCCGTTTACATATATCATGCCTGGCTTTCCTGATTCACAAGGCTGGTGAGACTCCAGATCAAGGATGATCCCTTCAATGCCCGGTAAAAACTGTCCCACACTGTTTAGCTTTTGCTTTTTTTGTGGGTTTAGTGTTAAAACAGGTGAGCACTCAGTAATGCCATAACCTTCCAGGATAAGGCCTCCGTCTGTTACCGTTTCAAATTGCTCTTTTAATGAAGGAGGCATGGCTTCAGCACCGGATATGGCAAACCTGACAGATTTGAATGCATAGGAAGCCGAAGAGCTCTCGGCCAGTAATAATTTTAAAAAGCCAGGAGTGCCAAGTAAAACATTGGCCTTTATGTGCTTTAAGATGCGCAATACTTCACGGGAGTCTGTCGGATTTGGCGTATAGCCAACCTTAACTGCTGTTAACAAAGGCATGATGTTCAATACTGTAAATCCAAAGCTGTGAAATGGAGGTAAGAATGATAAGAATGTTTGATTGTTATCAATATTAACCAACTTAAAGGCACCTGATAGATTACTCACCAGGTTGGTGTGAGTCAGAGGTACAGCTTTGGGTAATGATTCACTACCTGAGGTAAATAATATAACAGCAGTTTCGGGCTTGCTTTTAGTCGAGATAAGAAGCTTTGGTAGTTTTGCCTTAATGGCACCTTTCAGTTTGGTAGCCAATGATAATTCAGGCACTTTCTTTTCCAATAGAACCAATTTCTCCTTGATTTCAGAGGGCAGCTGTTCATCGATCTTCTCAACGAAAGCACCTGCGGAAAGAATGGTTTTAACCCCAACTGTTTCGATGCAATGCAGCAGCACCTTTTTGCCAACGGTCCAGTTGAGCATAACCGGTACTTTGCCTGCCAGGTAACAGGCTGCAATTAACAGGGTGGTGCTCTGCAATGCCGGAAGCATTATTCCTACATTCTCTTCTTTAATTTCTTTCTTAAGTAATTCAGAAACCACACATGCCTTCAAAAAGAATTCTTTGCGCGAGGTAGAGCCTAGCATGGCATCGTAACAGAACGGGTCGTTACCATCTTTGCTGAATGATTCGATAAACTGGTGTAATACATTGTTTTTCCCATCAACCGTAAGGCGTTTGATGCTTGTAAGGTTATGATGTAATGTTGATGGCTTCAGGTCACTTTCACTTTTAAACTGGCCCATAGCCACCAGGCACAGATCCTGAACACTGCGTATCTCATTGATTTCAGGTGCTGAAAATGTCGGGAATTGATTCTCTACCTCAGATATTATCTCAACAATATTAAGAGAGTCAGCCCCTAAATCGAGTTGAAGGTAGTTTTCTTTTTGAATGGATTCTTTCTCAATTTCCAGAATGGAAGCAATGCATTCTTTGACTGTTGCTAATATTTCATCAGGAATGTGCTGAGAAGAGATGGTATTACTGCTTTTTAATGATTGATCAGAACCGGCTATGTCATCAGGTAGTTTACGCTTTAAGGCACCGGCAAGGAAATGGTATTTGATAAAAGTGGCTTGCTCTTCTCCATTTACATTGTAGACCTGTTCAAGGAACTGGTTGAATTCTGTTTTTCCTGATTGACTCTTGGCTTTGGCCTTTTCTGTAATGTTTTCAAATTCGATCAAAACACGACGCCTTGGCATAAAGAATAGCAGGTTGCTTACTATCAGGCCCAGCGATTGCAGAAGAGTGGGAAAAAATGAGGGTGATTTACCCTTCCATGCTCTGGACCAACGACTACCCCATAGACCTGAAAAGCGCACAGCAATTACCTCTGCCTCTTCCGGCATGTTTTTAACTGTTAATTGTGCGCTTTGCTTGTTTAAGATGCGCTCATAGCCTTGCGCGGCAATCTGGCCGCTGGGGTATAACACAATGTTTTTACCCATATCCAGGCCTTTGTCTACTGATTCAACGATTTGCTCAAGCACGTTGGTGTTCCTGCTTCCTTTTTCCAGGTCGCTAACCCTGACAGCTCCCCAGGCCTTAAAGACCGATTTTGCCACAGGTATATCATAATAGGTCGATAGCATAACCGGTACCGCTGAGTTGTACTTATATAAATGAGCAAACAGAACGATCGGATCTGTAATAGCCTGGTGATTGGGCAGAATAAGTTTGGCGCCTTTTTCTTTAAGCAGATTACCTCCTTTGACTGTTACCCGATAGCGGGAGCTTAAAATAAAGCGTAATAGGGCAAAAAAGCACCTGGCGAAAGCTATTATTATAGGATGATGTTGTTTCATAGTGTTAAATCATTAGGCTTTGATCCTGCCGGCTCCAGGAATGCGCAACCAGGCAACAATTGTTATAACAAGGGTGATGGCAGTTACGGCCCCAAATACCATCAATGAATTGGCCATGGTTTCTACCACGCCAAAAACACCGGCAGACAAAAGGATGAATGTAAATAGCATCAGGTTGTTGTAGGCGAGGATAAGTCCCAGCTTGCGTCCTTCAACACGATCTTGTATAAAGGCATTCAATGGTATTTTGAATACACCCGCAAAAAAGGCGGTAAGCACAATTAGTACTGTAAACAGAATGGTCTCAGGATTAAAAATAAAAATGGAGGCCACACATATCAGCATGCCTGTTCCGCCAATAGGGACTAAATACATTTTTACCTGTTTGTTTGATATGACACCTGTAACATAGCAACCTGCGCCAATGCCTATGGCTACAAGGGCCATTATTGAGCTGGTAGCAGTATCGGATAGTTCAAGCATATTGCGGCAATGCACCGTAATGTTCATTTGTAACAGGGATCCTATGGCCCAGAAAGTGGCCAGTCCTATGATGACACTGTTCAGGCCTGGTATCCGGCGACTCCATTTGTATGAGTTTATTAAAAAAGCGACAGGATTTAAGGTGGTCTGTTCCTCATCATCTGGCACAGTTTCCCGGGGAGCGATCTTTAAACTGAACAACCAGCCCATTACTGCAAACAGAATTAAGGCGCAACAAACAATGATCGTACGATAAGGAGCAAGCGAGTCAATCAGGCTGATGTCAGACGTAACACCTGCAATGTAGGTTCCAATTAATACCCCCATGAAAGTGAGCATTTCCATAGCTCCTGTTCCAAAAGGTATGCCTTCTTTGCCTCCGATGTCACGAATAATGCCATATTTGGCCGGGGAGAACAAACAACTTTGCAGGCCCATCAGGAAAATGGCAAACATAGTGATGCTGACGCTTTGAAGAATAAAGCCCAAAGAAGCTATGGCCATAATAGGTATTTCATAAAGTTTGGCCCGCTGAATGATTTTTGCTTTGGAATGATCACGCGCCAGTTTACCCGCTATCGGTGAAAATGCAATGTAGGGAATAACAAAAAGTGCGGAGGCCAGCATAATTACGATGGACTCTTTGTCCTTCATCATCCAGGTTGTGGAGATAAAGAAGACAAGATATTTCAGATAATTATCGTTTAATACCCCCAGAAAATTGGTGATAAACAATGGTAACCAGTTGGCTTTTTTTGTAGTATTCATAGTGATCAGATTATAAAGAGCTTGTCCCTTTATTTATTACTCATGGAGGGACAAGCTCATACAAATATAAGTGATGCGTCTGATTTCAGGTTAATATCAGGTTAATTAGTCGCTGTGTGAAAGCCTTGTTTAGTCTCTTCTCAATAGTTTTTATAATGAGTAACAAACTATTGAGGCTTCACGCAGAAGCTGGAAATTATTGACGAACACTCATGTTATATTATTGAGTCGAGCTAAGTTTCCTGTCCGTTGGTAATGCCGCTTTTTCAATGTTTTCTTTCTCAAGCCAGTGTTTATTAATCCGGGCAATCAGTAAAGTAACCAGACCTATTATTAATAAAAACACCATTTTACTGATAGTAGCTTCACCCGGAATATCCCAAAAGAAGACTTTAGCCGAAGTGAGAACAAGAACAATGGAACCCATTACCCTAAACGCGATTGCTTTAGTGTGTGCTCCCCATAGGAATATCAGCAGGGCATAAACAATATAAGAAATGGATATGGCCAGGTTTCGGCTGATAAAGTCAATGTTATAAGCTACCCACAGGTTTTTGATCTGAATGGTGAATAGTCCAGCCACTATAATGTTTGAAGCAATAGCCAGTAGGGTACTTAAACCACTGTTGTTGCTGTTTTCTTTTTGGGAAGCGTAAAATCCAAAGCCGGCCAAAGCCATCCATGTAAGTGCACCGGCGTTAAGGAATGGCAGGTATTTGATGCCAAACAGTTCAATCCACTTAACATCCCATGCTACGGTGAACCAGTAAATGAGAAGCATCAGCCAGGCGGCATAGCTCACATAAATTAATTCGTAAGCTTTGGCAAAGCGACCAATGGCATAGGTGCTGATCACTACCAGCAACCATAACATGGTAGTAATAACATATTCCATTCCGTTAATACTCATCGGTTGGATGTTGGAAGCTGAAATGGCAAATAATAACAATCCAAGACAAGTGTATATGATGGATGGGAATACCTTTTTGCCTGATAAGGAATAAATAAATACAGAGGCAGCAATAAACGTTGTTCCAACAATTAAAAGGGGAACTGTAAATGTTATATCAAAGCTACCAAGTATATAGATGGACCAGAAGATGAAAAGCATGGCATTAATAAGGCTCAAATACAGGTTCCAGCCTGTAAAACGATCGTTTTCGGCATAGGCAGCATAAATGATACCGCCCATGTATGTGATAAACAGAGCTGCAGCATAAAAGAATGGGCGTCCCCATGTTTCCGGCTCAAAATAAACAAAGTAGGTGGCGTATATTAGCACGGTGATCACAAAGGTCATGGCACGTAATTCGGTCCAGCGTTTGGAGATACTTACATAGAGGGAGCCTACATTTAATATCAGGACATAAGCAAATAATAATAAGTCGTGATGCGACTGTGCTTTCATAAAAAGAGGAGAGAGTAATCCGCCCATAATGCTTATGAATATCAAGGCGCGTAAATTGTAGCGATAACTTAAAAAAGTAGTTAATGCTGTAATGCTCAACACCGAAATAAAGGTGATGTTGTAGGGCCAATTGAGAATATCGCCAAAGGCGACATAGGAGAAGGTGGCATAAATAATGCTCATGCCCGTTCCGGCCAGTATCTGGCAGGTGTTGACGTTTTCTTTTTTGTAGTAGCTGTATCCGGCAAAAAGCAAGGTAATACCCAATGCAAAGCCCGATAGCACTCTTAGTTCTGTCGGAAACCAATCGTTTTCAAAAGCAATTTTGAGAAAATAAGTAAATGCTGAAAACAAAAACAAGATACCTAGTGTGGTTATCCAGTGTTTCTTAATTAATTCAATCATGATCATCTGATTTGGGTTAAACTTTCATTAATTGACGATGTAAACTTACAACCCGTATCAAGTCAAAGGCAAACCAAAATTGATCAAAAAAGGACTTTTAAAAGTGTGCAAAGTAATTAGTTTGTTATTGTGGGGGATTTGTGTGGTCTGTGATTTTAAATGCTTGATGAGTAGTCTTTAAGCTTTGTTTGCGATAGTGGAGTGCTTGGAGAGTATATCAGAGTGTTTACTTGTTTGTTAAAAGTATCAGTTTTAAAAAGGACTTTTAAAAAGAAAGAAAATACCTATATTGTTGTATAAATCATTGAGCATTATTTGTGGAGAATGGATAATGTGCCGTTGATGCTAAGCTTTTAGTTTTGTAAAGATGGTGTGATCATTGCCTTGAAGTATGGTCGTTATGGAGTTTTGATTGATATTGAAAGATATGGATGCATTAGTTGAAATTATTAAAACTTTCTCTGCTGGTGAAGCTTCTGAGTTCACTACTTTTATTAACCGGCTTAAGCGTAAGCAGAATCGTAAGGACCTGGAGCTGTTTTGGCTGTTGTACAGAGAGGATACATTGGATAAGCAGAGTTTGTTAAAGCGCTTGTACTCCGACGGTAATAAAGTGGCTTACCATGCTTTGCGAAAAAAGCTGTTGAGGCATGTTACTGATTATATCTTTTCAAAGCAGCTGCGCGAAGACTATACAAGTGAAACGCAGGTCTCGGCTTATGTTGGTTTAGCCCGCTATTTGAGTGAGCACAATATTGATACCCTGGCATGGAAATATTTGCGTAAAGCAGAGCAGATGGCGGTTAAAACAGAGCAGTATGCCATGGCCAATCAAATTGCCCGTCAGCAGCTAGATATGCCACTGCATCAGCTAAAGCAGGATATTGAGCCCGTATTGCAGCGTAAGAAAAACTATCTGCAGTTGGCTATTGAGGACGATAGGGCAGATACAGCCTATAAAATAATACATTATCACCTGCAACAGTCTAAAAGGGATGTTGAGGCAACCGATGTACAATCCGTTATTGAGCAGATCTTAAGTGAATATGAATTAACCGGGGCGGTATCGCGTCGTCCGTCAATGGTATACCGCTTAATGTCTATTGCCCGCAGTGCAGTCAAATCCTCCAAGAGTTATTATGGTTTTGAGCCTCTCTTGTTACAGTATTATAAAGGAGTTGAGCTGGGTGATGAGCCATCGGATAATGATCAGTTATATATGGCACGCCTGCAATATATGATTGCTCATACCCTGTTCAGGAATAAAAAATTTAAACAGGCACACGACTATATTTATCTGCTGCGTGAGCAGTTGCGTATTGTATCTAAAACAGAGTATACCCGGCTATTACCAAGGTTTACACAACTGTATTGTGCATTGCGTTTTTTCTCTGGCCATATTAATGAAGCTATTCGTATGGTTGATGCAGCTTTTATGCAAAAACTGCGTTTAAAGCCGGAGGAGGTTTTAAACTTAAAACTCAACAAGGCTATTTATCATTTTTATAACGAGGATCATAAGGTTGCACTGCAGGAGTTACTGCCTGTTGAGCACAGTAATGCATGGTGTGCTAAGGTGGCAGGAATAGAATGGGTCGTTAAAAAGGAGCTGCTTGAACTGTTTATTCAATATGAATTGGGTAATTATGATATTGCTTCAAATAAAATAAGGGCAATGCAGCGCCATAAGTACAGCTCAGGTAAACTGCCTCAGATGGAACGTGTTTTGGTGTTTTTGAATTTAATAAACCAGATAGTTGACGATCCTGCGGTGGCTCAAACCAGGCAATTCTACGATCTGGTTGAGGGGAGTTTTGACTGGATACCTATCGAACAGGAAGATTTACATGCTTCGGTCTATTATGCCTGGATGAAGTCCAAGATCGTAGATCAGAAACCATATAAAGTCTTGCTTGATCTGATATTGATAGAATAGCAGACCTTTGATAAAGAAGGTGAATGGGAGTGGATTTGTATTTTTGTTATTATCAGATACATAACCACTATACTATGGTATGGAGAACAGCTGTCCTGAATTATGCTAATTTTGTAGCATTACATTTAAATTAAAGGGTAATGATCAATGATGTGCCGATAATCAGTAAGCATCCAATGGCCGATATACCAATCGAAGGACTTGATTCAAGATTAATTCAGTCAGGCGATCAGCAGTTTGTTTTTATGGAGTTTGATGAAGATACTGAGGTGGAGCCTCATGCGCACGAGGCTCAGTGGGGTGTCGTGCTTGATGGTGAAATGGAAATTTGTATTGGAGGTAAGGTGCACCATTTAAAGAAAGGTGATACCTATTTTATTAAGAAAGATGAGGTGCATTCGGCTAAAATAAAGGCTGGTTATAAGGACCTGACCTTATTTGATCAGAAAGACAGGTATAAAGAAAAGAATTTGATAAAATGATTACAGTGCACTTAACTGCGAAAAGCAGAGTTGAACAGGTTGATATTCCATCTGGAACAAAACGACTACTACTGGAGGTGTCGCGGGCTAAATGTAAAGATGTGCTCCTGGAGGTGGTTGATGACTCAGGTCAGGCGAAAGGAAAACCACTGGAAAAGTGGTTGCCGCACATCAAACAAAAAGGGGTAAGTGCTTTGCGTTTTATGATGAATGATTTTAGTACTCAACCTATCAAAATACAAATAACATGCAAATGAACAGAATTGTAAGATCTGTTGTTATTGTCCTTTTAATCTTAGGTATGGGATGTACAGATAGTGACAATCATCGTCGGTTTCAAACAGGTGATATACTTTTCAGAGGGCGGTTAAACGGTTCTTTATCGCGGGCAATTGATGCTGTTACACAAACGGGTATGGAGCATCACTATACTCACATGGGTATAGTGGAACTCATTAATGATACTGTGTGGGTATATCATGCAGCTCCTGTAAAAGGTGTGTGTAAAGAACTGCTCGCTGATTTTTGTCTGGCCAATGAAGATTCGGTAGTAGTAGGTCATTTCAGGATTAAAAATGGCAGTAAATTGATGTTTGATACTGCTCTGGACAGAGCCAGGCAAGAGTTGGGGCAGCCCTACAATTACTCCTATATATTAGACGACGAAGGTTTTTATTGTTCTGAGTATATTTACCATTTGTTTGAGCAGGATTCCGTATTTAAACTTAATCCAATGACATTTGTCGATCCTTCAAGTGGCGAATTTCACAGTGGATGGATCCGTCACTATAAAGACCTCGGTATTGAAATTCCTGAGGGTGAGCCCGGTTGTAATCCTAATGGGATGGCTGCCAGTGAGAATCTTGAGTTTCTGGGAAGAGTGATGGAATAATGAATTATGATTGTAACGAATAAATTACAGAAATGGGCATATTAAGAAATATTAAAAGCGACTACGAAATTTATGAAAATCAGGGTATGGAATGCCTGGTAGCCATTCAAAGAGATGAATGCAGGCAAATTAAAGTTTATCGTAAAAAATATAAAGGTAAAGAGCCACTGCCGAGCCAAACCATAAAAGGATACAAATTTGTGATGGATGAGGAATTTGAGTCGCTCAAAATAGATTTCAGTAAAGAATATCAGTTCGAGATTAAGGATTTAATCAAAGTAAAAGGTTAACGATTGATTTTTACGGGCAATTAATACCAGTTTTATGAAACAATATCAGACTGGTAGGGTATAAATATTGTAAAATATTATGAATATTAAAATTTCAATTATTATGAAATACATTTGTACCTTTATTATTATTGCTTTAAGCTTCCTGTATACTGGATTAAATGCTCAAAAACTGGCAGATAAGAGTATTTACTACAAGTTTATGCAACTGCCTTCTTATCCGCTTGGCGTTGAGAAATACGATTATGTTGTATATCAAAATGGAGAAACTCCTGAGCAAGAAAGTGCCGTTGAGCAAAATAAAGCTGCGCTAAGAAGTGGATATGAGACTGATATTAAGCTGTATTATGACAGGGTTTTTGAAATCGATAATCAGATATACGAAATAGGCACTTCCAAGGACTTATCGCTGATAAAAAAGCAAATTAAAATGGGCGAGGTTCATAATACCATGCCCGAAAAACCAGCTCGTCCGAGTTTGGGTTATGAAGAGGAAATGGAATTGTATGCTCTTGAAATGGACTTTCATAATGCAAGGGAAGATTCTTTGAATAAGCAGGAGATAAAAATGATATTCAAGGAGCAGCTGCGTGTATTAATTAATGAAACAATACCGCTTAAGCCATCAATGTCTAATATGAATGCTGGCGCCTATCGTTTACCAGATGCTTTGGTGGCTAAAATTTTTGTGTTGGATGGTTTAGAGCGTGTTTATGATGAGCAGAATAAGACGCGTTTTGAAATCGCTTTGGCTGAGTTTGAAGTAAAGGAAAAAAAAGAAAAGGGTATCACTGAGATAAGCGGTAATGCAAACGAAACAGTCGTGGAATACCGCCGAATTGCAGGTTATAAGGTATATGATCAAAATAATGTAATGATTGATGAGGGAATCATTCCGGCCACAGAAGATTGGAGAAAGGAAGAATTCGGTGAAACAGTCAAGAGAAGTGAAATTGACAAGAAGATCAAAGCCTTTGAGAAGAATAGTGCCGAAAGCAGTCTGTATTCAGCCAAATACTTCCTTGCCAACAAATTTGCCTATGCAACCGAACAAAGAAACTTTGAACTAGGCTATGCAAAAGGTAAAAATCATGATTACAGTCAGTTGACAAAGGCCTATGAAACATCGTTTGAAATATTTGAAACCGCTTTGACAAAAGAAAATCCAGACCTGAGCGTGCTAAAGGAGGCGATTGAAATATGGGAATCGGAGTTAAAGACTGCAGACTACACAAATAAAAAGGCACGTATTAGTGCTCAAATTGCTGTGGGCTTGTATTTTAATATTATAGAAAGTTCTATTTGGTTAAATGATTTTGATAAAGCATATACAATGCTTGATGAATTGGCAGGCATGGATGGGATTAAATCAAAAACAGAACGAAAAATTAAGTACAGTCGTCAATTTATCGAAGATCGTCAAAAACGATTTGAAGCCAATAATAACCTTGTGGCCGATAATTAATCTGGCATAGAAAAAATAAACGATGGTAAAAATAACCTTCACCATTAACAGTCAGGTGACGAGAATTGCAGTCTGATCGAAGTGATAGATTGTGGAGTTGTTACGTTGGGTGGGTGATGTGTTGGTTGTCATCGAAAAGGTAAAAGTACTACAGGTCAAAAGTGCAGCAAGGAATACCTTGTGAGCTTTTGACCTGGTGTTTTTTATAATATGCTCTCTTGCTTTTTGTTTTCTTTACCATGAAAGTGCAGGCGCTAAAAGGGGGGCTGTTGATATAGCCGGCCGCTTATTATCAGATTATAAACCTTTTTCATTAAAGCTTGTTTGGTAATAATGCTGAAGAAAGCTTACAAACGTTCTTTCAAAGACATGGTAAGTCTTTTGTAATCTAAAGTCTTGCAACTAATAGCTGGTGATAATATGAAACAATTGATTCTAATAGCAGGCTCTGTTTATGGTGGCCTCTCGGTAATTTTTGGCGCAATGGGTGCTCATGCACTAAAAAAGGTACTGACAGAAACCCAAATTCAGAGCTTTGAAGTGGGGGTGAGGTACCAAATGTATCATGCCATCGTGTTGTTGATACTTGGTTTTTTCTTGTCGTTCGAAAGCCGCCTTCAGGTATATATGGGCTGGAGTTTTATTGTTGGAACATTCCTCTTTTCATTTAGCATCTACCTGTTGTCACTGCAATCGGTATTAGGCGCTAGTCTTAAATTTTTAGGTCCTGTTACTCCTTTGGGAGGTTTACTGATGATTGTTGGCTGGTGTTTGTTGTTGGTACAGTTGGTGCGGCAGGGGTCATAAATGGGCTGTATTTAAATAAAGGGTTCTTGTATTTGTTAAACATATTCAATAAATTAATAACAAATCCAATAGTTAATCCTTTATACCCCAAGTACTATGTCAACATCCAATCACCAACTCGACCGTATAGCTATTTCTGTTAAGTCACACATGCTGCTCAGGCAATTGCTACGCGAAAATCCCATACTCGAAGAAATTATGCGTAATGCCAGAAATGAAACAGAGGTTCTGGTTGGTGTTCGTAACTGGGTGCTTGATGAGATTAAGAAGAATAAGGATGCATATCAATTTTATAAGCGTGAAGCCCATGGCAGGGAGGCCTTTGAAAAGCTGAGTTGGAAAGACTTTGCTGCTATTCGAATTTTAGATTATATTGATAATGCCGGCCGTGAATTTGAAGATCTGAATTTAAGAGGTGAACTAGCCATTAGTAATCCTATTCATCTTATATGGCTTGCTGTCACAAACGGAACTGGCGGCGCCAAACCCTTTTTCTTCAAGGATATGCTAATGCTGTTTAAACAGTTCAGAGGCGAATATAAGCGCTCTATCCCATCGCGAGAACAGGTTGAGAAGTGGATGGATCGCTGGAGTTCAGGTTTGGACCCACGGATTGTTAAACTACGTGAAGAGAACAAAGAACGTATACTTAAGATCATTATCCGGATAATTGATTCGGGCGAATTAAGTGATGGTCGCTTTGTTTTCAAGGAAGGCTTGTCGAAGGAGCAAAAGTATCTGCAGGCGCTTGACTGGTGGGATAATCATTTGTTTCATTTGCGATTTGCTGTGCGATCGCCCGATCTCTTAAATGAAATGCTTGACAATTCGCTGGACCCCGATACCATGAAAGTTCTATATGAAGCAGCCGGCAAGGGAATTCCTTTCTTTGTGAATCCATATTACCTGTCACTATTGCATGTACGTGTACCTTACTTTGCAGTAGGAGCAGACCTGGCTATTAGGCATTATGTTATTTACAGCCAGAAACTGATTGATGAGTATGGCAATATTGTTGCATGGGAGAAAGAAGATACCGTAAAACCCGGCGAACCAAATGCGGCAGGCTGGTATTTGCCAAATGAGCATAATATTCACAGGCGGTATCCGGAGGTGGCTATTCTTATACCTGATACCATGGGACGCGCGTGTGGAGGTTTGTGTGCTTCGTGCCAGCGTATGTATGATTTTCAACGTGGTAATCTCAATTTTAACCTTGATAAATTAAAGCCCGGGCAAACCTGGGATGAAAAGCTGGTTTCATTACTGGACTATTTTGAAAAGGACTCACAATTGCGCGATATTTTAATTACGGGCGGAGATGCACTCATGAGCTCGGATAAATCACTTGAGAAGATACTGGACCGGGTATATCAAATGGCGGCCAATAAAGTGGAAGCTAACAAGGCCAAAGGTAATGGTGATAAATATGCTCATTTTGTACGTATCAGGCTGGGGAGTCGCTTGCCTGTCTATATGCCCCAGCGTATAACACCTGAGTTGGTCAATATATTGGGTGATTTCAAAAAGAAAGCATCAAAAATAGGTATTAAGCAGTTTTTTATGCAAACGCATTTTGAGTCGCCAATGGAAGTTACTCCTGAAGCAAGGCAAGCTATTAAGTTGTTAAACTCCGCGGGATGGACAGTTACTAATCAGCATGTCTTTACTACAGCAGCCTCAAGACGGGGGCATGCCGCCAAGCTTCGCAAAGTATTGAATGAGATCGGCGTTATTAATTACTATACCTTTAGTGTGAAAGGCTACATGGAGAACAGCTTTAATTTTGCCACTAATGAACGCGCAGTTCAGGAGCAAATGGAAGAGAAAGTGATCGGCAAAATTCCAAAGCAGTATTACGACATCATTAAGGAATTTCCCAATGACGCCGGTGCCATTGAACAGGAAATGGCCAAGCTGATGCAGGAGAGTGGTTTACCGTTTTTGGGAACTGATCGTAATGTGCTGAACCTACCAGGGGTTGGAAAGAGTTTGACATTTAGAACGATAGGCATTACCCGTTATGGGCGTCGAATTCTTGAGTTTGAACTGGATCACACCCGCAATCATAGTCCTGCCATGAAGCAGATGGATAAGGTGATTATAATTGAATCCAAATCCATTAGTGAATACCAACGCCAGATGGAAGATCTGGGTGAGGAGTTTAAGGATTATGAAAGTATCTGGGGGTACTCAATTGGTGAAACCGAGCAGCGTATTCCGATTTATGATTATCCTGATTATGACTATGAAGTAACCAGGCAATATACTAACCTTAGGGAGGAGGCTAAGGCGTAGAGCGAATCTGATAAATTAGAATGATTATGTTATGAAAGCCAGAATTAAGCAACTACTTATTATAGCACTCATTTGCTTATTGGTATTGGCCAGTACTTTTCTATTGCCTTTTGGATTTTCGGCGATTCATGATGGTATTGCAGCTGCTTTCTGGCTGTTTATCTCAGAAACGGGTGGTACGATTGGAGTGGTAATAATAACCCTTGTCTTTTGTGTTTTGGTCAGCTGGCATAATAAAGGTTGGAAGCGTAAGATGCTGACGATTGTTTTGTCTTTGGTAGCTTTTTCTGTGGTGCTGGGATTGGTGGCACGCCTTAATGAGTTTTTTATTAAAGAGCAGCTTAAGGTTCAGCGTCCCAATATTCAGTATCTGTCATCAGATAAAGGCTTTGATAGTGATGAGTTTTACGCCCATGAAAGTAAGGAAGAGAGACGACGCTACCTGGTGTTCTTTTTAAGAGCCAATGCAGAAGAAATAAGTTTTAATGACGAAGCCTTGCATCCAAAAGTGTTGGAGCATTGGGGCCACGAAACAGGTTATTCTTTTCCATCAGGTCATTCATTCAATGCCTTTTTAATGGCTACTTTAATGGCGTATATTGTGCTGTTTGTTTATTCCGACTTCAGGAGACGGCGTTTTTTTATTTTGCCCTTTGTATGGGCCACCATGGTGGCTCTGTCGCGGGTTATACTGGGTGTACATTCGCCCCTGGATATAAGTTGTGGTGCAGTACTGGGTGTAATTATAGGATTTTGTATAATCAAAATGCACTTAATTGACAGGTTGTTGAAGCAGAAAACAGCATGTTAAAAGGGTGTTATCCCCTAAAGGGAATAACACCTTTTTAGTGTTAGGTATTTCAATGCTGTACGCTCATGAATTAGTTCGAATTCATGGTGTCTATACCTCTTCTTATGCCTTCTATTGCCCTTTTGAATATCCAATTGGGGATATTTCTTAGCTGATCATAGGCTTTATTAGTCTTTTGATTCTAATTTTTCTTCTAATTCATCATACTCCAATCGTATAATTTTAAGTTCGGCAGGTTGCATAGCCCAAGGATGACCGTATGCCTCAAATCCAGAAATGACTGGCGCCGGAAATGATGGGTCTGTTAAGGTTCCTAACGCAATGCCAATAATATCTGGTGCGGCATCAATCTCCCAGTAAACGGTTGTGCCACATGTTGGGCAGAAATGAAATGTGGCTCCGCCGCTATCGCAAGAACGATAGTTAGCCTCTTGTCCTTTCTCATTTGGAAACCTCCATGCTGTAGATTTGCCCTCGATTTTTAAATTATTCTTCGGAAACCGACCTTGTATGCTGAAAGCAGAACCTGTCCTCATCTGGCATGAGTTGCAGTGGCACAAGGTACGTCTCTTGGGGGTGGGGCCGTTGTATGTTATACTAAGCTCTCCACAGCGACATGAAGCCTTGTGGGTTCTTACTATAGTATCCGGTGCTGATGTAACATCAATAATATGATTTTTATCGCTAGTAGGTTTGTCTACTGTTATGGTCGTTTGGGAATTACAATCTATTGTTACCAATAGAATTATCCCAATAAACCATGTTGTATAAGTATAGGTCTTCATTATTGTTTAATTTAGGTTATACAATAGCTTTTTAATTCTATACTCTTAAGGATTTTTGCCTTTGTATAATTATGTTTTAACGATTATTCTACCAGCACTGCATCAGAAGGATACCATTCGTTATCAAACCATGACTCCAGGGGACCGTAGAGCCTGAAAATGGTATTCCAGCCTTTACCAGGAATAGTTTGTACCCAATTATTTTCCATTCCTTTGGGTGCTTCGGGGCCAATGTAGATATCCCAGCTGCCATCAGCATTCTGCACTAAACCTTCTTTATTGTTATCAATGCCAGGGAACTGCTGGTCGGTTTGTAACATAGAGCGTGTTTGATTATCATAGATGGTGAAAGACCAGAAGTCTTTCATCGGCGGATTAGCCGGTAGATGAAATTTATATGTTTTGCTGCCGTCAAAGGTGTTGCCATCAGCATCCGAATAGGCAATAGCATATTGCGAACCTTTACCTATAATCTTCATGGACATAGCAGGCGTTATACCGGTTGCGTAAAAGTGAAACGCACTTCTGGCATCCAATAGTCTTACTCCTTCATGTTCAAATAAGTAACTTTTGTAAGCTAGTGGATTCAACCATTGTGTGCCTTTAAACTTGTACAGGTATTCTGAACGCGGTTTAGCCATTTGTGTCCGCACGATGGCAGCACCGATCTTTGCAGCTTCATCTAAAATTTTCTGCATACGGGCATCAGGCTGAAAGGCTTGTCCCTTTTTAATGCCTATGGCGGCCAGTGAGCCTAATAATTCAGGGTTTTCACCAATTAATGGTTCCGACTGAACCACGGCATTGATTTCATTAAAAATTTCAGCATCCATACGGTGGATGGTATTAATTGATTTTCCTGAAGCATTAATGAAATTCATAGCCGGAGGGTTGTCTTTCTGTGAAAGCGGGTAAATCCTAACACTTGCTTTGGTGGCGTCAACCGCTGGTTTTGGACTGCCGTCTTTTTGAAAGCCGCGCCAAATAACCCAATGACCATAGGTATTGGTTGTATACGTGTAATATCCTTCGGGTACTTCTCCTTTATAGCCTGGAGGAAGTATCAGAAATTTTCCTCCTTGCGCTTTGTCTGGTCCTAAGCGTCCGAAATCAGCGACATACTTAAACCAATGGTCGTCAATTATTCCTAGCACATCAGGCGGTGTTTCAATCACCATTGGTTCATCACCTAGTTCCACCCACGACATCATATAGACAGAGGTGGTATTGGCAGTTAGGAAAAAGGATTTGGAATCCATCAGGTCTTCAAACAAAATGGCTGTGGAATTGGCCGGGCCCAATTCCAGGATGCCTCTTTTAATGGCTTCCATTGATGCGATATGAATGCCTTTTACAAAAGCGTCAACCGCATTGTGTAAATCAATATAGTCGTATACTTTATCTGCTGTTGCGGGATTAGGTACTCCATCGAAAAACTCTAAGGTTCCCAGGTTGTCTGAATTCAACACATTGGGAGTGACAATACCTTCCGGAATTGCAGTAGTCATTTTCATTTTAGCTGGTGCGCGCTCTTCATCTTGTATTTTAGATTCAGGTGAGCTGCAGGCAGCTGCAGTTAAGCATAGTAACGCGACAATAAGGTTTGGTAAATTTCTCATTAGATATAATTTTAGGGGTTGATTTGTCTATAATTCACTTTTAGTATTCTTGTGAGATAATAGAGATAAGTGTGTAGTTCTGGCATAGTATTTACGTGTTGTGGTATTTAGTCAAAAGAATGTAATTGTTCATTGTCATAATTGGCTTGTTATCAGAATGCTTTATCAAGTTACGTAATTTTTCAGATAATTGCTCTGAATACTGC
Source organism: Carboxylicivirga agarovorans (assembly GCF_050589845.1). NCBI lineage: Bacteria > Pseudomonadati > Bacteroidota > Bacteroidia > Marinilabiliales > Marinilabiliaceae > Carboxylicivirga > Carboxylicivirga agarovorans. The sequence goes on along the minus strand of NZ_JBNGPA010000017.1, from coordinate 63,686 downwards.
TGAAGTGGTTTTTAGTTGTTCTTATTCAGGTTATTACATGTGGTTGAGAGAAGCAGTTGGAGTGCATAAGCCATTTTTGAACCTGGTATGACATAACACTTTTTTAATACAATAACATTGACACTATGCCCAATGTGATTTGTAGTATTGGATAATGGATTGGCGTAAATAGTAATCCCGTAGGGTGAACAAATATGGCTCAGACAATCTTTTTATTAATAGAAAATCTCTGAAAAAAACTGCCAGTCACTACTTGACTTTGAGTCCATGTAACTGCTATATTAAAAACTGACATTGAGTAAGTTGCTGATGTGCGTTTAACGTCATGCGGCAAATCCTTGCTTTGGCATGTATTAGAAGGTATTAGGCTGCTCTTGCTGTTGTTTTTATGATGTGTCTGTTTGTAAATGCATGATTTAAAGTTGTTTTAGGTGGTTTGCTTTTAATTTATAAGAATATAAAACTCTTAAAACTCTTATTGTTATTTATTCGGTATTGTCCAGTTGTAAATTCTTAATTAAAGAAATAATTCGTGAATTTTCATTTTTTTAACATTTATATAGCCAACTTATCACTTGTAGTATATATTTTTGGCGGCATAAAAGACAATTAAAGAATTTTTGGTGTAATTGTAAAGTATCTGTATTTATGAAAGTATCTGAAAAGATTGAGCTACTTAAAAAGAAACGTGAAGAAGTCCAGAAAATGGGCGGTGACGCACGTGTGGCTAAACATAACGAAAAGGGCAAACTTTCAGCTCGTCAGCGTTTAGATCATCTTTTTGACGAAGGTAGCTTTAGGGAGGTAGACATGTTTGTTGAGCACCGCTCGGTAAACTTTGGTCTTGAAAAAATTGAAATCCCTTCTGACGGTGTAGTTATCGGTCACGGTTTAGTTAACGGTCGTCCTGTATTTGCCTATTCTCAAGATTTTACTTCACGCGGAGGTTCTCTTGGTGAAATGCATGCAGCTAAAATCTGTAAAATTATGGATTTGGCAGTTAAAGCAGGTGCTCCTGTTGTAGGCCTAAACGATTCTGGTGGTGCCCGTGTTGAAGAAGGAGTTGATGCCTTAAAAGGTTACGGTGAAATCTTTATGCGTAACTCACGTGCATCAGGTGTTATTCCTCAAATTTCGGCTATCATGGGTCCTTGTGCCGGTGGTGCTGTGTATTCTCCTGCTATGACCGACTTTATCTTTATGGTAAAGAAAAAGAGTCACATGTTCATTACAGGTCCTAACGTAATCAAAACTGTAACAGGCGAGGAAACTACCTTAGAAGATCTTGGTGGTGCAATGGTTCACAATAGCAAGAGTGGTAATGCTCATTTTGCCTGCGACAGCGACGAAGATACAATTGATGCTATTAAGGAATTACTGGAGTTCTTGCCAAACAATAACCTTGAAGAGGCTCCACAAATCCCTATGGGTGATGACCCGGCACGTATTTGTGAAGAGTTAGATACAATTATACCAGATGATCCTAAAACACCATACAACATGGTGGATATTATTGAGTCGGTACTTGATAATGGTGAATTTATGCAGGTGCATGAGCACTATGCAGAGAACGCTATTGTTGGTTTCGGTCACTTAAACAATCGCTCTGTTGGTATCATTGCTAACCAACCAATGATTCAGGCAGGATGTTTGGATATCGATGCTTCGGATAAAATTTCTCGTTTCGTACGTACCTGTGATGCTTACAATATCCCGATGATCACCTTTGTTGACGTACCAGGATATTTACCAGGTGTTCAGCAGGAGTGGGACGGTATTATCCGTCACGGTGCCAAGTTATTGTGGTCGTATGCTGAGGCTACTGTACCTAAGTTTACAGTAGTTACCCGTAAAGATTATGGTGGTGCATACCTGGCAATGTGTTCTAAGCCATTGGGTGCCGATATGGTATTTGCATGGCCATCAGCCGAGATCGCTGTAATGGGAGCTAAAGGTGCTGTTGAGATTATCTCGACTTACCGTAAGCAAATTGCAGAGGCTGAAGACAAGCAAGCTATGACAGACGCTAAGATTAACGAGTACGAAGAGGCATTTAACGTACCTTACTTAGCAGCTAAGCGCGGTTATATTGATGATGTTATCCTGCCAAGCGAAACTAGGCAGCGCCTGATCGACGCCATGGAAGTGATGTCGACTAAGACAGAGGTGTTACCTCCTAAAAAGCACGGAAACATTCCATTGTAAAAAACGATTGTACTATGACAGCAAGAGAAAAAAAGAGAAAAGCGGCAATGATTGCAGTAGCTTATTACCTGGAGCAGGAAGCAGCTAAAAACAATGAAGGAAAAGCTGTGAACTCATGGAAGGCTGCCGGTAAAGAGGTTATCATGAGTAACAGGGCTATGGTACAACGTCGCGGTCGTTTGTTACGTTCTCGCGCTTAAGGTTAAGTAAAGTAGTTTAACAGGCAAAAGGCAGAGTTAAAGCAGTGCCAAAGAAGAGGTGAGACTCCGATGACTATCGGGGGAGAGGTGAAAATCTTTCAGTTCGACAGTTCATTTCTTTAATAATTCGATAAGAATTTCAGGCACGACGCGCTTTGCACTAAGCACTAAAAAAAGAAAAAGATGAATTTCGATAAGCACGGAGCATTAGAAATGGCTCCACTAGAGTTTGGCGCTGACCGTCCAAAGGCAGCCAATCCAATTAAAATTAACGACGTTAGTTTACGTGACGGACACCAGTCTTTATTTGCAACACGTGGTCGTACAGAAGATATGTTGCCAGTTGCTGAGATGATCGACAACGCAGGTTACAACGCTGTTGAAACATGGGGTGGTGCAACTTTTGATACAATGCACCGATTTTTGGCTGAGGATCCATGGGAGCGTCTGCGTACCCTGAAAAAGCACATGCCTAAAACTCCATTCTCAATGCTACTTCGCGGACAGAATGTGGTAGGCTACCGTAACTATGCTGATGATGTGGTAGAAGCTTTCGTTCAGCGCGCTATTGATAACGGTATGGATATCTTCCGTTGTTTTGATGCTTTGAATGACTTCCGTAACTTCGAAACAGCAGCTAAAGTTATCAAAGACAACCAGAAGCACTTCCAGGGTGTTGTATGTTATACATTGAACCAGCCTCGCTTAGGTGGTGATATCTATAACATGGAATACTACATCAATAAAGTAAAAGAGTTATTAGAGTTTGGTGTTGATTCTATCTGTATCAAAGATATGGCTGGTTTGATCGCACCTTACGATATCTATAATCTTGTTCGCGAGATCAAGAAAATTACTGATACGCCTATCAACCTTCACACACACTTTACTTCAGGTATGGGTGACTTAGCTATCTTCAAAGCTATTGAAGCTGGTGTTGATATCGTTGATACATGTATCGGACCTTACGCTTACCGTACGTCTCACGCGGCTGTTGAGCCTATTATCATGTCATTGTTAGGTACTAACCGTGATTCAGGTATGGATATCAACAAGATCACTGCTATCTCTGATGAGATGGAGAAATACATACCTAAGTACAAGCACCTGGATAACAATCCTAAGTACGCTACTACTGATATCAATGTATTGCTTCACCAAACTCCGGGTGGTATGTTGTCTAACCTGGTTAACCAGTTGAAAGCAATGGATGCTTTGGATAAATTACCTGAAGTATTCCGTTTATTACCAAAAGTACGTAAGGACCTTGGTAACATTCCTTTGGTAACACCTACTTCACAAATCGTTGGTGTACAAACAGTAAACAACGTATTATTTGATTCATACGAAGGTGAGTATGCTCAGATCACTAAAGAGGTAAAAGACCTTTGTTACGGATTGTATGGTAAAACAACTGACCCGATCAATCCTGAGGTTCAGAAGAAAGCATTGAAAGATTACCCTCGTGGAGAAGAGCCTATCACTGTTCGTCCAGGTTCTATACTTGAGCCGGAACTGGATCAGGTGAAAGATGAATTCTCTGGATTAGCGCAGGATATCGATGATGAAGTATTATGTGCTTTATACCCTGTAACCGGTAAGCGCTTCCTTAAATGGAAATACGGTAAGGAAGAGGTTCCTGCTGAATTCAAAGCGAAGACCATGGAGCAGGTAGAGAAAGAAGAAGAGTTGGTGCGTAAAGCCTTATCTGGTGAGTTAACATCAAAAGGTGGTTCAGGTGCTACTCGTGAATTGGAAGTTAAGGTTGACGGTGAAGTATTTACTGTTGAAATTAATGACCCTAACGCAGCTGCAGCTCCTCGTGCCCGTCGCGGTAAATCAGGTGGTGCTAAAGAGGTTGAGTCAACAGGTAGCTTAGTTGCTCCAATCCCGGGTATGATTGTTGAGTTCAAAGCAAAAGTTGGCGATGAGGTGAAGGCTGGCGATACCTTGGCTGTTCTTGAAGCAATGAAGATGATGAACAACCTTGATGCTGCTGTTGACGGTGTTGTCAAGGAGATCAAATTCGATTCAGGTGATTCAGTTGCTAAAGGTGATGTGTTAATGGTAATTGAGCCGGCAGAAGCATAGTAACTAAATCCAATACAATATACTCCAAGAATTGAGGCAGACCTTTTGGTCTGCCTTTTTTTTGTTTTCACTTCATTCCTCCTAATTGTCATTTCATCCATCACTTTTAGGCATTCGGCAATATTAGTTGCCATAGTACGATAGGAGTGCCTAAATTTGTTAACGTTATTGTTGCCATCGAACCAGATGGCCGCTTAATATGTTAACCTAAATGATGATGAACCCAAATATAGATTGGCGAGCACTGGCAAGCGTATTATTCATTGTACTTGCAGTTTCTTCATGCGAAGAAGTGATCGAGTACAGTCCTTATCAAAACATTGTTAAGTCAAAATGGAAGAAGCAAAACATCAGTAACTACAATAAATTGCTTCCTGCAGCCAACGAGCCCTTTGAGCCTTTCAGGATTGGTCTGATCGCCGATTCTCATAGTTATTATGATGAGTTTGAAGATCAGGTTAAATACATCAATACACGCGATGATTTAGACTTTATCGTGCACCTGGGTGACGTTACCCTGAGTGCCAATGCGCGTGAGTATGACTGGTACAGCGATATTATGAATAAGATCAATATACCGGTTCTCACGCTTATAGGAAATCACGACTGCCTGGGTAATGGTTATGATATTTATACCGAGATGTTCGGTGAATCCAATTTTTTCTTTGAATATAAAGATGTTAAGTTTGTAATGTTCGATGATATCATATGGGAGAAAAAGGTGCAGGATCCGGATTTTGAGTGGTTTGATAATGCACTGGCTAATGATTCTGAATACAAATATGTTCTTCCGTTTGCACATATTCCACCCTGGGATGATCAGTTTTCCATGGGTAACGAGTATTTATACAATCAGATTCTCCTGAAGCATAACCTGGATTTATCAATCCATGGGCACGGTCATAGCTACCGTTACGCACAACCGTATGATGACGTCAATTATTTATCAATACCATCTCCTGAAAGATATCAGTTAATAATTTTAGATGTTCAGGCAGATACTATTAAGCACGAGGTAATTAAATACTAAAATTAGAATGACAGAAGTTATAAAATATCGTTTCCGGTATATCGTGCTGATAGGTTTTGTTCTGCTTAGTGTCTTTGATTTGAAGGCGCAGACTGATGACGTGGACACCACAAAGAACGATATGCCTAAAATGCTCGAAAAGGCCTATCGGGAAAGGACTGCTATTATTAAAAAGGACACCATTACCTATCGCCACCGCTGGTTTATGCCAGGGCAGTACAAACTGCAGTATGCCGGTAGCATTGGTTTTATGTCCATTGGTTTTGGCTACGCCATTACTCCAATATATCAGCCGGCCTTATTCTTCGGTTACTTAAGTGAGAATTTCGGAGGTAGCAAAAACAGCGTTGTCAGTATTTCACTAAAGAATAGTTTTTATTTTACGAAGCAGCCATTATTCAGGTATTTCAGACCATATGGTGGCCTGTCTGTTACCTGGGGGAATACCAATAATACGTTTAATCGTTTACCCGACTATTACCCCAAGGAGTATTATTTTCAGAATAAGATACATTTCTACCCGTTTTTGGGAGGAGAACTAAAGTTTGCACTTAATAACCGTTACTTTGACGGAGTAGGTGTTTATACCGAGTTTTCAGCCATGGATGCTTATTTACTGGAAGCCATCCGAACTAAATATGTAAAACCACACATGGCCTTATCTATGGCTGTAGGTGTGACGTTTTACCTTCGTTAGACATTTCTTTTCATAGGTGAGTATAGTCATCTATAGCTCATAATTAGTAAGTAGAAAGGGTTGTATTCAACGGAATATAACCCTTTTAATTTGAGTAATAAACAGTGTCTTAGTCCTATTGATGGCTAAATCATTGCAAACCCTAATCTTTGTTAAAGACTGTAAACCTCCACCTCTTTGGTACTGCTATTGTCTGTGTACCGGTATTAATTTTAAGAGAAAAGCCATGATACCAATTGAAATTTTTCTTGTTACTGTTGCAGTCATTGTTAGTGGAACCATCTTATTAGCAGGACTTGAAACGATCAACCAATACAAACCAAAGCTTCTCAATTGTTTCCTGATGGTGTAACATCATTATAGATAAGGTTAACAGGGGGCGATAAGCCTAATGTATACCGCTTGCTGTTCAGGTAATACAAAAATATTCATGACCAGCGCTTTGATTGAAGCAGAAATTAGGCGAAACACAATTGCTATATATGTCAAAAGAGACATGGTTTAGTTAAATAAGCGTTAAAAATTGCTATATCATTCCAATAAGTATCGAAAGCATAATTGTTTCATCGGGCTTTTTTTTACTTTTAGTGTCGGTCTGGTGCTTAATGGCTGTTCAGTATATGTTTTACTCTACAGTTTTTACCGCTTGAATAATTGAGAATTGTCTGAAGCCAGGCATTTTACCTGTTAATATTTTGAAATGAAGGCATAACATATAACTCATGAAAAAAACACGCATACTTTTAATAGTTCTGATTATCATTATCGGTCTCCTGGTCGGCAATTGGGTTTATGGAAATATTCTGTCCAGAAAAGTCGAATCGCATCTTGAGAAACAAATTGAATTGCTTTTTGATGATGCAGAAGTAAATTTCGAAAAAATAAAGGTAAACCCCTTGTTATCGAGACTTGAGTTTTACGGCTTAAGTGTGCAGACTAATAATGGCCTTGAATTGTTGCGTAGCTCCGAAGTAAAGTTGGGAATGCCATATTCTGAAGCCATGCGCTTGTTGAAATCCAATAGCTTTGATGAGATAAAAACATTTAGCGTGTACTTTATAGATGCTTCAGTATATATTGAAAATGCAGACGATAATTTATTGGTTGATGAGTTGTTTTTCTCTTTCAAGGGGCATCTGACAAAAGAAGATATAGATCAGCTGGATTTTAAATTCCCAGATAAAAAACAAGCAGTTAAAATTGATGCCAGAGGTCTTAGTTTTGCTGAAACCCCATGGATGGATGCCCTTGGCTTCTCGGCAGAACAGATCAGAAAATTCAATAAGGTGGACAAGCTGACTGCCAGTCTGAATTATCATCCCGGCAAAAACCAGCTTAAACTAAATGACCTGCAATTGCACTCGCCGCTGGTATCTTATTCATCAGAGGGCTTGTTGCGTTTCGAGAATGAAGGTCTTAAAAATATGAAGCTAACTCATTCATATTCAGCCATGGAGATGCAACTGAATGATAAGGGTGTTGAATGGGGCGATGCAGAAACAAATGGTAAATTCAGTCTTGATAATTTATACCTGAAGATGGAAGGGGATATCACCTATAAAGATAGTGTGCCGGAAATCAATTCCCAGACCACACAGTTATTGATCGAAAATCTGTCGGTGGAGTTTGATGGAGCCAAAAAGGCACAGATGGAAGCCCAAACGGCCTTATTGGGATTGGAAATGGATAAACTAAGCATCAAAAAGTTAGCCATCCAGTCAGAAATGACCAATAATGAATTAATTATCAGTGAGGGGGAGTTATTATCAACACTCTTGAATGCTGATCTTAAAGCTAAAATAAGAGTCAATACATCCGATCACAAATCTTCACAGATTGAGAAGGCCACTTTAATTGTAAGTGATCTCGTTCCGGGAATTGAGAATGCATTGACAACATTTGAGTTAATGACAATGCAATCATTGCCTCGTAAAGGTAAAAGCATTGTTTTGGAAATGAGTGGTGAACTGGCACGACCAACTATTAAAGGATTAAGATACTAGAAGATTGGAATATAAAATAAATGGAACCGGTCTGGTTCTCGAAGGCGGAGGATTTCGTGGTATATTCTCTGCCGGAGTAATGGATTATTTTCTTAAACGTAAACTGCATTTTTCATATGCCATTGGTGTATCAGCCGGTGCCGCCTATGGTATATCTTACGCGTCGCAACAGTTTGAACGTAACCGCGTGGTTAATGAAAAATATACTGCCGATCGAAGATACATGGGTTGGGGTAACTGGCTTAAATCAGGTAACCTGTTTAATCCTGATTTTATTTATGATGAGATACCCAATCAACTGGTTCCATTTGATTTTAAAGCCGCTTTTAACTCCTTTTGCGATTTCAATATTGTCGTCACCAATGTTGTCAGCGGTGATGCCGAGTATTATTCTGCCAAAGAGCTAAATAAGCAAGAGCTGCTGAGTACGGTGCAGGCTTCAGGCAGTTTACCCATGGTATCGAAAATGGTCCGTTTAAAAGGGGGCTTGTACCTCGATGGAGGCATTGCAGATTCCATTCCTGTACAGCAGGCTTTTAATAGTGGTTGTAAAAGAGCGGTTGTTGTCTTAACACGAAATAAAGAATATAGAAAAGAAGCAGCCAGGTTTCAATGGCTTATTAAGGCAAAGTATGCCAAATACCCCAGGCTGGTTGATAAAATCCTGACGCGTGCCCACAACTATAATGCAACACTCGATGAACTTGAAAGGCTGGAGGAGGAAGGCCGTGTTTATATTATCCGACCTAAAGCACAGATGACCGTTTCGCGAATAGAGAATAATCCGGAAAAACTGGATAAACTCTACCAGCAAGGGTTTGATGAGATGCATGACGAGTTTGAAAAGCTGCTCAGCTGGCTGAAAGGATAAATGTACTTTGCAGAAGAATTTTCCTGAATCAATCTTAAAATATAGGATTAGCCCTCCCGGTAAAACATAAGCTTGCCGATTGGCCAATGGATAAAATACGATGATAGCAGATTACAAGCAGTTCTGATAGCAGGTATATAACGCACATAAATTTAAGGAAACAATTCTGTTAGGATTGTTTTGAAATTCGCTTGCCTTAAAACGAAGCTAAAACGTAAAGATATTTAGTCGAAAGACCGGGTATGCCCCTTTAAAAAGACCGCTAGCACCTTAAAGAATCGTTATGCATGCCGCCTAAGATTATACTTAACAATAATGTGTCTTTGAGAGTTGATCTTATCCCCATTTGAACAAATTCAGGCAGGAAGGTTTTTTCGGAAAGTCCTGAAATTTCTTCGGTAAATCGATGGGTGTTCTTCGGTAAGTCTTTGGGGCTTCTTCGGAATTTCTTCGGAACCGCTTCGGGTCAACCTCGCTGTCAGCGAGGTTGATCCCGAAAAAGACCCCTGTTTGCTACCGGGTAGGTACCTCTTTGATAGTAAGCTGTCTTGTCTTGTTGGTTCACTATTTTGATAAATAGACAAAGGCTGATCAGACCTTGTTGACTCAAGATATTTCCATTTGGACAAGACTTCTTCACATTAATCAGACTAAGCTGCTTCACTTTATGAGTGATAAACCATAACTTAGGGCTAAATGATCAATTATGAGTAAAAAAGTTAAAGGTATTGGAGGTATATTTTTCAAATGTGAGAGTCCTGAAAAGATGCGAAACTGGTACAAGCAGAACCTGGGCCTTGTGACCAATGAATATGGTTCTCTGTTTGAATTCAGAGAGTCGGATAAGCCTGACCAAAAGGCCTACGCGCAATGGAGTCCTATGGCTGGCGACACCACCTATTTTGAGCCATCAAAGAAGGAATTCATGGTTAATTTCAGGGTTGAAAACATAGAAGCTTTGGTAGAAGAGCTTAAACAGGCTGGTGTCACCATTTGTGATGACATTGAAACCTATGAATATGGGAAGTTTGTTCATATTCTTGATCCCGAGAATAACAAAATCGAGTTGTGGGAACCTGTTGATTCTGTTTTTACAAAGATGTATGATGGAGAAACTACAAAATAGCCATGTAATAAGGCCTTAAAGGCATTGATTGGTGACTTACATAGGGTCATTGCCAATTGGCCCGCGTGTGAGTTCGATAATGGTTATTTCAGGTGGCATACCAACGCGGGCAGGCATACCCAAATAACCTAAACCGCGATTCACATACAGGAACTTGTTGCCTTCGTTGTATAAACCGGCCCAGCGACGGAATTTGTATTTAGCAGGACTCCACTGGAAGTTTTTAAACTCAATGCCAAACTGCATGCCATGTGTATGTCCTGCAAGCGTCAGGTCGTAGTTATAGCTCTGTTTTACTTCTGCATCCCAGTGATCAGGATCATGCGATAATAATAGCTTAAAAGGTATGTTTTCGGTGCCCTCTGAAGCCTTTTTCAGATCGCCATATTGCGGAAATGGAGGATGGCCCCAGTTTTCAACACCGGTAACAACGATCTCTTCACCATTTTGTGCGATGGTCCTCGATTGGTTGTTTAGGAGCTTAAAGCCTAAACGTCCGTGAGCTTCTTTTATCTGACGTAAATTATTACTCTTTTCTTCCGCAGATGACCATTTTGAATAATCACCATAGTCGTGGTTACCCAGGATAGAGTATTTGCCGATGCGTGCATTCAGCTTTGAAAAGACCTTTTCCCAGCCAATGGTTTCTTCGTAGAAATTATTCACCAGATCGCCAGTAAAGCATATTAAATCAGGATGCTCGTCGTTGATCAGCCGCACAGCTTCTTCCATTTCTTCATAGTTGGAATTTAAACTGCCCAGATGCAGGTCAGAGATCTGAATGATCTTAAGGCCGTCAAAAGACTCTGGTAAATTCGGGAACGATAGTTTTGTGTAGCGCTTGCTAAAAGCAAATCGTCCTTTCATTACACCAAACAACAAGGATACAAATGGTAATGACGCCATTACAATACCCACCTGGCTTAAGAATTTTTTACGTGATATAGTAGGGTAGCGCCCTTCATTCATCTTTTTAATTTTCCCGTCACTGGAAAATTTATTCTTCACCTTTATGGCCCGGTGTGTTAATTTATATCCCAGGTAATAAAACAACTTTGGCAGATAAACAGCCAGGTAACTCACCAGTAGCCATTGAAAAACGACATAGGTAAATGCTGTGCCGGTTGTTTTGATAATGGCAAAAATGGTTGAGAATGCTATGATGAAAAATGTTGGAATACTGTAAAACCAAAAAGATCCTAAAGGAAAAGCAAAGTAGTTAATTCGTTTGTCATCATCAGAATGAATCAAACGATGCAATAAGAAGTCAATTAAAATTGTAAAAACCACAAACCCCACAAAAGCTCCCAAACTGTATTTCATTCGTAATTTTTTCGTTACTACTAAAAAACTCCTGGTCCCGGTGTCTTGTTACGCAAGAATAGTGCAAAGGTTTTATATATCAACCCTATATAAACAAATTTTAAGCTTTTTTATTATTAAACCCGCATCAGGATTAAACTTAAAACATCAGATGGAGCCATTTGTTCATGACTGTCAATTGCCGCTTATTTTCCTACAACAATACCTGCTAAACCCAATGAAAACAGTACTTCATGATAATGTTCCCTGCTGTCATGAAGATAGGCGTAACGGTAGCCCATGGTCACAGGAAATACAAATCGCAAGGGATGTAACTCCGCTCTTATTTCAGTTCCCACAGAGCGAAAATCGCGTTCTCGCGTTATCCAGTTTTCAGTTTCTGTTTCCTGAAGGTCTATTGTCGTATGGGAATAGTCAAAGAAAAGATTGGTCGTAATTCGTTTCAGGTACAGCACACCCGGTATGTTAAAATCAGGATTGGCAAGCGGTAATATGTAATCGGCTTTAAACGAATATAGTTCATCATTAGATACGCTGTTTACACCACGTGGAAACCTGGCATAGTCTGAGAATCCCCTGTAGAAATTGTAGGTTGAGCCATCCTGAGGCACGAAATCGCCACGTTGCTTTGAGTGCCAGTCGTTATCTATGCGAATGGCATGGTGACGTCCAATGCCCGGGAAGTACAGACGCGTATGAATGCCAAAGATGCTACCATAATCCCAGCCATTAAAAGGTGTATTGCGGTATTTTAACTCAGCCACCTGTCCCCAACGGGTTGATACATCACGTTGCGTGGTTCTTAATAAATTATAGGCGAAAAGGGAGTAATCCATTGATGTTATATCTATACCATCAGCCCTTTGTGTCTCTACCCGATCAGTGACATATCTGCCATCTTCAACAATAGGCAGGCCATCATCACCCAGTTTAAGGTAATACCGGTCGTATTTAAAATCATCAGACACCTGGTAGGTTAAACCCACAGATGGCTCAATAAATCTGATGTATTTTCCCCTTGTCAGGTTTAAAGGTAACTTCATTTCGAAGTCCAGAAGATAGTGATTGGGTTTGGCATCATAGATATTGACATACCAGTCATTTTCATTAAGGTAGGCACCCTCAATGCTTTCATTTCCTGCTTTGAATTCCAATTCAAAAACCGGCCACCAGGCACGGTACGACAGGTTTAGGTTGAACTTTTCACGCGAGTATTGTTTGTCGGCATTATATCCGGCTGTGATGAAAGTTGTTCCTAACAGGTTTTGCGACATAGCACTAATGCCGGGTGTAAGTTCAGTGTTATCTATGTTAATATAAGCCGGTGCCCAGCTGTGGAAGTTGAACAGGTTCCATTTCGAGTATTTTTTGGAACTGTAAGCCAGTGTATCAACTTCTTTTAATGGGGGGAGTCCTTTTTCGTCTTTTTGCAATTGTTTGATCAGGGCTTCGTTTGGCAAATCATGTGCTTCATATGCCCTGGCTTTAATCGTATCGATGCCTGCCATAGCGACCAGGTAACCATCGGAGCTGTAGTTCTGATAAAATAACTGCCCTTCACGTATGGAAGAGTATGCAGCGCCGAATTCTGATTCTGTTAACTTCTCCATTTTACCACCTGCCAGTGGCACCCGATACAGGTTTTCCACACCATTGTAGGAGCCGGTAAAATAAACATGTTGTTTGTGGAGCTTAGGAAATCGTATTTCAGTATAAGTTGGAGAACTGATACTGGTCCATTGCTCACTCCCGGGATCCAATGTCTCAATGCTTTTCCCTGCTTTCGATAACAGTATCAATACTAATTTATTTCCCTGGCTATCCCATGAAGGGGTGAAAGGGTAGGCATTAGCGGGAGTTGCTATTTCTTTTATTAACTGACCTGTTTTCGCATTCAATAGGTGAATACTAAATTGATTGCTTAAGGAAGTGTTGGTAATGGCAATGGTTTGTCCGTCAGGAGACAGGGCAGGAGCCTTGTAACGGCCGGTTCCATTGATCTTTGTTTGTTTACCTGTATTGATATCCAAGGTGCGAACAACTGAAAAGTATTGATTTTCCCAGCGGGGGTGTCGTTCCAGCTCTGTCCATACTATGGTGTTATTGGCATATGAAAAGGGCTCACGGTTTCGCGTTCCCGTGATCAGTAGTTTTTCCTCTTCACCTGTTGCCATGTTTATTCTTGCAAAATGATTCAGTTCTCCCGGTCCGTTAATTTCTGCAATAAGCTCGTTATTGTTTACCGGAGTGGGGTAATTGTAATTTTTGTACCTGTCATCTCTTGCCGTTATAATACGATGAGTGTCGGGTGTTATTGAATCATTAAAGTGCTGCCAGCGCTGACGCCATTCATCATAGACCTCATTGTATAATGGGACTTTGTTTTTGCCGCTTACACTTTTAATACCTCTGTTAAATGGTGTTATTGACCAGCTTTTACGCCCAGATTCATCCAGTGCCCTTTCCCAGACGTCAGCCCCGTATTTGAATCGAGCCCCGGCGACATATAAATAGCCCATGTGGTAATGATTGGGAACATAATCTTTGTAGGAGCCAAAATAGGCTTTGTCGTAATGATAAATCTGTTTTTCCAGCACCTGGGCTTTGGTTTCCTGTTCAAATGAGGGGCGACGGCCACGACCGGCCTTGCTAAGCGTTGTTTCTGTCACTACGGCATCACCTTCGAGAAACCACAGAGGGGCATATAATCCCAATACTGCTCCAATGGCCTGCTGTCCAAATGGTATTGTCAGAAATTTGGTGAATCCTTTGTTTAGTTTATCAATTTGGACCACATGCCTGAATTCATGAATAGCCAGTTGCTCTAACCAATCCTGTGCAAACATATCCTGGTGTGGTGTCGGGTATATTTCCATGCGCTTGGGAGCCCATGACACAAAACCGTTGGAGTAAGCAGTTTTTGAGTGGATAAGTACCTGTATTGGTTTTGGAGTGTGTTCCAAACTATAGCTGCCATATTCATAAAGAGAGTCCAGCATGGCGATAAAGCGCTTGGCTTCACCTTCAAATTCTTCGGGATAAACGACTTTAAAGGTTTCTGAATTAAGCTGTCGCCAACGGGTGTTGGCAGGATCGGCACCTGAACTATAATATTGAGCTTTTATAGAAAGTGATAAAAACAGTAATATGATGATTGCCAGACTTTGTCTCATAGTCGATAGTTAATTCTTTGCTTATAAAAGTAAAGGAAATTTGTAAGAACTTGTTTAAGCTGTTTTAATAATGCGGGAAAATTACCTTTATCAATATGTTAAAGGAATCAAACATTTATTCCTCTTTACCTGTGTGTTGACTGGCCAATGACTTCATTGTTTAAGCTGTAGATCAATCGAATTGAAAGCATTATTATCTGAGTTTTAATTTCACCTTATATTGTTAGGCAAATGCTTTGTGACAATTGCCCTGCCTTAATAATTAAAGAATTTTTTAGTTATTTAAATTGATTCTAAAACGCTTCTGTGGTAACTTACAAACAGATTGATTTTAAAATGATTACCGACTAATTAATTTTGACCAATTATAAATCTACACCTAAAGGAGTATAGCCATGTCACAAGTCAGTTTTACATTCACCGTTATGTTGGACGAGAATGAATTTATCCGTGTTGATGATCATTTGTATACAACCCGTTGTTCATTGCAACGTGAAGAGCCAAAAATTCACATGATTGATAACTGTTGCCTGGAAGTATTAAAAGAGTTCGAAGGCGAATTAACCCAACCCATGGTTGAAGAGTGGTTGCTGCTGTCAAAAGCCCTTGATCAATCATGTAGTTTTGAAAGTAAGTGGGATGATAAGAAGATAATACAAGAACTAATCTCTGGATCAGAGCATCCTGTATCGTGGTATGCTGCTCATTGCAGGGTTAGCTAAGTTTAACTTTTCATGGACGGTAACAGCTGCAATAACTTGGTTATTGCAGCTGTTCTTTTTTTGAAAAGTGTTATTTTCGTGAGCTATATTTTAAGCAAGTAATTAAAAACAAGAAAATGATTGATTTTACACAGGCTACCATTCAAAATATCATTGTTCACCACATTGGCTGCAGGGCCGAGGCTGAAGAGATCCGTTTTTCAAAGGGCGAATTACAATTGCACGATGATGAAATGGTAATAGAGGTGCTAAAACAATACTTTTTCAAACCGTTTAAAACGGAGGCTTATTTTAATTTTCACCATGAAGAGAGTATAGAGCAAAACCTGATGTTTGGCCTTGTTGATACTATTTTTAATAGTCCGGCTCAATTCTATGATAATTCTATTGCCATTGCCAATCACTTGTATGAGCAATCTAACCACCCTAAAATAAAAGGGGGTGAGTTTTACATGGTATTGTTCAATAACTGTGTAATCGATGGTGAAATAGTTGATGCACTGGGTATCTTTAAGTCTGAGAATAAAGATACTTTTTTGAAGGTGATGCTTCGTGATAACAACTTTGAACTGGGAGCACAGGAAGGAATTAATATTAAAAAGTTGGATAAGGGATGCCTTATTTTCAATACAGAGAAAGATTTAGGCTATAAAATTTGCTCTGTTGATAACATCAACAAGGGTAATGAGGCCCACTTCTGGAAAGATGATTTTCTAGGTCTGAAGCCGCGCGAGGATAATTATTACTTTACCAATAATTACCTACAGATGTGTAAAGGATTTGTGGGAGAGGTGTTTAATGAAGAAAATGATGTGGAACGACCTGATCAGGTTGATATGCTAAACCGTTCCATGGACTATTTTAGTAAGCATGCGGCTTTTGATGAAAAGGAATTTGAGAAAGAAGTGATTCGTCAACCTGAGGTGGTTGATGCTTTTCAGGATTACAAAAACTTCTTTGAATCGGAGAAAAACATGCCATTGCAAGATAGCTTTGACATATCGAAAGATGCTGTCAAGTCAGAAAAAAAGCACTTTAAGTCAGTGTTGAAGCTAGATAAGAACTTCCATGTTTACGTTCATGGTAAACGTCAGTACCTCGAAAAGGGCTTTGACAGTGCACGTGGGCTGAAATTCTATAAGCTGTATTTTGAATACGAAGAGTAGGAGTATGTGAGGATGTTGGGATGTTAATTTCCTTGTTAAGCAAGCTGATGTATTGTGTAAAAAAAGGGTTCAACTATAAATAGCTGAACCCCGATATTTTTATCTCACAGGAGATATATGCACCTTCTTCTAGTATCCATAAAACTCATCCAATGGCGTTTGTGCCAGTTCGTGTAAAAACTGACTAATCACCTGGCACAGATCGTTGAAGAAACGTTCGCCTTTTTCGGAACTGGCCTTGCTTGGATTACCAACGCCGGTATCATTACTCACTTTGGTCCATTCTCGTTCGGCCCAGGCCCAGCTTTGGTTAAGGGCTTTTACTTTAAAGGCCTTGCTTTGTCCATTTCCTGCTTCAGAAAGAGGTTTGACTAATTCAGGGTATAAATACATCATCAGGCTGCTTTCTGTTTCATCGGCATGATCACCTGGCTGAGCAAAATATTTGGCGGCATCAAGTGCCTGAAACCAATTGCAGGTTAATAGCTTTTTACCAGGAAATTCCATTCCCAGTTCCCGTATGATCGTTTTAAAATCATTACCGCCATGGCCATTAAATATCAGCAATTTATCACATTGCTTAAAAACAGATGTGGCCACATCTTTGATAATTGCCTGCTGCGTTGAAGGCAGCATATTAATGACAAAAGGAATGTCTGTTTGACCGGTATTAACACCGTAAGGAATCTCAGGTAATATCAGGACCTTTACTCCCTTGTCGTTAACCAATTGTGCGGCTTGTTTAATGATAACGCCGTTTTGGTAGTTGTCGGTTCCATAGGGTAAGTGGAAGTTATGTGCTTCTGTAGCGCCCCATGGCAGTACAGCTAAATCAAATTGGTGTTTATTAATGTCCTGAAGAGTGAGTTGTTCAAGCAGCATACTTAGAGGTATTAAAAATATGAGGGTGTGAAAAATTAAGTTTCACGCAAAGGTCGCAAAGTATATGGTGATGTTATTCAATGCTTTGCGACCTTTGTTTTTTGCGTTCTTTGCGAGAAGTGTTTTGTTTTACACAGCTCAGCTTATTATTACTTTTTATTTTTAACGTACTTATCGAGCCACTGGTCTTGTTCCCATAGCATATGAAGAACAGATTCGCGGGCACGATAGCCATGACTTTCCGAAGGTAGCAGTACCAGGCGAACCGTTGCTCCCAAGCCCTTTAAAGCATTGAAGTAACGTTCACTTTGCATGGTGTATGTACCTGAGTTATTATCTTCAACGCCATGGATAAGCAATAAAGGATGCTTCATTTTGCTGGCGTTCATAAATGGTGACATGGTATTGTAAATATCTGGCGCTTCCCAATAATTACGCTCTTCGCTCTGGAAGCCAAAAGGCGTTAATGTGCGGTTGTAGGCACCACTTCTGGCAATTCCGGCTGCAAACAGATCGGAATGAGTCAACAGGTTAGCGGTCATAAAAGCACCGTATGAATGTCCGCCAACGGCAACACGCTCCCTGTCAATAAAACCTTGCTCATCTAAATAATCAATGGCTGCTTTGCCATTGGCCACTAACTGCGGAATAAAAGTATCATTCGGTTCTTCGTCTCCTTCACCAACAATTGGGAATGAAGCATCATCAAGAACAGCATAACCTTTCATTACCCAATAAACAGGAGAGCCATACCATGGATAGATAAACTCATTGGCTGATGTTGTTACCTGGCCGGCACTTTGCTTGTCTTTGTATTCGGTAGGGTAGGCCCACATAATCAACGGTAAGCGCTCTTTATTATTCATGTCATAACCAGCCGGTAAATACAAGGTTCCTGATAGTGGCAACCCATCTTCACGCTCATATTTAACCAGTTCTTTATGAACACCGGCCAAGCTTTTAAACGGATTTTCAAACTGTGTAACAGGACGCGGAGCTTTACGTGATTTGATGTTTCGTAAGTAATAGTTAGGGTAATCAGTAGGCGACTGAACGCGGGTTATAACCTGCCCTTTTCTGATGTCAATAATTTTAGAAATAGTCTCCAGTTTATCTTCATTGGAAGCCTGGTACAAGCGTACCGTTTTTTTAGAAGCCAGGTTCATTTTATCAATAAATGGTTTCTGACCTTCTTTTGAGTAACCGTCTCCTTCAAGGTATACATCGCCTTTGTCCAGCACCAATACACTTCGGTTGTATTCGTTACGTTCTGTAATGAAGTCACCCGGGTCATTGTACCTGTCCTGGTAGTTTCTGTCATTCAGAATTTCTGGCGTTTTAGCTGCGTCAGACGGATTGAAAAGATATGTTTTTGTATTACGGGTATTCCACCAGTAGTCATATCCGATGGCAACATCGTCGTTACCCCAGGTGATGCCACCAAAACGATTGATTGATTTGAAGATCGATTTAGGCTCAGCGGTGAATGGTGCAGCAAGTTCAAAAACTTCATCACGGTATTCCACTTCAACTTCAGGGTCACCTTTGTCAAGAACCTCAGCCCAATATATGGTGGCGGGTTTATCGGCGCGCCATGCTATATTACGCTTGCCTGTTCGTTCGGCCATAAAACCTTTTGGTAACTCTTCAATCAAAGGAACTTTCTCAATGGTCTTAACCTTTTTACCGGCTTTGTCCATCAATACATATTCCGTTGGGAATCGACGGTAAGGAACGATGTATGAAAAGGGTTTGCTAACGATTGATACAATGGCATAATTTCCATCGGGAGAGAAGCTGATACTGCGGTAAATGGCTTTAGGAGCCCAATCTTTAACTGTTCCATCCAATGAGATAACTTTCAATTCTGATTCAGCCAGTTTAGTGAAGTTATCTTCATCAACCTTGTCTTTTAATAAATCCTGGTAAGTTCTGTTTTGTGCTTTCTGGCCTTCATTAACCGAAACGATTGGTCCTGAAGGTATCGCCGTGCTTTTGTCAGTCAAAGGCTCACGGTTGGCCGGCATCATGCGCACAACAATACTGCTGTTGTCCTTCATCCAGGTAAAAGGACTGCCTAAGTTACCGTTTAGAGTTGCCTCTGTTAGTTTATGAGCAGTTGAGTTGGCAATATCAATGTACCATAACTCTGTTCCGTTTGCCACCGTATTGGTAAAAGCCATTTTGCTCTGGTCGGGCGACCAGGAGAAGTTGGCAAGGCGGGCTTTGGTTGGCATGCCCTCAACTTCTGTAATATCACCTTTTTTATGCATCAGCTTAATGTTGTTGGAAAAGCGGGTGCGCGACGAAACATTGGTGATAGGGTTGGTACGTATACCTCCCAGCTTTATCTCTTTTTCAGAAAGCTCACCTATACTTTTGTACTGATTACGATAGATTAAAACAATAACAGAGCCGTCGTCGTTAATGGCTGTTGAGGGAGGAAGCGGTACATCCGCCAGATCCATTATTTCTTTAGATGGTTCCTGGTAGGTAAGGTCAACCTGTGCATAGGGTGTAAAACAGGCAAAAATTAATAATGTAAGTAATAAATTGATGTGTTTCATATTAGTTATGGGTTTAAAATACGTCGGAACACAAATAGACGCGTAGATTAATAAGTTGTAATGAACAGTTAAGTTAGTATTAATACTCTAACTAACCAACATACCATTAAAAACAAAGAAGAAGAATTTGTTCGTTGACCACTTAAAGATAATTTGTACTTTCGGCTGCAAATACGATGCGATGAATCCTGAATTACTAGAATTGTTAACAACTATGCGCATGCCATATGGGAAGTATAAAGGCAGAATACTTTGCGATCTGCCTGAGCCATACCTGGTTTGGTATCATAATAAGGGTTTTCCGGAAGGGAAACTGGGCATGCTGTTGCATACTTTATATGAGATAAAACTGAATGGTTTGGAGTACCTGCTGAAACCATTGCGTAAATAAAAACCCTGACCACATTGTAGTCAGGGCTTGCTCTCCGATTAATAGTTTGCTTATTTCAATAGCTTATATTGATTTCAGCATTTAAGTTACTGTCCGAACTTATAACTTATTCCGAAGCCAAATAGCTGCTTAAACTGAGCCCTTGGTCCGTGTTCAACCTGGTCTTCGTCAATATATTTAATGTCATCATCGTAAATGAGATTAAATGAAGCGATAGCGCTTAAATAATCATTGACTTTCATATTGAATACCAACTCCCAGTCTACATCTACATTTTGAGCATTGTCAGTTAGATTAGAAAATAAATCAAGGCGAGTGTTGACGTCCACATTTTTAATAAGGTTAGCTTTTTTGGCTGTCAGTTTAACCGATGCACCATACTCACTTCTTAAATTTTCTCCTTCTTCTACGCCAAATGCACCTGCATTTGATAATGAGTCGTCTAAAACAAAGGTCATTTTACTGGTCAAAGGTGAGATGTACAATGAAAAGTTGTCATTGGGCTTATAATCCATACCTATTGACAGGTTAAGGTAACCCGGCGACATAAATTCTGATAGCTTCACTGTGTTTTCAGGAGGATCATTGTAACCCACATCAAACTGAGTTTTAAAGTCAACAAGTCCCGAAAGGTACCATTTGCTGGCATCAACCTGGTAACCCAGTTTGGAGGTGAAATACAGTTTATCCTCTGTCTTTACCATGTTATCGCTACCTTGTTTGGTTAAACCGTAGCCCATATCAAGGGTGTTGTCCCAGTTTACTCTTTCTTTACTGTAGTTAAAATACGTGTTGAGTAAAAAGGTACCGGCCACAGAATTTTTACCACCGGCCGCCCAATTGGTTAAGGATACCTGGTTAAAGGTGAAGGAAGGGGTTCCTCCGATTTTCCAATACTTAATCGTATCGTTGTCTGCTGTTTGAGCACTGACAGTCAGTGTTACTAAGAACAGACATGCACTTAAAACTTTCTTCATAATTAGAGTTAAAAAAGAAATACTCCGCCGAAAAGCGGAGCCTGGTATTTATTTAATGATTATTTTTCATTGTACATGTGTACATCGCGCTGTGGATAAGGTATGGTGATGCCTTGTTTGTCAAATTCTTTCTTAACAAACTCCATCATATAGAAATACACAGTCCAGTAATCCGATGTTTTAGACCATAAGCGAGTAACCAGGTTCACAGAGCTGTCTCCGTGTTCCAATACGGCCACAAAAATTTCCGGGTCTTTCATGATCAATTCATTCTTTTCAGCCACGGTCTTGATAATGTCGCGTGCCTTATCGATATCATCATCGTAACCAATGCCAAAAACAAAGTCAACACGACGCGTATCTTCTTTAGTATAGTTGATCAAGGCTCCTGTAGCAAGGCCTCCATTGGGTATGATGATCACTTTATTATCCAGCGATGTGAGGATGGTATTGAAAATCTGAATTTCCTTAACGATACCGGCATGTCCCTGGGCCTCGATATAATCTCCCACTTTAAAAGGCTTGAGAATAAGCAGGATTACACCGCCTGCAAAGTTTTGCAAAGTGCCCGATAAAGCCATGCCGACAGCCAGACCGGCAGCACCAAGTAGTGCAATAAACGATGTCATTTCAACCCCTAAATAAGTAATGACACTGATGAACAGCATTACCTTTAAGGTCACAGATGTTAAGCTTACAATAAATGGGATCAGTGTCTCATCAATATTACGGGCTATTAATAGTTTCTTAAATCCCTTAACGATTTTGTTGATGATCCACAAACCGACAACGGCAATGAGAATAGCTGCCAGTACCTTGATTCCATTGGTAATGATCCATTGGTAAATCTGTTGCCAGTCAAAATTTTCCAGATTAAAACTTTCCATTGTTTTATGAGTTAAGTTTGAAATTAATTTTGGTGGTTAAACATATTAGCTCTGCTAATGTTCTGGCTAAGTTAGGAATTGTTATAATATTAAAATGAGATTTTACAATCTTATTGTTTATTTTCGCGACTCAAAACGAAAAACATGTACAAGCAAGATAATAGTAACGAATTGAAAATAAAGGTACCATCATCAGTAAAGGGCTTAATATTTGATATGGACGGCACATTGGTAAACAGTACTCCGGTACACTATAAGGCGTGGTCAGAGGCTGTTAAATCGTATGGTGTTGATTTTACTTATGAGTTCTTTATTACATTGACCGGTCGTCCGGTGGTTGAGCTTAGTAAAGACCTGATAAAGCGTTACGATTTAGATGTTGATCCAATTGAACTGGTAAGCATTAAAGAGCAACTGGTTGAAAAGAACCTGAATAATGTAGAATTGATTCAGCCCGTATATGAGGTGATGAAGCAATATAAGGGACAGCTGCCTATGGCTGTAGGTACAGGTGCCAGTCGTGAAAGAGCACAGTTTCTGTTGTCAGCAGTTGGTATACTTGATGAATTCGATGTTATTGTTACCTCTGATGATGTTAATAATTACAAGCCACACCCTGAAACGTTTTTAAAGGCTGCTGAAGGTATTGGTGTGGAGCCGGTTGACTGTATGGTGTTTGAAGACGGCCACCTGGGAATTGATGCTGCCAATGAAGCCGGCATGCATGTTATTGATGTGAAACCCTATTACGAGTAAAGAAAATAATGCCTTCATTAGATCTGATACTGACATTTGACTACATAGGTACCATGGTATTTGCCATTAGTGGTACTTTAACAGCAGCCCAAAAACGTCTTGATATTTTTGGAGCCATCTTTATTGGGTTTGTTACCGCCATTGGCGGTGGAACGGTCAGGGATATTATGCTGGGTAACCTGCCTGTATCATGGATACAGTCTTATGACTACTTTTTTTTGATTCTGGCAGGTGTTCTGATCACCATTCTTTTTAAAAAATTTGTACTTAAGTTGCGGAATACCCTGTTTTTATTTGATACCATAGGGATAGGGGTGTTTACTGTTATAGGTCTGGAAAAAGCGCTTGCTTTTGGTATTTCAGCTCCTATTGCTGTTATAATGGGACTGTCGTCAGCGGTTGTAGGTGGTATTATTCGTGATACTTTAACCAATGAAGTGCCTCTTATTTTCCACAAGGAGATATACGCCACCGCTTGTATCACCGGGGCTGTTGTTTACCTTATTTTATACAATTTGCAGGTGCCACAGGTGATATGCGAAAGTATTACGGTAGTAACAATAATAGGCATTCGACTTTGGGCGGTGCGCTATAACATTACCATGCCGCATATTTCGTTGGGAGATAAGTGATCTTTGCTTTTTAGTTCCGGTTTCAGAAGCTACTTCTGTTGAAATAAGTATGAATACTAAGCTGAGAATTATTCTTCAAAGCCCAGGTGCTCGGCAATATTCTTATACTCCAGGGCCTTATCCATATCACCTAACTTCTCACAGGCTTCACCTAAATAGTAATAGGCCTCGGCCTTATCTTTTTTAATACGTGTGGCCTGAAGCAGGTCATTATAAGCTTTTTCGTATTTTTTGAGTTCAAGGCGTGTACGCCCCCTGTTGTACTTAACTTTGTACGATTTCTTTTTGATTTTATCGGCAGCAGTATAATCCTTCTCAGCGTTTTTCAGATCGCCTGTCTCAACATGGATGGCTGCCCGTCGTACAAGGGCATCAAAAAAATGGGGCTTGAGCTTGAGTGCCTTGTTCAGGTTGGCAATGGCTGATGGCTTGTCGTTAAATTTAACGATGCATTCGTTGGCCATTAAAAAGTATTCGCGTGCAAACTCCTCAACGCTTTTTTGCTGACGCTTAATGGTTGCATTCAATTCTTTTACTTCACGCTCAAGGTGGTTTATTTTCGATAGTTTAATGGCTATTAATCGCTGTACAGATTCAACAGATAAGGCCTCCTGCTTCTCGTTGGCTATGGCAAAGGATTTTACTGCCTCATTAAAATTATGGGCATCAAATTCCAGCATGGCATTCCGGTATAGATCTTTTGCTTCGGCCTTGCTAAGCTCTTTTTCGATCAGGACCTTGTCGTTAGCCGCCCTGGAAAACTTAACCACTTCGTTATTTACGATGACATCACGTGGTGATATTTGCGTTTTAAGAACAATGCCTTCCAATGAGATACAACGTGACAGGGCCACGTATAACTGACCACCTGCAAAGGCACCTCCCGAAAAGTCAAGCATCACTTTGTCAAAGGTCAGGCCCTGGCTTTTGTGAACGGTTATGGCCCAGGCAAGTTTGAGAGGGTATTGCGTAAAGGAGCCTAATTCTTCTTCGATGATACGGTTGTTCTTTTCGTCGTATTTATAACGAATGTTACGCCACACTTCCTTCTCAACCAGGTGTATCTCTTCATTCTGCAAGCGCACATAAATGCCGTTTTCATCAATTTCTTCCACTCGTCCAAGGCTGCCGTTGTACCAACGCTTCTCCATGTCGTTTTTAACAAACATCACCTGTGCATTTTCTTTCAATACCAGGTCTTTCAGCGTTGGAAGTCCCGATTCGGGAAAATCACCGGAAATACGACCGGTAAACTCATGTTCTTTTCCTTCCAGCTGCTCCAGTTTACTGTCGTTGATGTAATCAACCGTATTGCGACGGGTAGCCAGGGTGATAAAAAACTCATCGATGGGGCTTTGAAATTGCGGGTTGTAGCGCGCATTGATGGCTGCAATATCATTGTTGCCGGCTTGTTTCAAACGAATGCGATCAAGCAGGTTAACAAAGGTCGAGTCATTTTGACGATACACCTTTTTTAACTCTATCTGCACAAGTGGAATCTGCTTAAATACCCGTGCAGAAAAGAAATAGGGCGAAGGGTAAAAACGTTTTAATATTTGCCAGTCATCACGTTTAACAACAGGCTCCAGCTGAAATACATCACCAACCATCAGTAATTGCTTACCCCCGAATGGCTGGTTCATATTTTTGGTATATACCCGTAAAACACGGTCAATAAAATCGAGCACATCACCACGTACCATGGATACTTCGTCAATAATGAGCAGGTCGAGCTCCTTAATGATTTGTGTATGTGCTTTCCTGTATTTTAAAAAGTCAAAGATACGGCCCTTTTGCGTTGATAAGTCTGGATCGTCGGGCAGGATAGGACGAAAGGGAACCTTAAAAAACGAGTGTATTGTAACACCGCCCGCATTAATGGCAGCGATGCCTGTAGGAGCCACCACCACAAATTTCTTGTGTGTGTGCTGGCAAATGTACCGTAAGAAAGTGGACTTACCCGTTCCGGCACGTCCTGTTAAAAAGACCGATGAACTGGTGTGCTGAATCAGTTTCAGGGCATCCTGAAATTCAGCATTATCCGTATCGAAATTATCTGGTAATACACTCATTTATTCAACCTCTGCTATGCTTTCTTTCCCTGAGAGTTCTTCAGAACCATAGCGTTTTATCACATTATATGCTTTATATATACCCAGTTCACCAGCCTTACTTAAGTCGGCTGTACCATCAGCTTCCTTTTTCAGGTAGATCAATGTCAGACCGCGATTGAAATAGGCCTCTGCAAAATCAGGGTTTAATTGAATGGCCTGGGTAAAGTCTTCAACTCCCTGCAAAAAGTTCTTTTTCAGACATTGCACAATAGCCCTGTTATAATAGGCAAACTCAAACTCTGGCGAGAGCTCAATAACCCGGTTCAGGTCTTTGATAATTAGCTCGTAGTCCAGTATGTGAGATGCGTCTTTTTCAATATTGGTCTGATGTTGCTGATTCTTGGCCTTTATTGGTCCCTGCAGCATGATATTGTTCGGGGTCTGCGTTTCCTCTTCAAGGGCTTTGATCACTTCGACCATTTTATGACGTGTATAGGCACGGTTGAACAGGGCCACAACATTATCAGGGTCTGACTTTAAGATTTCGTTGTAATCAGCCATGGCATTGCTGTAATTCATAACCATGCTGTAAAGTGCACCGCGGGTAATCAGTATCTCACGATCCGTTTCTTCATCCTGCAACTCTTCGGTAATATTGGTGATGTCGTTAATCAGTCGAATGTATTTAATGCCCTCTGCCTCAATCTCACGATTGGTTATCATTAATGGCTTTTTATACAACTCTTTTCTGTTAAAGCTAACGACTTCTTTTTCGTAATAAGAAGGTCGGCTTAAAATAGTGTCACCCGAGTAATAGGTCAGGCCAAATACAGGCTCCAGATCAATGAAGATGTTGCGGTTCTGCACTTTACCGCGAATGTTGTCAAAGCGCTCTTCGGTTGATTCATCATCGCCAAAGTCATCAAGTACAGCTAATTTATCGTAGTTGCGAATGTCCTTATCAGACTTTTTACGGGTAGCTTTACGTTTTTTAGACGAAGTTTCCTTTTCGTCACTATCATCTTCTTTCTGGTCTGTTGTGTTGGCAGCCAGTTCGTCATTCGTGCGTCTGTCGGCTTCTAATTTAGCTGCGGTCATGTAATCTATCTCGGCACCATTCATATCACCCATATTCTGCTTGGCAATACTCCTGTTGTAATAGGCCGGGCCGAATTTCGGATAATTTGAAACAATGATGTTTAAATCGTTTAAGGCTTGTTTGTTTTGCCCTAGATCAAGATAAAGTATGGCACGATTGTACAGTGTTAAGAGGTTGTTTGGCTCTAGTGCCAGTACACGCGAAAAGTCTTCAATGGCCCTGTTTTTATCTCCTACCTGGGCTCTTAAAATACCCCTGTTATTGTAAGCCAGGCTGTTTTTGGGATCCAGTTCAATAACCTTGTCAAAGTCATTCATGGTGCCTTGCAGATCATCCAGCTGGTAACGTATAATTCCACGCATGGTATAATATCCTGCGAAATCATCTTTAAGATCAATTACTTTATTGTAATCGGCCAGTGCATCTTCGTACTTATTCATCTGATAGTATAAAGCCCCCCTGGATGCGAAACCGTCTGACATATATGGGTTTCTCTTTATTACTGTTGAAAAATCATTCAGTGCACCAATGGAATCACCGGCGTTGACTTTAGCAGAACCACGACTCAGATAGGCACTTAACATGCCCGGATTGTGCTTGATTATCTCGTCAAAATCTTTGATTGCTAAATTATATTCTTCAAGGATGGAGTGACTGTTACCACGATTGATAAGCAGGTTGGTATTCGACGGTTCTATTTCCAATCCTTTGGTGTAATCTTTAATGGCACTTTCATGATTGTCTTTACGACTCATAATAATACCCCTTACGTTATAGGCATCTACCAAAAAAGGATTCTTACTCAGGCAGGTGTTTAAGTCAATTTCAGCTCCGTTATAGTCCTCAAGATAGTACTTGGCCAGGCCACGGTAGAAATAAGGATCCGATAAGTATGGTTTTACTTTAATAACCTTATTGAAATACTGAATTGCCAGCACGTAATCTTCAAAATACAGAGCGTTTTTGCCAATTGTGAGCATACGGTCTGTATTAATTTGTGCTTTTATATCAGGGCTGATCAGACATTTAATAAGCAATATGATTAGTGTAATTTTTCTCAACATATAGGTCAATCTGAATACAACAATGCGAACAAATATACAATAGTTAGTTTGTTTAAAGCCATCAAACAAAAATAATGTGAGTTGTTACTCCGGTTACTCCCGAACTGCTATCTCTCAAAAATTAAGCCAATTTTAATTGCTAAAACTAAACTCTTTAATGGTTTCATTGTCTCTGTTGTCGCTTACTTTAACCTGCAGTACATGTTTGCCTTTTTCGAGAAATGGCATGTGCTTAAATGTACCAGTTAGCCGATAGTTTTTAGCATCATATTCAAAAAGAGCCCATTGACCATCTATGAGGCATTCGTACTTTTTAATACCGCTGTAATCATCATTAATAAGCAATTGAATGTTTTGACGCCCTGAATAATTATTGTTTTCAGGAGCTTTACGCAATTTTATTGTAGGAGCAATGGTGTCAATGGCCAGTGAAAACCGACCAAAGCTACGTGTACTGGTACTCATGCGACCATTCTCATATTTTCCTCCCAAAGAATAGGTTTTCCCGTTTGTGGAAACTCCTGCCATTACTAATTTATCAGCATATTGATTCAATGAGTCGGGAACGGGGACGCTTACCGACATGGAACGGTGTAAAGGAATGTGATTGTCACCAATAACATATACAGGTGCCATCATACCCTCTTTTTCATCCTTATGAATCAGCATGTCGATGTTGGTGTAAAACGTATTGGCAGGTATTGAAAGCTTTAAGCCCAGTGTATCCAGGTTAAATGATTTACCGTAATCCACATGTACCAACGGGCTATCCTTATCAACAGGCGGTGGAGGCGGGTTTTCTCCATTAACCGTAAAGGCTAATACCGAGCGGTTGCCATTAAAATCTTCAATGACATATTTGAATATTTTCTTGTCACCCGGTTTGATATCTGTGGTATAAGGACTACGCTTGCCATATAAACTTAGTCTGTTGTTGGGTTCAACCCAGCTCTTCTGAATTACCTTACCGCTTCTTTTTTTCTCAGCATAATCGATGTGAGAATTGATGTAGCGCGATTCTGCAAAACTGAATTTCTCAATTTTAAAGTCATATACGAGGGTGTCATTTACAAACAGATCAATGGTTGTAATACCGCATTTACGCCAGCTGTCTGAGAAATAGTCCAGCACCTGAACACCAACTCCTATTTTGCCATGTGCCGTAAATATGGTTGAGCCTTTGGGGTGAAAAGCCTTATCGTAAAAGACCGTTGTTACATACTTATCCTTTCGTTTTCCACTAATTGAAGCATCGTCTGACAGGCAATATAATTTCATGCCCTGTATTTGGGGGCGTACATCATCTTTAATATCGTCTCTGAACAAGAGGGGATTCATAGGCTTTTGACTGGCTTTGTCGCGCACCTCATAGTGAAGGTGAGGGCCGCCTGAACTGCCTGAGTTACCACTATAGCCAATTACCTCTCCACGCTCAACGGGCACTTCGCCTGCTTTGAAGAACAGCTCTATGGCAAATGATTTTTCTTTGTACTGATGAGCACGTATTAGTGAATCAATGCGGTTGGAATAGCGCTCAAGATGGGCATAGACAGTGGTGTAGCCGCCTTCGTGATCAATATAGATGGCTTTACCATAACCATAGGGAGAAACTTTGATACGTGAAACGTAGCCTTTATCAGATGCGTATATACGATAACCGGTTTTACGGTTGGTTGTTAAATCGAGCCCCGAATGAAAATGATTGGAACGTAGTTCCCCAAAACTACCGCTGACATAAGGTTTCAGCTTCATAGGTTTAACAAAACGCTCACTATCTTTGACCTGTGCTTCTGAAATATGACTTGCTAAAATTAAACTCAACAGCAATAAAGCAATTGGCTTCATGTTATCTCTCCTTACCTTTTAAATAAAACCCTTCCAAAAATAACCTTCATTTGTAACAATTACAATTGAAAGTGTAATTGATACCTGTGATTGACGCAACCCTTTCCTTAAAAGTTGCTCTTAATAGTTAATCATTGTAAACGTAAAAATATTGGCACGGTATTTATTACGTTAGGATGGAAACAAAGTTTAATTCTTAAATAGAATCCCATGAAAAAGTTAAGATTTGGAATTTTACTGGCACTGGCCAGCGTTTTGTTTTTTAGTTGTTCAGATGATGATGGTTATTCGTTAGGTGACTTTTGGGTAACAACAGGTACGGTGGTTGAAACAACTGATTATTATTATGTCGTAACAGATGGTGGCGATGCTTTATGGCCTTCAGCAACTAATGTTCCGCCATCACGAGTAGAAGATGGTATGCGCGTTCTGGTTAATTATACGATACTTGGTGATGCTGATGACAATGAGCAATACGATTACTACGTGAAGGTTAATGGCATATCAGAACTGTTGACCAAGCCTATTTTTAACTTCGATGAAACGACCACTCCTGAAGTGAAAGATTCAATTGGTAATGATCCGATAACCATTGTCGATACCTGGTTTACCGATGATTATTTAAATGTGCAGTTTGAGTACGGAGGTGGTTATGGTATTCATTTTATCAACCTGGTAAAAGATACAGAAGACCTTGAAACCGAAAATGGTGAAATTATACTGGAGCTAAAGCATAATAAAAATGATGATCCGTATAACTATAAACAATGGGGAATTGCTTCATTTGATATTTCTGAATTGCAGAAAGATGGTCAAAGCTCGGTTGATATTTTTGTAAGGAGTCTTAATTCAGATGGTGAATACCACTACAACAAGGTACTTACTTATGAATATGATTTGCCAGAGGTTGAACCTTACAGTAAAAAGTTCACTGATGAACCGATGACTGAAATGGTCGAGTAACGATAAGGTCATAGAGATACAAAAAGAAAAGCTGCAATTTTTTGCGGCTTTTCTTGTGTTGCAAAGTTCTGAAACCCTTATTGTTGCTGAAAAGCGGGAAAAATAATTGTAATTTTTTCATTAAATAATTTGGTGTTTTAACCGCATTATTTCTATATTTGCACCGCATTTGAGAACAATGGTTCACTAATCAAAGCAAAAACATATTGGTTCCGTAGCTTAATTGGATAGAGCACCTGGTTACGGCCCAGGAGGTTAGGGGTTCGAGTCCCTTCGGGATCACAGTAAAGCCTGCAAGTTTTTTAACTTGCAGGCTTTTATTTTTTAAGGTGGTTCTTTTAATGAGAAGTGTAGGATCACAACCAATTTCTGGGTCCAGGCATAAATTTTACACAAACGATAGAGAAAGAACTTCACATCTGTCACGCCTCTAAACAGCCATCTGTTTTTATTATATTAGGTTTGGGGTGATTAACTGAAATTTCAGTTTCTCCGTTGATGAAAAATTTAATAATAGTATAGCCTAAGAGAAACTATAAATAGATATATAATCAACCCAAAAGAACATCATAAGCATTTATCCTATCAAGAGGAGCTTGAGATGTTTTCTGCTTGAATATAAAGAGAACTAAAGACGCATTAATGCATGCATTATACCATTTTTGTTATAGTTTAGCATATCTTTTAATGGTATATAACAACCGGAATTTGTATTCTCAACAGGAGTGATTGGATCATATGAAACAGCATGTTTTAATAGTAGTTTTTTGCCTGAGTATCTGCCCCATTATATTTGCCAATGATATACCTGGCCATTTGCTTAAAGAGATAAAGGGAACTGAGCAAAATTATAGTCGGCGAAAAGTGTTTGATGCGCTAAAACTGGAACGTGTTGATTCATTAAAAGTTATATTGCTGCAAAGTAACTCAATGACTGATGAAGAACAGTATGTTATCAATAAGCAATTGTTTCAGGAGTTGTACTCGTTTAAAAGTCATGAAGCTTTCAATACAGTAAGGCAGTTGGAGCTATTGGCCAACCGTATGAATTCACATGAAAAACAAACCGAGGCCTTACTTTGCAAAGTCGATGTCCTTTTATGCGCAGGATTATTTAATGAGGCTACAGAAGCAGTTTCAAAGGTGACAACCATACCAACTTCTGAGTTAAAAGTGTATTACTATGGTTTAAAGACTAGGCTTTATGGCGACTTAATGGCGTATAATGATGTGCCGCTGTATAACCTGAATTACAAGCAGCTAAATCATCTGTATGCTGACTCGGTCCTGATATTTGCAGAAAAAAACAGTGTGGACTATCAGATGGTGCAGGCGCTTAAAATGATCGATCTGGGACAAACAGAAAGGGCCATTTCAGAGTGCAGGATGTTTACAAAACAGCCCAATGTTTCGGAGCATGAAAAGGCAATGATCTATTCGTGTATGGCCTGGGCCTATCAGCACTCAGGCGATATGGAGAACCAGGTCCGTTACTTGCTTAAAAGCATTGAATCCGACATCCGCTCTTCAACTTACGAAACAACATCGGGCCGCTTGCTGGCACAGTTATTACTTGATGAGGGTGAAATAAAGCTGGCTCATCAGTTTCTGATCAGGGCCATAGAAGATGCCGAGTTTTATGGCGCCCGACAACGTAAAGCTGAGATTACGCATATTGTTCCCATTGTGGAGGTCCAGTTAAAGGAAATGCAGCAATTAAGATGGCTGGCCATATCTTCAGTACTTATACTGGCTATTATTAGCCTTGTTATCATTGTTTACCTGTGGATGAGGCTGGTGCGTAAGCATCGGGAGGTAAAAAGCGGACAGGATGAAATAAAACGTCAAAACAGATTGCTGGAAAATAAAAATGAACAGCTCACCGAGTCTAACAAGATCAAGGAAGAATCACTGACCAACTATTTTGAATTGAGCTCAGTCTATTTTCATGAGATAGAAAAGATGCAGGCAAAAATCAGAAGCCTGCTCCTGCAAAGGAAGTATGATACCATTGCCGATTATTTGGAGAAAAGCAATGCCCAGGCGGATAGAGATCGACTCTTTGAGCGATTTGATGCTCTTTTTATAAGGCTGTTTCCCTCATTTATAAAATCAATGAATACAGTATTGGACTCAACTGTCCAGCTGGATGAGACAGTTTCGCCTGTATGCCTGAGTGCAGAAATTCGTGTTTTTGCCCTCTTGCGCCTTGGTATAGATAGTGCTGATCGGGTAGCATCTATTTTGGGAGTATCACGAAATACAGTTTACACCTACCGCAACCGGATAAAAACAAAGGTAAATATGAGTCCTGACGAGTTTGAACAATATGTCATGGCAATTCCTGCTTATTAATAAGAATATATCAGAATGTAGTTTTAATCATAATTCTCACTGCTCATATTTCTCCTGCATACTTTGTCAGATAACTTTACATCCTTTCTTCCATATACAATATCTACCACAGACAGCTCAAAACAGTAATTTTACCTTTGTATCCAATCTGCACTTCTGTAATCCTTAGGTTCTGTGTATTAGAGTTGTAGCCTTTTTTAAATCTGTACATGCACCTGTATTTGTTTTTCACCTGGTGCTTTTCCCTTTTAAGCTCCGTAATTTAGCATGACGAAAGTCGTACCGGTTTTGCTTTTGTAAACTGTGTGCTGCAATAATTCTGTTCGCATGGGGGATTTATGCCGGACGACTCAATAATAACTCCAGGATGATTTAAAATAAAACAAGAAACTATGAAGACGATCATGTACATTTCAACTGTTCTGCTCTGTGTTTGGGGGCTGTTTGCCTGTAGCGCAGATAAAACGGAATATACGGTCACATCACCCGATAAACAACTGGCTATAGGATTTGACCTAAACAGTGGAAAACCTTTTTACCATGTTACATTCAGAAAGGATACTGTTATTTATCCATCTCAATTGGGTTTGATGTTTAAAGAAGCGGCAGCTCTGTCAGGGGGCTTTAAAGTGCTTAAATCGGAGATTGCCCAACACCATTCGTCGTGGGAACAAGCGTGGGGGGAGAATAAGCTGATCCAGGATCATTATCAGGAGCTTGTAGTGTACCTGCAGGAAGAAGCAGGTCAACAGCGTTTGATGAATTTATATTTCAGGGCATATAATGATGGTGTTGCTTTTCGTTATGAAATACCCCGTCAGGCTAATATTGACAACTTTGTCATGATGGATGAGCTAACGCAGTTTGATGTGAATGGTAACCCTGATACCTGGTGGATTTGGGCCGACTATAATACCTATGAGAAGCTGTATCAGCACACAACAATGGAGGAAGCAACATGGGTGGCAACACCTGTTACCATGAAAGGAGACAAGAATGTGCATATCAGCATTCATGAAGCAGCCTTAACTGATTATGCGGGTATGACACTTAAACAAAAAGAAACGGGAGTGTATGAGGCGGAGTTGGTTCCTTGGGCCAATGGAGATAAGGTACGTGGTTCAGCACCGATGAAAACACCCTGGCGTACGATTCAGCTGTCTGATAATGCTGCCGGGCTGGTTCAGAGTAATCTGATACTTAACCTAAATGAACCAAGTCGTATTGACGATACATCATGGATTCAACCCATGAAATACATTGGTATATGGTGGGGCATGCACCTGGGAACTGAAACATGGTATCCTGGTCCGCGACACGGCGCCACCACTGAAAATGCAAAGGCACACATTGATTTTGCAGCTGCCAATAATATTGAAGGGCTTGTGATCGAAGGCTGGAATGACGGATGGGAAAACTGGGGGGCCAAAGATGCATTTGACCATGTTACACCGGCCATTGACTTCGACCTTAAAAAAGTAGCTGAATATGCACGTGAAAAGGGTGTGATGCTCATTGGACACCATGAAACAGGGGGCGATATTGAATCATATGAGAAGTATATGGAAGCGGCCTATCAAATGTGTCACGACCTGGGTATTCATGCGGTTAAAACAGGTTATGCGGGTGGAATTTATCCACGTGGCGAACATCACCATGGTCAGTTTATGGTGCGCCATTATCGCAAAGTGGTTGAGCTGGCTGCCACATACCAGATTATGCTCGATGTGCATGAGCCCATTAAACCAACAGGTATAAGACGTACCTGGCCCAATATGATGACCCGGGAAGGTGTAAGGGGCATGGAGTGGAATGCATGGAGCGATGGCAATCCTCCTTCTCATACACTTACGATACCATTTACACGCGGACTGGGAGGGCCAACAGATTATACCCCAGGGACCTTTGATCTATTGTATCAGAATGCCGGCGAACGTGTCAAATGGAATACTGAAGACATTAGTATGACCCGTACGCATTCAACTTTGGCTAAGCAACTTGCAAATTTTGTTATCCTGTACAGTCCATTGCAAATGGCCAGCGACTTACCAAAGAACTATGAAGGGCATCCGGCTTTTCAGTTTATTGCCGATTTTAATGCCGATACTGATGAGTCGCGTGTTTTAAACGGCGAAGTAGGTGAATACATCACTGTGGTACGCAGAAGTGGTGATGAATGGTTTTTGGGGAGTGCTACCAATGAAGAGGCAAGAACATTGAAGGTTGAACTGAACTTTCTTGAGCCGGGAGCCGGCTACCTTGCTCAGGTATATATGGATGCGGAGGATGCTGACTGGCAAACAAACCCACAGGCATATCTGATCAGGGAGAAAGAAGTTGCTTCAGACACTGTGCTGGAATTAAAGCTAGCCGCCGGGGGTGGTCAGGCCATTCGTTTTGTAAAGAAATAATCGTTATCATTATTCATAACCTGAGTTCGGCATTAAGTTGTGAACTCAGGTTAATACCTTAATGATATTTGGACGATCAATGCACAGGTCTCGCTGTTAGCTTTCTTGTGATAATTGGAAAGGTTGAGTAAGTGTTGATTTGACGATTTGTTGATACGGCTGAAGCAATAAGGAATATTGATCCGGTAGTCATTAACAGGCGGAGGTCTGTCTGCACTCATCTTTCCGGTTAATTGATCCAACTATGAAAAAAATACACATGAAACTACTTATATGTATGCTGCTTTGTTGGGTGTCTTTTGGCACGCAAGTGGCAACAGCACAATCCGGGTGGGAAATAAGCACCACTCAAAAAGATAATTACGTACCTACTTGCGTTGCCAATGGACAAATTGGTATTGTGCCTGATGTCATGCCTTTTAAAACGCGGGATGTGGTATTGAACCATGTTTTTGACAGGGGAGCACCCTACGATGTAAGCCGTGTTTTGCATGGTGTTAATCCTTTTAACCTGGAGGTAATGATCGATGGTAGCACGATATTGCTTGATGAATGCAAAAACTGGCAACAGGTTTTAAATATGCGTGAAGCGCATTTGTCAGCTTTTTTTCAGTTTGGAGATAAAGCAACTGTTGAATATTCGTTGCAGGCACTGAGAAACATGCCCTTTGGTGGCTTGATGCAGGTGAAAATTGAGGCCCGTGATGATATAGAACTAGATGTTGCAAATTGCATACACATACCTGCCAATTATCAAGAGCTGCGGTCGCTTTTTCGGATGATGCGCGATCTGGATGCCCGCATGCCTGTTTTTCAAACTACATCTGTCAGTCCTTATGGGGCACATGAAGTTGCTGCTGCTTCAGGTTTTTTGTTTGAAGGCCAACTACCTGAGTTAAATAATGACGTGGAGGATGTTTACAATGCCAGGCAATCATTCAAAGTAAAACTGACTAAGGGCCAGGTATATTCGTTCAGTTTATTTGGCGCTGTTTGTACCTCGCGCGATTTTAATGATCCTTATGGTGAATCGGAGCGCATGGTTGTTTTTGCACAGCGCGAAGGAGCTCATAAGTTAATAGCAAGACACAAACAGGAATGGGCTAAGTTATGGGAAAGTGACATAATCATTGAAGGGGACATAGATTCTCAGTTGGATGTCCGCTTTGCCTTATACAATCTGTATTCATATCAACGTGCCGACACAGACCTGAGTATTTCACCAATGGGTTTATCGGCACCTGGTTATAACGGGCATGTTTTCTGGGATTCTGAAATATGGATGTATCCTCCCTTGTTGCTATTACAGCCTGAAATGGGACAGGCAATGATGAATTACCGGATTAACAGGCTGGATAAAGCCAGGCAAAAGGCACGTAATTATGGATTTAAAGGGGCCATGTATCCCTGGGAGTCTGATGATTCAGGAGAAGAAGCCACGCCTACCTGGTGTCTGACCGGTACCTTTGAGCAGCACATAAGCGCCGATGTTGGCATTGCCCTCTGGAATTATTACCGTCTTACCAGGGATCTTGAGTGGTTAAAAAACAGGGCCTGGCCTGTGTTAAGATCAATTGCAGAATTCTGGACCAGCAGGGTAGGGGTTAATGAGGATGGTTCATATTCTATTGTTAATGTTGTTGGAGCCAATGAGTTTGCTCATGGTGTAACAGATAACGCCTTTACCAACGGTTCTGTTAAAGTTGTCTTAAACGATGTGATCAAGGCTGCCAAAGTGCTTTCATATGATGTGCCGGACAGGTGGTTGTTGATCAGTGACGGACTTCGTATTGAAAGCTTTGAGGATGGAGTAACGCGTGAACATGCCACTTATAATGGTGAGGTCATTAAACAGGCTGATGTAAACCTACTGGCTTATCCTTTGGGTTTAATTTCTGATCCTGATATTGTAAAGAAAGATCTTGAATATTATGAATCCCGAATTTCACCTGTTGGGCCTGCAATGACGTTCTCTGTTTTTAGTGTGTTATACGCGCGACTTGGTCAAGCCGACAAAGCTTTTGAAATGTTTCAACGCAGTTACCAGCCCAATAAACGTGCGCCATTTGGAGTGTTGGCGGAGTCGGCCGTTTCAGATAACCCTTATTTTGCAACAGGTGCGGGAGGTATGTTGCAGGCTGTTTTGTATGGCTTTGCTGGAATAGAATTAACTGATGATGGCATTGAACAGGGCCGGGCGTGCCTTCCTGACCATTGGAAATCGCTTACAATAACCGGGGTTGGCTCAGATAAGAAAACCATTTCATGTTCCAATGACAGGTGATTATACCTAAGAGATATTTCACATCGCAATTAGCTAAAACAAACAGTTTGTTGTCTGAGCAACTTAATTGTATATATTTGTCCTTACTAAATCGGTTAGAAAGTTCAATCCATGGAAGGAAACATCAAAGCTATAACATTTGATGATATTTTTAATCTTTATTATCCAAGGTGCATACTATTTGCCACTAAAATACTGGGTAATACCTGGGATGCTGAGGAAGCCGTGCAGGAACTTTTTATCAACTTATGGTCTAAAGGCAAGCTGACCTCCATTGACGGATCGGTAAAGAGTTATTTATTCAAGGCTGTATTCAATATTTGCGTTGATGTACAACGAAAGAATAAGGTGAAGCAGCGCGATGAGGTTGATTCGCCCGATGGTAATGAAATAACCGTTCCATTTAATAACCCGATACTCGAAGAAGAATTAGAGACGCATATCAGTAATGCGTTGTCACAATTGCCTGAAAAAAGGCGTCAGATATTTTTAATGAGTCGTGATGAAGGGTTGAGCTATAAAGAAATTGCTCAAAGGTTGTCTGTATCAGAGAAAACCATCGAAACACAAATATCCCGTTCATTGAAACAACTGCGAAAGTCGCTTTCGGAATACCTGCCGAATGTGTTGTTTTAGAAGAGATTGTAATTTTTTTTCAAAAAAAGTTAAAAAGAGTGTCAGGGTGGCACTCTTTTTTTTCGTTTACACTATAGAAACAGTTATGAAATGATCGAATCGGAAAAAATAGAACTCTTAATATTACGTCATGTAAATGGTGAAATTGATGAAGTGGAGCAGAAGATCTTAGATGCCTGGATCAATAAGAGTGAAAAAAATAAAATACAGTACAACAAGCAGCTTGAGTTATTCAAAGCCCAGGCAGTGATTTTCACCCCTGAGGCCATTGCTAAATCAAGGGAAAGAACCAAAACAGGTGTTATTAATCATTTGATTCACAAGTCCAATAAAGTTAAGGGCTTTATCTATACATCATTGTCGGTTATGTTAGTGGCTCTGGTGGCTTCTTCTTTGTTCTTTAATACAACTATCAGTAAGCAAAATGATATGCTTGCCAGTGCTTTTCAAATTACAGCACCAGAGAGTGGACCTGCAAACTTTCAATTACCCGACGGTAGCAATGTATGGCTTAATAGTTCATCGGAACTGAGCTACCAGTACGAAGCTGAAAGCAACAGTCGGGTTGCCAAAATTGAAGGTGAGGCCTTTTTTACTATTGCTCACAATCCAAATCAGGCATTTCTGGTACAAGGGTATAACCATACAGTAAAG
The DNA here is from genome assembly GCF_050589845.1 of Carboxylicivirga agarovorans. Taxonomy (NCBI): domain Bacteria; kingdom Pseudomonadati; phylum Bacteroidota; class Bacteroidia; order Marinilabiliales; family Marinilabiliaceae; genus Carboxylicivirga; species Carboxylicivirga agarovorans. The sequence goes on along the minus strand of NZ_JBNGPA010000017.1, from coordinate 24,622 downwards.
GTATATGGTACTGAATTTAATATGATCTCAAATAAGGATGACAAAACGTGTGAAGTTACTTTGCGTCAGGGTTCAGTTGGCTTATTAGATAATCAGCAGAAAGAAGTGGCGCGCTTAAAACCAGGACAACAGTTCAGTGTTGATCAGGCTGGTAAGGCGACGATCAAAAACATTGAATCGGTTAAACTTATTTCAGACTGGACTACCGGACGATATGAATTTAAAGATGCAACCTTGGTTGAGATAGCCTCTAAGCTGTCTTCCTTATATGATATTGACATTATTATCGCTGATGAAACTTTAAAACACAAACGTTACCGTTGTGTGATACAAAAAGAGCAATCGGTACTAAAAACGCTGCAACGTTTTAGTATCATAACCAACCTTAATTACGAAGTAAATGATGATTCAATAACCCTTAAATCAAAATAGTTAATTAATGAAATAAACTATGAACAAAAGACTTAGAGGTTCAGCCTCGGGTTGAAATCAAAAAGAGCTAACAAAAAACGGGAATAGCTGCAACTACTCCCGATGTAAGGTACAACCGGTCTGCAAACCGGCTATAACTAATTATAAACTGTATAATTAAGCATTGCAAATTTATGAAAAAAAACAAAACCATAGTTGGTATCCCTTGGATCCAGCTAAAGAAACTAGCACGTATTATGAAACTATGTGTTCTATTTATGATAGTTGGGATGGTACAAATTAGTGCTGCCACATTTGGGCAAAACGCCAAAGTATCTATCAACTTAAAGAAATCTACGCTATCCAGAGTCTTTGATGAAATTGAAAAACAATCTGATTTCAACGTTTTCTATAGTAAAGAAGATGTGAACGAAAATCAGCTTGTTGATGTTAATGCCAATGATAAAGATATTGAGGAAGTTCTTGATAAGGTACTAAACCTTAACGAGTACAAATATCATATTATTGATCAGGATATTATTATTACAAAACGTTACCAGACTGTAGAGGCTTCAAACATGCAGCAACAGATTAAGGTTAGCGGTACAGTTACTGATGATACGGGGGAACCGTTACCTGGGGTAAACGTTTTCGAAAAAGATAACGTAACTAATGGTACTATCACAAGTATCGATGGTAGTTATGAATTATCTGTCTCTAACACAGAAGCTATTCTGGTATATTCTTTTATTGGTTATGCAGAGCAAGAAGTGAATGTTGCAGGACGTAATTCAATTAATATCACATTAGTGTCTGATGCATTGGATATTGATGAGGTAGTTGTAACCGCTCTAGGTATTAAGCGCGAAAAGAAGGCCTTGGGTTATGCTGTTCAGGATGTTAAATCGGAAGCGCTTACCCAGGCTGGTGATGCTGATTTAATTAGCTCACTACAAGGTAAAGTTGCCGGTGTTCAGATTAACCAGTCTGGTGGTGGTATTGGAGGTACTTCACGTATCGATATTCGTGGAGCAAGCTCATTAACCGATAACAATGCACCTCTTTGGGTGGTTGACGGTGTGCCGTTTGATAATGGAAATGATCGTGATGGCAGTATTTGGGGCGGAACATCCCGCGCTGGTGGTGCTTTTGACTTGAACCCTGAAGATATTGAGTCTGTATCGATATTAAAAGGTCCTAACGCAGCTGCCTTATATGGTGAGCGTGGTGGTAACGGTGTGATCGTGGTAACCACTAAAAAAGGCAAGAGCCGTAAAGGTTTGGGTATCTCATATGCAGGTGGTGTTACATTCTCTGAAGCCGCCTATATGCTCGACCTTCAGGATCGTTACGGACAGGGTACAGATGGCGTCTATTACAAGGACAGTGAATGGTCATGGGGACCTGAAATGAACGGACAGGAATTAGAATCATGGACAGGTGAAGTAATTCCATTTACAGCTCAAAAAAACCGTTTAAGAGATTTTACCCGCACAGGTTTAAGTCACAAGCACAACGTTGCTTTTACTGGCGGTAATGATGATGGAACGTTTCGTGTTTCAGTAGGTAAAGATATTATGAATGGTATTTATGAAGATCATAAAGTTGAGAAGACAACTTTTGACTTCAGAGGAGATTACAATATCAACTCATGGTTAAATATCGATACAAAATTATCATACTTTGTAACAGAAGGCGATCAGAGACCTGAGATTGGTAATTACAGTTATGTTTCTTATTTCAACGCAATGCCACGAAATATTCGTAACCAGGACTTAAAACCAGGTTATAATATTGTTTCTGGTGAACACGTAGAAAAGTTATATACTACTGTTAATGCTAACAATCGTAACCCATACTTTTTACAGGCGCAAACAGATAATACAGACAGTAAAAACAGAACCTTTGGTTATGTTGCAGCTAATGTTAAACTTCACAAGAACTTAAAAGCTAAGTTTAAGTATGGTTTGGATTTTTACCAATTTAATGCTGTTGAAGGTTATTTGTATGGTGATAATGTAGATTCATCTCGTCCAAACTACAATACTGAACAGAGTAACTTTAAAGAAGAGAACTACGAGTTTTTACTGTCATATAACAAAACATTCAATGATGATTGGGCAGTTGGTTTAAATTTTGGAGCCAATAATATGTCACGTATGGATAAACGCCTTCGTGCGACATCCGGTCGACTTGCTTCTGAAGGAGACTATTTCTTAGGAGCGGGTTCTAATATCAATGCTACAGAATCAATTACAGAGTCGGAAGTACGATCTGTATACGGATTTGGACAGGTGGCTTACCGCAATAAAATTTTCTTCGATTTCACAGGTCGTAACGACTGGTCTTCGACTTTAACATCAGCTGATGCTGAGTTTGATAACTCTTATTTTTATCCATCTTTGAGTTTAAGTGGAATTATCTCTGATATGATTGATATGCCAACCTGGGTGTCATTTGCCAAAGCAAGAGCTTCATGGGCACAGGTGGGTAAAGCAACAGATCCATATAATACCAGTCAACTGTATAAATTAGAAAGCTGGAACTATGGACTAACAACCGGAATAGTTCCTGAAGATGCTGTTATCGAAGATTTGAAGCCTGAAATTTCTACTTCGTGGGAAGCAGGTGTTGACTTACGCTTTTTTAATAACCGTCTTGGTTTAGATTTTACTTACTACAATGAGTTAACTAAAAACCAAATTGTTAACATCGAAGTGGTACAAAGTTCTGGTTATAAAACAAAATATATCAATGCTGGTGAAATCAGTAACAAAGGTATCGAGTTCATGCTATCTACAGTACCGCTTAGAACACAAGATTTTACTTTAGGTCTTGACTTTAACTTCTCTAAAAACGAAGGAGTACTTGAAGCATTGCATGAAGACCTGAAGGAGTATGATTTCGGTAGCAATGTATGGGCCGTTGAAGGCGGTAAATTAGGAGATATCAGGGGGTCGGTTTATGCCCGAAACGATCAGGGACAAATCATTGTTGATGATAAAGGATTACCAACTTTAGCCCAGGGAAGTGATCATGTAATTGGTAACATTCAGGCTGATTGGACAGGGTCTATTAACCTGACTGCAGATTACAAAGGACTATATATGTCAGCTTTATTCTCTGTTCAGGAAGGTGGAGATATTCTTTCTAGCTCTGAACGTGGTGCTACTTCGGCTGGTACGGCTAAACGTACTGATGTTAATGATCGTATGGCCTTCTTTGTTGATGGTGTAACTGCAGATGGCGGACCTAATAACGTAATGGTGAGTGCAGAAGAATACTGGCGCCAGGTGGCCAAAGTGGATGAGGAGTTTATGTATGATGCATCACATATGAAGTTAAAAGAAATTGTTATCGGATATAATGTGCCAAAATCTTTGTTAGAAAGAATTTCTGCAAATAATCCTATTCAGTCGATGCGAGTTGCTGTTGTTGGAAGGAATCTTTGGTACCTGTATAAAGACACACCAGGTACTGTACCTGACGCAAGTGCTTACAGTTCAGCTTATGCAGCACAAGCATTTGATTTTGCTCCAGTTCCGTCAACCAGAACATATGGTTTCTCGATTAACTTAGGTTTTTAATTAGCTAAAAGAAGAAAGAAATGAAAAATATATATACAGCATTACTAGCTATACTGCTTCTGGTAACAAGTTATAGCTGTTCAGATGATTTTGGCGATATGAATGTTCCTTCTGATGCAACTACTAAGGTGGAGCCTAAGTTCTTCCTTAATAAAATGCAACAGGAAGTATTCGCTAATTACCAGCGTAATGTCAATTTATACCCCGATTTATATAGTCAATACTGGGCTAATACAGTATCTAGTTTCGGCTCGCCACGCTACGAATATGTTGATGGCTGGATTGGTAACCAATGGAGTGAAATGTATACTCGTCACTTAAGAAGCTCACAGGCTATTACAGATCAGTATGGAGGAAATGAATTCTATATTGATGCCCTGGCGATTAATGATATCTGGATGTGTTACTGGTGGTCGCGAATGACAGATACATATGGTGATATACCATATTTCGACGCTAGTAAGGGGAATCCGGTACCTTATACTGCTCAAAGTGAGATTTATGATGATTTATTTAAACGTTTAGGTGCAGCAGTTGAAGCGATAACAGGTGGATCAGAACAATATAGCTACGGTTCAGAGTATGATCTGATATATAAAGGAGATGTTGAGAAGTGGAAACGCTTTGGAAACTCACTACGCCTTCGTCTGGCCATGCGTATTGCCAATGTTGACCCAGCGCGTGCTGAGGCCGAAACAAAAGCAGCACTTGAAGGACCTGGAGGATTATTAATGGGTAATGATGATGTGGCACGCGTTCCAATGTGGAGTGAAGGATGGTATGATTATTTACATCAAATGGCTTGGGCGTGGAATAACATTCGCATGTCAAAAACCATGTCAGATTATTTATATTCAGAGTCAACAGCAGGTGAAGATCCACGTGCGCCAATGTGGTTTGCTTATCAACGAATAGAGAATGATAAAGCGGTTCCAAAAACAAAGGAAGAAGTAGGGGAGAATGAGTACCGTGGAATTGAAAATGGTTACAACATCGTTCCTGTCAATTCGAAAGAGATATATGCAACCATCAACCTTGAAGGTGGCTATGAAGACTTTGTTGGTAATGGTGCTGATAAAATGTATTGCCCCGTTATGTTCTTCTCAGAAGTTAAATTTCTATTGGCTGAAGCTGCATTGCGAGGATGGACTTCAGGTGATTTTGAATTACTTTATAAAGAAGGAGTTGAGGCTTCAATGAATTATGTAGGTGTTGAGGCAGATGCGATTACAACTTATGTTGATGGCTTGCCTGCATTTACTGCTGATAATGAGGCGCGCTTGAAGCGTATTATTACTCAAAAGTGGATTGCTAACTTCCCTAATGGACCTGAAGGATGGGCTGATTTTCGACGTACTGACTACCCGGATATTACATTGCCTTTTGAAGGAGTAAGCGGTAGTTCAACTGTGGCTGCAGATACATGGGTAAAGCGTGTAAGATATCCTGATAATGAGCACCGTCAGAATGAAGAAAATATGCCTGAAGGTATGCGCTCAGAGGATACAGACAGAATGGACATTAAAGTTTGGTGGGATACGGCTGATACTAAAACCAAAAGTAATGGTCTAATGAGTACAAATTTCAACTAAATCAGGATAGTAATGAAAAAAATATATAAGTATAAAATAACGCTTTTATCAGTGCTTTTTACAGCATTGGCAATAGGATTTGTTTCATGCGAAGATGATGAAACAAGTGGTCCATGGGATACAGCTTCTTTGGATGCATTAATTGTTGAAGCTGAAAATCTGATTGCAACTTCGGAGGAAGGTGGTAATCCGGGTGATTATAAACCTGGTGCTAAACAAGAATTACTGGAGTGTGTTAACTGGTGTAAGTGGAAGATAGACAATTCAGATAGTCAGGAGGATATTACTGATGCAGCAAATAAACTACAGATTTATATTAACAAGTTTAAGAATAATACAGTTGCCCTGGCTATTCCCTGGATTAAGCAAACACCTGATACTTACATCCAGATTTCAGATAATATTAAACCTGTATTAGATGGTGCCTGGACAATAGAGATCGAATGTTACATTATTGATCTTAATACACGTGGCTATTCCAATAACCTGTTTTCGTGTGAGCAAAGCGGTCCTGACAGTGGATTTGGTGTTCGTTATTTTGGAGATGGTAATATCCAGACAGTAGTTGGTAACAATAACTGGGTTGATACAGGAAATCAGGCTGGTGCAGGCACAATGAAAGCCGGAAAATGGATGCATGTTGCATTAAGTAATGATGGTTCAAACCAGGTCATGTATATAGATGGTGTTGAAGTTGCGACTAACAGTAATACGCATTTATTGGCTGCTGATAAACCATTTGTGATTGGTAACAGTCCAATGTGGACAGACAGAGTTTGTAACACAATGGTTCGTGATTTCCGTGTTTGGAATGGAGTACGTTCTGCACAACAAATTGCTGATAATAAAGATGCAATCATCAATGGTGATGAAGATGGCTTAGAGGCTTTCTTCCCATTCGAAACAGATTTAGGTGACAGCTTTACTGATGTAACAGGTAAGTATACCGCCAAAATGATTGGCGATATTGAATGGCTTCTGGATGGAACACCTCCTGAGATTGTATTGGATTATACAGCATTAAATGATGCTATTACCGAGTTGGAAGCATTTAAAGCTACTATAACCGAAGGTACTGCAGATGGTGATTATCCGGTTGGAACTGTAGCTTATATTGATGAGCTGATTGAAGATGGTAATGTCACTAAAGAAAATGCAAACCGCCAGGATCAGGTTGATGAAAAAGCTTCTCAGTTGCTTGCTAAAATTGGTGTTGTTAAAACGATGTTGGTGGCCGATGCAATGGGTATTTTTATTGATCGGGAAGATAGTGATGCCGTAGGTTTACGAATTACACCTAACTATACACCTCAGGGTGATTATACGGTTGAATTTGATGTTAAAGTACGTTCATTGTTTGGTTACGGAACAGGTGAGTTCTTTAACAACGGTGAGTATGGAGTTTGGGTATATGGTTATAGTGAGTTAACCGAAGAGAACGTGCTGGCTTCCGGTGGTCTTTGGAACTTTACAAATGCAGGTAACGGCTGGCAAGGACCAAAAACTGATCCTTTGGTGATGAAAACCGGCGAATGGCAACATGTAGCGTTAGTTCATGATAATACGGCCCGTACAACAAAGATTTTTGTCGATGGTGAAGAAAAAGCATCTTTTGAAGATATTGGTGCACCAAATGTTTCTGGCTGGGGCGAAATGTGGCTTGGTAATGGCTGGGGCAAAATGGATGGATACATCAAAGACTTCCGTCTTTGGGACGTTGCCCGTAATGTTTCTGATCTGGATGCTGATATTATTGGTACCGAGACAGGTTTGAATGCTTACTTCCCTCTTGACAAAGTGGCCGGTGTTAAGTTTAACGACGTAACAGGAAACTACCAGGGTGAAATGCGTGGCATTTCATGGAATAAGTAATTTGAGAATAAAACTGATGAATAGCCACAGTATTTTACTGTGGCTATTTGCAATGTTTTTAATGATCTGCCTGTGAATATCTTCCCAAATAGTTTGTTCACAGGTAGATAATAATTCTTCATTATGCAACAGCTAGCTATTTCCGTATCCAATCCACAGTGGAATCAACTCAAGTCAGGTGCGCTTTCTATTGTCCCTCAGCAACATATTGTTGTGATAAATAAAATGGGTAACAACCTGTTTTCTTCTGATCTTGAAAGTGAATTCGCAATCGTAAAGGCTTATTCTAATCAACATGGAATAGAAAATACATTGGCAATTCTACCTAAACTGGTTTTATTTGCGTCTTATCGGGTAACAGATGAAGATACGTACCTGGTTCAAAACTTGCGAGATAATCCTTTAACCGCTCACATTCCTGTTGTATTTATAACGTCTGAAATATCAAATCAGCAGCAAATAAATTGTTTGCAGGCCGGTGTTGATGCAGTGTTCCAAATGACAATCGATAAGGATGTTTTAAATGCCCAGTTGAAAGCCCTAATTAACAGCAGGGAGCACCTCCGTGCCGTTTATAAGCAAAATCAGGCCTTGGTCAACGGTATGCACAGCGATTCATTAGACCGCTTGTTTATTAAGCGTGCCCGTCAGATTGTTTTGGAGAACTATACCAATTGCTCCTTTAATATTGATGAGTTTGTAAAGCTGATGAATGTAAGCCGAACAATGCTCTATGTGAAAATTAAAAGCTTAACTGATAAAACAACGAGTGAATTTGTCAGAGATATCCGTTTAGAAGAAGCAGCCCGCTTGTTGAAAGAGGGTTTGTTAAATGTGTCTGAAGTTGCTTTTGAAGTAGGCTTTAAAGACCCCAAGTACCTCTCAAAGAAATTTAAGCAAAAGTTTGGTATTACACCTGCCTTATTCAGGAAAGGAGAAGTTTGAAGCCGAACTATAACTTCCGCTATTTCTGTTAACTCTGGGTTTAATGTATTGAGAATATTATCTGGTGGACTATTGTGCAATAAATGGTGCCAATCATTCACCGGATATCCATGTTGAAAAATCATTGCATAATATTGTATGTTCAAACATATGCACAAGATGGAATTAAGAATTGATCATAACAGTCCGCTGCCACTTCATGCGCAGGTAGAGCAGTTGTTAAGAAAACTCATTGAGCAGCCCGAATTCAAAAACGGGGGCTTTCTTCCTAAAGAAGTGGACCTGGCCAAAAAGTTAGGTATTTCGCGTAATACTTTACGACAGGCAACCAATAAGTTGGAGTATGAAGGCTTGTTGATCCGTAAAAAAGGGGTGGGCACCAAAGTGGCTGAAAAGGAAATATCCACCAACCTTGACAGCTGGTTAAGTTTTACCCAGGAAATGTCAGAAAAAGGGGTGCAGTTCATTAATTTCTCTGCTGAGGTAAAAATGGCAAAGGCCAATGCCAAAATAGCATCATTTTTTGGTGTTGATGAAGGTACTGAGCTTTTATGTTTATGTCGTCTGCGTGGCAGTTCCGAAGGTCCTTTTGTGTATTTTGAGAGTTATTTTCATCCAAGAATTGGCTTAAGTAAAGACGTTGATTTTACCCGGCCTTTGTATGAGATTTTAGAAAACGAATTTCATATTGTACCAACCAGTTCCAGGGAAAAGATAAAGGCCAAGTCAGCTTCCAGGATAACTGCGGATAGGTTAAAGATAACAGCGGGTGAGCCTGTGCTGGTAAGAGAACGATTTGTTTCTGACCCGGGAGCAAGGCCAATTGAGTATAACATTGGCTTTTACAATGCTGAGAAGTTTACCTATTCCATAACCATAAAGCGTTAGTATCATGCAGAAAAAATTATCAATAGGTGTTGATGTTGGCGGTAGTCACATTAGCTGTAAAGTAATTGACTTAAATACCAGGCAATTGGGAAATGTAGGCTTCAACTCGTTACCAATGAATAATCAGGGCAGTAAAGAATCTGTTTTTGAAACCTTTGCTGAATTAATTAATCCATGTATTCAGCAAGTTGGTAAAGAAAATGTAGTTGGAATAGGGCTGGCTTTTCCCGGCCCAATTGATTACGAGAATGGGGTGGGACAATTTACCGGGGAGAATTCAAAATACCAAAATCTTAACCAGGTTAATATTCGCGAGGAACTTCGGGATCGTGTCGACATTGCAGGTGATCAGATTCGCTTTATTAACGATGCTACAGCATTTGCGGCAGGTGAATATTTCAATGGAGAGCTTACCGGTAGTTGCAGAAGCCTGGCAATTACATTGGGGACCGGTTTTGGAGCTGCTTTTCTGGATATGGGTGTTCCTGTTATCAGTGATGAAAAAGTGCCTGAAGGAGGATGTTTATGGCATCTGCCATTTGATAAAGGCATTGCCGATGATTATTTCTCCACCCGAGGGCTGGTTGAGCGATTTAATGTCCTGTCAAACAGGTATGTAGAAGGGGTGAAAGAAATGGCTGAATTGTACAGCACAAACCATATTGCTCAAGAAGTATTTACTGACTTTGGTAATAAACTGGCTTTGTTCCTAAGGCCCTGGTTGCAAAAGTTCGAAGTTGATAAAATGGTCATTGGCGGTAATATTTCACGTGCGTTTCACTTGTTTGAAGGAGCCTTAAATCATGGCTTGAAACAGACGGGATTGAATGTCCTTGTAAAGCCATCATCCAGGCTTGAAGATTCAGCATTTATTGGTGCTGCTATGTTGCTTGATGATGATTTCTACCAGTCAGTTAAAGAGCAGTTAAAACGAATGTAAATCAGATCTATGAAGAAAATACATCCCAAAATAGTATTACCCGTTTTGTTCTCATTCTTAATCGTCAGTTTTGTCGATCTTGTGGGAACGGGCGTTGATGAATTAAAGCAAAGTAGCGAAACACCGGCTTACTTGCTGCAATTGATTCCTTTTGTGGCCTTTATATGGTTCTTCTTATTGTCGGTTCCGGCAGGAATATGGCAATCTAAAGTGGGAAAGAAGAAAGTACTGAGCCTGTCAATTTTAATAACGGCTATTGGCTTATTTGTTCCTGTTATAGGAAATACACTACCGGTCATTTTGTTGTCTTTCTCACTGCTGGGCATTGGTAACACCATTATGCAGGTCTCAGCCAATCCATTATTGATGGATGTTGTACCGGATGAAAAGGCCTCCGGGTTTTTAAGCTTTTCTCAATTTATAAAATCATTGGGCTCAATGATCGGGCCCTATGTAGCCGCTGTGGTGGGGCCTCTTATTGCTCAATCAATAGGATTTGAAGGAGAAGGTGCCTGGCGCTTCGGTTTGTACTTATTTGGAGCAATATCAGTATTGGCCTTTGTTTGGTTGAGTTATACCTCTATCAATGAAGAGCAAACGGATAGTACCCAGGTTAGTTTTTCTTCCTGTCTGCAGCTGTTAGGTAACAAATACATTGCCTTAATGGTGCTGGGTATTTTTGCAATTGTTGGTGTTGATGTTGCTATTAATTCAAACATTGGTGCTTTTCTGCAACTTAAAATAGGTGTTGAGGAGGAAGCCGCCAAGTACGGCAAAACAGTTTATTTCTTTGCCAAGATGATAGGTACTTTCATTGGCGGCGTTATCCTGATGAAAGGAAACGCCTCTAAGTTTTTAAAAGTTTCAGCATTACTGGCATTGATATTTGTATTGACTCTTACAATGGTTGAAAACGCAGTGGCCGCATGGGTGTTGATTGGTTTGGTAAGCCTGGGGGTATCCAATGTTTTTCCACTGATCTTTTCCATCACCGTTGGGCAGTATCCGGCACGATCTAATGAAATATCAGGCTTAATGATGATGGCTATTTCAGGCGGTGCCATATTTCCTTTTTTGGTTAGCCTGGCCATGGAATATCACCTGAATGGGGGACTTTGGGTCATCTTCGGTTTATTACTCTATATACTCTTGCTAACAATCTTAAAACCAACGAAATTGTAATAAAATTATATTTTTATGAGACCGCTATTTATAATATTGATCAGTACATTGCTGATGTTTGCCTGCGACAATTCATCAGAATTACCGGCATATAAAAACGCTGATCTGGATATTGAAACCCGCATAGCAGATTTACTTTCCCGGATGACACTGGAAGAAAAAGTGATGCAGCTGGATATGTATTCGGCTGGTGATGTATGCCATGAAGGACGCCTGTCGGTCGGGTTGGCTGAAAAAGCCTTAAAGGGCATGAGTATAGGAAGTGTTCACGATTATTATCCTGAAGAAGCAGCATATGCCAATGAACTTCAGAAATACATTATAGAAAATACACGTCTGGGTATACCTGCCTTGTTTATAGAAGAGGCTTTACATGGATACCAGGGTAGCAAATCAACAGCTTTTCCGGTGCCTGTTGGCATGGCTAGTGCCTGGGATGTGGAGCTTATGGAGAGAATTGGTAAAGTGGTTGGTCGTGAAACCCGTTCAGTGGGCGTTCACATGGTTTTGGCCCCGGTATTAGGGATAGGCCGCGAGCCTCGCTGGGGACGTGTACAGGAAACCTATGGTGAAGATCCTTACCTGGCAGCACGAAATGGTGTAGCTTATATTAATGGCTTACAGGGTGATGATTTAACCAACGATGATGCTGTAATAGCCGAGCCAAAGCACTATGGTGTTCATAGTATACCCGAAGCAGGAAAAAATACCGCCCCTGTTTATATTGGAGAGCGTGAGGCCCGAAGTAATTTTTTATATGTGTTTGAAAAGGCATTTGTAGAAGCTGAAGCTTTGGGGGCAATGGCTGCTTATCACGAGTGGGACGGTATTCCTGCGGCAGCTGATCCCTGGTTACTGAATGATTTGCTAAGGGGTGAATGGGGCTTCAAAGGCATGGTATTATCCGATTTGGGAGCTATTGCCAAGCAAACCAATTCTCACGGAACAGCTGAAACTCCTAAGGAAGCTATCTCTAACTCCATAAGAGCTGGCCTGGATATGCAGTTCTATGATTATAAACATGATGTATTTCAAAACGCGATCATAGAGGCGGTTAATGATAATACCTTAAAAATGGAAGATGTTGACCGGGCAGTGGCAAGTGTGTTGTATGTAAAGTTCCGTCTTGGTTTATTTGAAAATCCATATACCAATGTTGATCTGAAAGCAGAGCGTTATCACAGTAAAGAACACCAGGAGATCGCATTGGAGTCAGCCCGAAAATCCATCACTTTACTACATAACAACGATATTCTGCCATTGGGCGATGATGTGAAAAAGATTGCTGTTATTGGTGAAATGGCGGGTAAAGTGCATCTGGGCGGTTACTCACCTAAAAATGTGGAAGGTGTTTCAATTGTTGATGCTTTCAACGAAACAGACTATGATGTTAATTTCGTAGACCTGAATGTTCCTGCCTTTAACCTGGAGCAAATAAGTGAGAAGTTTTTATTGACTGAATCGGGCGAACCTGGCTTGTTAGCTGAATATTTCAATAACACTGACTGTTCTGGTGAACCTGTCTTCTCGCAGATTGAGACCAGCCTGGTCAAATACTGGCATAACCTGAGTCCTGAGGCGGGTGTTAACAGCGACAACTTCTCGATCCGATGGACTGGTTTTATCGTACCTGAGATTTCGGGGATTTACAATTTTGGAATGATCGCCGATGATATAGCGCGACTGACGATTGATGGAGAGGTGATCATTGATAACTGGGACAGAGCGACAATTAACCAATGGACACATCACCAGTTACGATTGGAAAAAGGGAAGAAGTATGCCGTGAAACTTGAGTTTGCCGAGTTTGAAGATTATGCAGGACTGCAGTTGAAATGGGAGATCAAACCTGATGTGGACAAGAAAAGCACCATGTTTGAAAAGGCAGTGGTAGCTGCTAAAAAAGCCGATGTGGCTATTCTTGTATTAGGTGAAACTGAAGATGATAGTGGAGAAGGAAAAGATAAACTTCGACTTGAATTAAATGCGAACAGCAAACGTTTATTAAACGAGGTGGCAACTACCGGAACGCCAATCATCCTTGTGCTTCAGAATGGTCGCCCATTGGCTATAACAGAAGAATTAGAAAAGGTTGACGCGGTGTTGGAAACATGGTATGCAGGCGAATTGAGCGGACAGGCCACAGTGGAGATATTAACAGGTAAAGTCAACCCATCCGGTAAATTGCCTATTACCGTTCCTAAAACAACAGGTCAGGTGCCTTTATATTATAATCAGAAGAAATCTGCTACCGCCTCTTATGTTGATGGAACACGCGATCCTTTGTTTGCCTTTGGACATGGCTTAAGCTACAGTGAGTTTAAATATGCCGACCTGAAAATAGAAAAGCCGCAGATCAGTGCTAATGATGAGCAGATCGTAAGTGCAATGATCAAAAATACATCTGAAATAGCAGGAACAGAGATTGTGCAGTTGTACATTACCGATGTATTCAGTTCAGTTGCCACACCGGCCATTCAGCTTAGGGGCTTCACACGTGTCGAGCTGCAACCGGGCGAAGAGAAAGAAGTATCATTTACCATATTGCCAGATGACTTAGCGCTTTGGAATAAAGAAATGAAGCGAGTGGTTGAACCTGGTGAGTTTAAAGTGATGGTAGGGGCAGCCTCCAATGACATTCGTTTGGAGTCGTCTTTTGTGGTGCAATGATTCAGTAGATGACAGTGAGGGTTAAATTTCAATTAATGACGTGTAAAGATGTATTTAAGTAAATGTTCAAACATATTAACAAGCTATTGCAAAGGGGGGATAATTCTATTCTTAACAATGTTAATGATAGCTTGTCAGGAGCAGGTGAATCCAATTGACTATGTCAATCCCAATATTGGTACAGCTCATAGTCGATGGTTTTTCTATACACCGGCTTCACTGCCCTTTGGCATGGCAAAACCAGCACCATCAACCAACGGTCATTACGGCAATAAGTGGGGGTGGGAAGCGGTAGGTTACGACGAGCGTCATACCTCTATTGAAGGATTTGTTAATACCCATGAGTTTCAGATTGGCGGTATTTCACTGATGCCTACCTGTGGCTCCTTGATAACAAAGCCCGGTAAACTTGAAAATCCTGATGAAGGTTACCGTTCACGCTTTTCGAAAGAGACCGAAGAGTCCAGACCCGGATATTATAGTGTTGTGTTAGATGATTATAACATTAAAGCTGAACTGACTGCATCAAAAAGGGTGGCCTTTCACCGCTACTCATTCCCTGAAAATGCTGAGGCTAATCTTGTTTTTGATATCGGACGAAGGCAGGGCGAGAGTGGCAAGGTACTCGATGCTCATGTAAGCAAAGTGGATGATAATACCATTGAAGGCTGGGTGAGGACTGAGCCCGAGTATGTAAAGAAATATCAGAAAGGTGCATGGATCGACATCTATTTTTCTGCATCACTAAACAAAAGCATAGAGAACTTTGGCATGTTTATCAACGATTCTGTTATGCCCGGTAAATCATCGGTTTCAGGAGTTGGAGCAGGTGCATATGTATCCTTTGTAACAGATAAAGCCGAGCAGCTTGATGTACAGATTGGGATTTCATTTACTTCCCTTGACAATGCCCGCCTCAATCGAAAGGCAGAGTCAATGTCATTTGATAAGGCAAAGGAAATGGCACAGGAAATATGGACCAATGAATTAAACAAGATCAACGTGCAGGGTGGAGCTGTTGATGATCGAATCAAATTCTACACCGGCCTGTATCACGCTTTGTTAGGTCGGGGACTGGCAAGCGATGTCAATGGGGCTTATCCGAAAAATGATGGTAGTATAGGACAGATTCCTCTAGATAGTAATGGTCAGCCCGAATTTTCGTTTTACAATACGGATGCAGTTTGGGGTGCTTTCTGGAACCTGACACAACTGTGGGCTTTGGTCTGGCCCGAATATTATAACGATTATGTGCAATCACACCTGCTGGTATATAAAGATGCGGGTTGGTTAGGCGATGGACTGGCCAATAGCCGGTATGTATCCGGAGTAGGAACCAATTATGTTGGTCTGATTATCGCCGCGGCTTACAACTGTGGTATTCGGAACTACGATGTTGACCTGGCTTTTGAGGCTGCTTATAAGAATGAATCAGGCTGGAAAGACCGTCCTTATGGTGCAGGTAAGTTAGATGTTAAACAGTTTGTTCAAAATGGTTTTCTCCACCATTCAGATATCCCAACAAGCGATATACCTGAGCAATACCAGTTTTCAGCATCCCATACTTTAGAGTATTCATTTGGAGCACATGCAGTGGCTCAGTTTGCCCGGGCTTTAAATAAGGAGGATGAATACCGGCAACTGAAACAGCTGTCATATGCCTGGAAAAGCCTTTTTAATGAAGAGAACGGCTTTATACATCCAAAGGACAGTATGGGTAATTTCATCGACGATTTTAACCCGTTGCAAGGGTGGAGAGGCTTTCAGGAGGGTAATGCCTGGCAATACAGCTTCTATGTGCCGCATCATCCCAGAGAGCTGGTAAATAAGATAGGGGTGAATGAGTTCAATAATCGCCTGGATTCTGTTTTTCTGTCATCGCGAAAAATGAGCTTTGGCGGAGGAAAGGAAATTGATGCTTTTGCGGGTGTTGAAACACTATACAACCATGGCAATCAGCCAAGTCTTCATATACCATGGCTGTACAATTTCTCAGGTCAGCGTGAGAAGACGCAATACTGGACCCGGAAAATAGGACGTGAATTTTATGGCACAGGCCCGATTCACGGTTATGGCTATGGACAGGACGAAGACCAGGGACAACTTGGGGCCTGGTATGTAATGGCATCGATCGGTCTATTTGATGTGGCCGGCCTTACCAATGAGCATCCGACCATGCAAACCGGTAGCCCGGCTTTTGATAAGATTGATATTCAGCTGAATAAGGATTATTACCCTGGCAAAAGCATCACAATAAAGGTTAGGAATAACTCCCCTGAGAACCTGCTTGTTAAGTCGGTGATGTTAAACGGACAAGCGGTCAACGGACAGGTGCCTTTCAACGAGTTGGTTAAAGGTGCCACTTTAGACTTTGAAATGAAATCATCAACAAATTTATATAACAATGAGGACTAGTTTTTTCATATTAGGAATGACCTTCCTGCTCTTGGGCTGTGCCCCAAAGTCAGGAATCAGTAAGGAATTAAAAGAATCCATTCAAACCAATGAGAGCTTTGACTTTGTCAAACAAAAGGCACTGGAGGTGGTGAAAACCGGGTTTAATGCCGGCGATGGATATGGTGAGGTATGGATACGCGATTATAACACTTTTATTGAGTTGTCGGCCGAGGTATATCCCAGGGAGGAACTTAAGGAGAACCTGCGTGTCTTTTTCCGGCTACAGGGCGATGATGGTAACATACTCGATGGCTTTATCCCACAAAGTAAAGCGGTTCATACCGAGGGTGGGTATAAGTATTTCTACAGCGATCTGGAACCCAACTATTGCGGCCACAAAAACACGGTCGAGACTGATCATGAATCTTCATTGGTGCAGGCAGTATACAAGTATGTAATGAAAACCGGCGATAGGGAGTTTTTGAATGAGAAGATTGGTGATAAAACAGTTGCTGAGCGTCTCCAATGGTCAATGGAATTTTTAATGAATCATCGCTGGAGTGCAGATCATGGGTTAATATGGGGGGCTACAACTGCCGACTGGGGCGATGTGCAGCACAGTCACCCCTGGGGTGTCTATATCACCGATGATACCAAGTATTGCCTTGATATTTATGATAATGCCATGATGCTTATTGCTTTGAATAATATCATAGAACTATTGCCAGAAACCAAATCGAGGTGGAAACCCGTGCGAGATAAATTGGCCAAAAATACCATGAAGCACCTTTGGGATGAAAGTAATCAAAAGTTTATACCTCATGTGTACCTCGACGGTTCACCTTATCCTGATGACTTTAATGAGAATGAGATATTTTATCATGGTGGAACGGCAGTGGCCATTGAGGCTGGTTTATTAAACCGCAAACAGATTAAGACTTCCCTTGATAAGATGATCGCCAATGTTAAGGCTTCAGGAGCCGGTTCTATTGGTTTAACCATGTATCCGCCATACCCCGGTTGGGCTTTTGAAAATAAAGGCATGTACCCTTATGGTTATCAGAATGGTGGTGACTGGACCTGGTTTGGTGCCCGTATGATTCAGCAACTGGTAAAGTATGGTTTTTACCAGGAAGCCTATGAGCAATTACTACCCATGACAGAACGTGTGCAAAAGAATGATGGCTTTTTTGAATGGTACACGGTAAATAACGAACCAACAGGGTCGGGTACCTTCAGAGGTTCAGCAGGCGTTTTATACAAAGCCATTGAGATGTTGGAAAATGTAAGTGAAAAATAATGGAGAAGATAAGAGAAACGAAGCAGTTTCTGTTACCTGTCAATAAGGAGGTAACTGAAGAGGGAGCCTATGATATTTATCCAAGCATGAAGCTTGAGGCAGGAAGCATACACAATGATATTGAGTCATTGGCTGCCAGGCTTGCCGGTAAGGAAACCATTTGCATTGATGGATATGTTGGCGTCTTTTTTGAGCCCTTTATCAAACTGTTAGGCAATGCCCTGGAGTCCAAAGGCAGAAAGGTTAATCTTGTGAAGGTTGATCAGGCTCTTAGATCTCCTGCTGAAATTGATGATCTTGTCAGGCCTTTTTTGGGTGGTGATGATCCCATTTTTGGTAAACGCACAAGCCTTGAATTAGCAGACTTTTTTGATAATGACAAACTACAAAGTCTTCAGAAAAAGTCAGGTGTTGATATCAATATCATGTATGGTATTGGAGCCTCATTAAGCAGTTGGAATGGAACCTTGCTATACATTGATCTGCCTAAAAATGAGTTACAGTTCAGAGCCAGGGCCCGATCAATATGCAACCTGGGCGCCCATAAGCCTGATGCCATAAAACCCATGTATAAACGGTTCTATTTTGTAGACTGGGTGGTGCTAAACAAGCATAAAGCAAAGGTTTTAAAGGACATTGACATGGTGATCGATGGCCAGCAAACAAACGAAGTGGTATGGATGACTGGTGATGATTTACGAAAGGGATTATCATCAATGGCTAACAACGTGTTTCGTGTAAGGCCATGGTTTGAGCCGGGAGCCTGGGGTGGTCAGTGGATCCGCGACAGAATAAAGTCTTTGAATAACGATGTTATTAATTATGCCTGGTCCTTCGAATTAATAGTACCCGAAAACGGATTGCTGTTTGAGAGTGATGGTAAACTGCTGGAGGTGTCATTCGACTGCCTGATGTTTCATGAAAACAAGTCTGTTATGGGGGTGAATGCCGATCAGTATGGCTATGAGTTTCCCATCAGGTTTGACTTTTTAGATACGTTTGAAGGTGGTAACCTAAGCATCCAGTGTCACCCGCAACTCGAATATATGAAAAAGCACTTTGGCGAAACCATAACACAGGAGGAGACCTATTATATTTTAGACGCCGGCAAAAATGCCAAGTGTTACCTGGGGTTCCAGGAAAATGTTGATCCAAAGGTTTTTGAAGAAGATTTAAAGCATAGCTTCCAAAATAAGGAGGCCATTGATATCACCAGGCATGTTCAGGTACATGACTCTCATAAGCACGATCTGTTCCTGATTCCGCCAGGTACCATACATGGCTCCGGAACCGAGAACCTGGTTTTGGAAATAAGTACAACACCTTACATCTTCACCTTTAAAATGTATGATTGGTTACGTTTGGATCTGGACG
This sequence comes from Carboxylicivirga agarovorans, assembly GCF_050589845.1. Lineage (NCBI taxonomy): Bacteria > Pseudomonadati > Bacteroidota > Bacteroidia > Marinilabiliales > Marinilabiliaceae > Carboxylicivirga > Carboxylicivirga agarovorans. Next base: position 5,464 of record NZ_JBNGPA010000017.1, on the reverse strand, counting down.
GAAAACCTCGGCCCATTAATGTGGAGCGCGGTATGGAGAATCTTTGTTTTGATCGCAAAGGTCAGTATGTGAAGGATAAGTTAATAGCTAAGCCAGCATTGATAAATGAAGGAAGTGACTGGAAGCAATACCATTTGGCGACACACGAGAAGCATACCTACGATGTAGAGCGCTATCATTTTAATACTGAGATTGCTATAGAGACAGGCGGAAAGTGCCTTGTGCTTTCACTGGTTGAAGGAAGCAGTATTATTGTTGAAACTCAAAATGGCGTGAAGCAACGCTTTAACTATGCCGAAACTTTTGTAATTCCTGCTGCGGCAGGGGCCTGTAAAATCACCAATGAGTCCGGAAATGAGGCCATGATGGTTAAAGCTTTTATGAAGTAATTCTAAACACAGCACTATGTATAGGTGGATTTTTTTACTCATTGCCGCTTTTCTGATGGGATGTCATACGCAGAATGAGAGCAGCAAAGAGCTGGCTGGTAAAATACTGGCTGACGAAAAATTTCAGAAGGTTGACGCAATGGCCCGTGAGTTAATGAAGAAGGGCTTTTATGCAGGCTCGGGCTATCAAATGGTTTGGAGCCGTGATCTGAATACCTTCATTGAGCTTTCGTGCGATGAATATGATAACGGTGTTATTCGGGAAAACCTTTTACTATTTTTCCACTTCCAACAGGAAAATGGGGAATTACTGGATGGATATGTTCCCCGCGAAGCTTTCACATGGCACGATCCCAATACCTATGAGTCGGAAACGGCCCCTGGTCATATTGGTTTTAAGAATACTGTGGAAACTGACCAGGAAACATCATTGATACAGGCAATTTATAAATACATTCGAAAAACGGGGGATAGGTCTATTTTAACAGAGCTGGTGGCCGGTAAAACTGTTTCTGAAAGAATGCGTTTATCAATTGATTTCCTGTTAAACGAAAGGTATTCGGCACAGCATCAACTTATCACAGGTGCTACAACCTTTGACTGGGGCGATGTTCAGGTTGAAGGAGGAGCAGTGGTTGATACAGATTCTTTAACACATTGGAGCATAGATGTGTATGATAACGCCATGTTGGCTATCGCTTGTCAGAACCTGTCACAACTGACTTCTGATAGTGAGGAGATAGCATACTGGAAGACCAGGTATTCAGATCTTGTTAACAACATCAGAAAATACTTATGGGATGCCGGCAGGCAGAAATTTATTCCACACGTTTATATCAGCGCTTCACCCTTTCCGGCTGGTTTCGACGAGAATGAAATCTTTTACCACGGCGGAACAGCTGTAGCTATTGAGGCAGGCGTGTTAACATCAGATGAAATTGCCGCTACCATATCGCATTTCAACAGCAATGTTCAAAAGGCGGGTGCCCAATCGGTTGGCTTAACGGTCTTCCCGGCCTACCCTCAGGAGGTATTGGGTAAGGGAGTCACTGCACCTTATGAATATCAGAATGGCGGGGACTGGACCTGGTTTGGAGGCCGTTTAATTCAGCAGCTCATAGCAAATGGATATGTGAGGGAAGCCTATGTAATGGCTCAGCCCATGATGGAAAGAGTAATTAGCAATGATGGCTTCTACGAATGGTATACCCTTGATGGAAGTCCAATGGGCTCGGCCGATTTTAAAGGATCAGCAGGTGTATTGGCAAGGTCAATTGAAATGTTTTACGAATGGGCGGAAAAAAATAAATAAAGTATGAGAACAATGTATTTAGCTGTGGCGGCATTATTAGTGTTGATAAGTTCCTGCACACAGCAAAGCAAAGTAATATGGCAAATAGGTCAGGATAACAATTCAGGTAATGAATTTGCCTTGTCTAACAATGGCTACAATGATTATATCGCCAATGATTTTGGCTGGGAGGATAAGTATTACCTGGTTGGCCGGTCCGATGCATCAAAAGACTGGCCGTATATCATACCCGGCACCAGCGATACCTGGGGCGGTACATGGGGAACATCAGGATGGCGTTCCAGTACCCTGAATATTTTGTTTGGTGTTGAGGAATTACCCAAACGTGGTCAATGGAACCTTAGTATCAAACTATTGGACTACAATGGCAAAGATCAACCGCTATTTAAGGTCACCGTTAATGGGAATGCCCGTAAATTCAAATTACCTGCACGGGCTTCTGAAAGTAATATCGACGGTGAACCCTGCGACTCGTGCCACCACCTGATTGAAATACCATTGCCGGCAAGTGAGATACATGCGGGGGGCAACGAAATAAATCTAACAACACTTGAGGGTTCATGGATCAAGTTTGACTGTATCAAGCTCGAAGGTCCGGGGAATACAATTTTGACTGATCCGGGCAGCGTATTTGTAAGAAATATCGAAGCTGCTGATTACGAGTTGAAAGGCTCTCAGCCTTTATTGGTTGATGTGGAGCACCTGGCTGGTACACCCGATTTAGTGGTAATGCTTGACGGCAATGAAATTTTTAAAGAAAAGGTGGAGAAGGGGCGTTACATTTTTGAAGCACCTATGCCGGGCGTTGAAGCACCTGTGGAAAGTGAATACGAAATACTGATTGATGGAACAGCGGTAGCCTCAGGATTGGTTGAGCGGAACCCCGGTGAAGAAGTGACACCGGCCGCTTATGTGGATACAAAAATGGGGACTGGCCATTCGCGTTGGATGATAGCACCAGGTCCATGGATGCCATTTAGTATGGTTAAGCTGAGCCCCGATAACCAAAATCCGGCCTGGCAAGGGGGCTATGAGCCTAACTTTGAATCGGTAGCTTGCTTTAGTCATATTCACGAGTGGACCGTTGCCGGTTTAGGTATGATGCCGACCAACGGTCAATTGCAGATCAAGGTTGGTGATGAAAAGGATCCGGATAGTGGCTATCGATCAAGGATAGATAAAGCAACAGAAAAGGCTCCAATAGGCTCTTACAGCGTAGAGCTGACTGATTACAATATACTGGCCGAATTGACCTCTACCACACGTTGTGGATTACAACGCTATACCTTTCCTGATGATGGTGAGTCAAGGGTGCTCATAGATTTGCAAATACCGGCTGAATATACGTATCAGAATAAAGAAGTGGAATTGACACAGGTGAATGATCACCGCATTGAGGGATTTTCACATCAGATAACTGAAAATACCTGGGCTGGAGGTATCGATCAGGAGTACATAGTGTTCTTTGTGATTGAGTTTGATCAACCAATTGCATCAGCCAGTGTTTGGGTCGATGATGAGGTGATTAAAGCCAGTAAGCTGAGACATAAAAATCCTGAGGATGCAGGATTTATAGCCGGCTTTAATACAACTAACAATAAACAGGTACAGGTTCGTACCGGAATCTCCTATGTCAGTATCGAAAATGCATCTGAAAATTTACAGAAGGAGATTACTGAACCCTTTGGCTGGAACTTTGATGCAGTAAAAAACTATCATATTGCGGAATGGGATAAGCTGTTCAGTCGTGTTGATATCACCACTTCCAATCAAATGGAAAAGAAGCGTTTTTACAATGCCATGTACCGCTCATTGTGCAGTCGCAACATATACAGCGATGTCAATGGCGAATGGCGCGATGCGGATGAGGTGGTTCGTAAAATGGATAATCCCCTCAATCCTGCTTTAGGCTGTGATGCCTTTTGGAATACCTTCTGGAACCTGAATCAATTCTGGAACCTGGTAACACCTGAATGGAGCAGTAACTGGGTGAAATCGCAACTGGCCATGTACGATGCCAATGGCTGGCTGGCTAAAGGGCCTGCTGCCATGGAGTATGTTCCGGTAATGGTAGCCGAACACGAAATTCCCTTAATTGTTGGTGCTTACCAAATGGGTATTCGCGATTTTGATGCGGAGAAAGCCTTTGAAGCCGTTAAAAAAATGCAGACAACGCCTGCGCAGGAAGTTGGTGGTGGCTTTGCCGGGAACCGCGACCTGCTGCCTTATTTAAAGTACGGTTATGTACCATATGACATGGGGCGTTTTTCCAACTCACTGGAGTACTCGTATGATGACTGGACTGTATCACAATTGGCCTTGTCGCTGGGTAAGAAAAAGGATCATAAGACCTTTCTGAAGCGCGGATATAACTGGAGGAATGTGATTGACACAGATACGGGGTATGCCCGTTTAAAGGACTCCAAAGGCCAGTGGAAAGAAGATTTCGATCCTTATAAATCAGGGGCCAACCACCATTATGTGGAAGGAAATGCCTGGCAGCTCACGTATTTTGTGCCCCAGGATGTACCTGCTTTAGCCGAAATGATCGGTAAAGAACGTTTTATCGAACGCCTCGACTGGGGATTTGAAGAGAGCGATAAAACACGTTTTAACGGTATGAATGACCAGTACTGGAACTATCCGGTGATACAGGGTAACCAGCAATCCATGCACTTTGCTTTCCTGTTTAACTGGGTGGGTAAGCCCTGGCTTACACAAAAATGGAGTCGCGCCATTATGGAGCGGTACTATGGCTACGGTATCTCAAATGCCTACCTGGGCGATGAAGATCAGGGACAGATGAGTGCCTGGTTTGTAATGGCTTCGCTGGGCTTATTTCAAACCGATGGTGGTTGCAGTGTTGATCCTGTCTATGAAATTGCCAGTCCGTTGTTTGAGAAAGTAACCATTGACCTTGGAGGGAGATACAACAGAGGAGAACAGTTTGTTATTGTGGCCAATAACGCATCCCGATTAAATAGATATGTACAGTCGGCCCGATTAAACGGAGTCGAACTAAGGGATTTTAAATTTCCGGCCAATGAATTGCTGAAAGGTGGTAAACTGGAGCTTGAAATGGGCGATAAACCCAATAAAAATTGGGGAATAGATAATTAGTGAATAGTGGGTAGTGCCTGGTGCCCGCGCCGGGTGCTTCGCTACCCTCATCTTTTTGTCGATCCCGATAGCTATAGTTAGTCGAACTGATAAATAGTCGAACTGATTAACTGTCGAGTTGTCGAACTGTCGAGTAGTTGAATTGTCGAACCGTCAAATTGTTTATGAGTTTATGCGTTTATAAGTTGAACGATTAAACTAATAAACTATATTTTTTAACCAAGCTGTAAATAGCAGGCTGTAGGCCTGCCACATCATAGCCCGGGGCAAAGCATAGCGCCGCCCACGAGTGTTCGAAAAGATTCAAACATTCACATATATAGTGTTTTGCAAGCTGTAAATCAGCTCTCCTCCTGGCAAGGAGGAGTACCTCGACGAAGGAGAGGGGAGGTGGTTTTAAGTCTTTTTATAAATTAGTTTTCAACAATATAAGAAAGATATGAAAAGTAACCGGCCAGAAATGATTTATAGGAGAAAACTATTGAGAAACAGAGCAACTCCAGCGGAATGTGAACTTTGGAATTACCTTAAAGGAAAAAAGAATATGGAATCTGAAGTTTAGGCGACAACATTCTATTGGGCAATACATTCTGGATTTTTATTGTCCTCAATTAAAGCTAGCTATCGAATTAGATGGGGAATA